>JAFXKJ010000007.1 GCA_017531765.1 Clostridia bacterium
TGAAATATTTTGCCTGATCGGCAAAATGTGAAATAAAATAAATCCCCCCATACGCCGCAGCGTATTTCATAGCGTCAGCTATTTCATATCGCGAAGCGATATTTCACAAATTCCCGAAGGGGATTTATTTCATTAGTCCCGTTTCTCGCAAAAAACAAAAAGAACGCATCAGCGTTCTTTTTGTTTTTGCGAGAAACGGGACTTGAACCCGTACGGTGTGAACCACACGCCCCTCAAACGTGCGCGTCTGCCAGTTCCGCCACTCTCGCATATTCTGTTTTCCTCAGGCTCGGTTTGTTCCCTCGCCATCGGACGTGTCATATTATACTACAGCTCTTTTTATTTGTCAACCCCTTTTTTGAAAAAAATTAAAAAAATTTATTATTTATTTTTCCATTGATTTTTTTCGCGTTTCATTATATAATATTGTCGTAAATATTCGAAAAAAGTCTCGCGGACGGAACCGCAGACAGAAAAGGAGTTCTCATGAAAAAATTTTTCTCGGATTTCAAAGCTTTCATCGCAAAGGGCAACGTCATCGACATGGCTGTCGGTGTTGTGATCGGCGGTGCCTTCGGTAAAATCGTTACCGCCCTCGTCAATAACATCATCATGCCTCTCGTCGGCCTCCTCACAGGTGGCACAAACATCGCCGACCTCCAGTACGAGCTCTCCCCCGCAAACATCCTCGCTTACGGTCTCTTCATTCAGTCCATCATCGACTTCCTCCTCGTTGCTCTCTCCATTTTCATCTTCCTCAGAATCATGCTCTCCGTTAAGGGCAAGTTCGAAAAGAAGCAGCAGGAAGAAGCTCCCACACCTACTCCCGAAGAGCCCAAGGAAACCGCCGAGGACATCCTCGCCGACATTCGCGAGCTTCTCAAGAAGTAACATTTATCCTTCCCCGAAATTCAATAAAACCCGCCGTTTTTCTTTTACTTTACGCGAAAACGGCGGGTTTTCTGTGCTAAAGCGTTGAAATAAAAGTACCCAAATATCACCTGCGTTTTGTGTGCATCTTGCCGAAAAATCCGAAACCACACAATATATGCGAAAAAACTATTGACACCAACACAATATCTTGTTATAATAATCTTGCTCGCGCAAACAGATACTATATATTGTGTGAGTCAGACCCAACTATACAATATTCACTTTTAGTGTCAGTATACATCATTGCCTCATGCCTGAGCACATGAGGTAAATCTAACGAAAGGCACGGTATTATCATGAGAATTATCAAGAGAAGTGGCGCTGAGGTTACCTTCGACGCCGAGAAGATCATTCTTGCCATCACAAAGGCAAACGACAGCGTTGTTCCCAGCGAGAGAATGACCCCCATTCAGATCAAGCGCATTGCGGAGGATGTCGAAATGGCGGCTTCCGGCATGAATCGCTCCCTCAGCGTGGAAGAGATCCAGGATATGGTCGAGGACCAGATCATGAATCAGAGAGCCTTCGAGGTTGCGCGCCGCTACATCACCTACCGTTACACAAGAGCTCTCGTCAGAAAGTCAAACACCACCGACGAGCAGATCCTCAGCCTCATCGAGTGTAACAACGAAGAAGTAAAGCAGGAGAACTCCAACAAGAACCCCACTGTAAACAGCGTTCAGCGCGACTACATGGCAGGCGAGGTGTCAAAGGACATCACAAAGCGTATTCTTCTCCCCCGTGACGTTGTTGAAGCTCACGAGCAGGGTATCATCCACTTCCACGATGCGGATTACTTCGCACAGCATATGCACAACTGCGACCTTGTAAACCTTGAGGATATGCTTCAGAACGGTACCGTTATCAGCGGAACTCTCATTGAGAAGCCCCACAGCTTCAGCACAGCCTGCAACATCGCAACTCAGATCATCGCTCAGGTTGCATCCTGCCAGTACGGCGGTCAGAGCATCAGCCTTACGCACCTCGCGCCCTTCGTTGACATCAGCCGTCAGAAGATCCGTTCCGCTGTCACGGTTGAGATGGAATCCATCCCCGGCGTTACCGAGGAAGACATCACAAGAATCACCGAAAAGAGACTCCGCGAGGAGATCAGAAGCGGTATTCAGACCATTCAGTATCAGGTCGTTACCCTTATGACCACCAACGGTCAGGCGCCCTTCGTTACCGTATTCATGTACCTTAACGAGGCAAAGAGCGAGCAGGAGAAGGCTGACCTTGCCCTTATTATTGAAGAAACCCTCAGACAGCGCTACCGCGGTGTCAAAAACGAGAAGGGCGTGTGGATCACCCCCGCATTCCCCAAGCTCATCTACGTTCTTGAGGAAGATAACATCCACGAGGACAGCAAGTATTACTACCTCACAAAGCTTGCCGCAAGCTGTACTGCAAAGCGCATGGTTCCCGACTATATCTCCGAGAAGATCATGCTTCAGAACAAGGTCGACAAGAACGGCGACGGCCACTGCTACACCTGCATGGGTTGCCGCAGCTTCCTCACACCCTATGTTGACGAGAACGGCAAGCCCAAGTATTACGGAAGATTCAATCAGGGCGTTGTAACGGTAAACCTCGTTGACATCGGTCTTTCCGCAGAAGGCGATATGGACCGCTTCTGGGAAATTTTCGACGAGCGTATGGAGCTTTGTCACAGAGCGCTTCAGTGCCGTCACGAAAGACTTACCGGTACTCTCTCCGACGCGGCTCCCATCCTTTGGCAGCACGGCGCGCTCCTCAGACTTGAGAAGGGCGAAGCGATCGACAAGTACCTCCACGGCGGCTACTCCACCATATCTCTCGGATATGCGGGACTTTGGGAATGTGTATACGCCCTGAACGGCAAGAAGCTTACCGAGCCCGACGGCGAAGCACTCGGACTTGAAATCATGCGTAAGCTCAACGAGTACACTGCGAAGTGGAAGGCTGCGGAGCATATCGACTACTCCCTCTACGGCACTCCCCTTGAAAGCACAACCTACAAGTTCGCAAAGTGCCTCCAAGACCGCTTCGGTGTGGTTAAGGGCGTGACTGACAAGAACTACATCACAAACAGCTACCACGTTCACGTAACCGAGGACATAGACGCCTTTGATAAGCTTGCTCTTGAAGCTAAGTTCCAGGCGCTCTCCCCCGGAGGAGCTATCTCCTACGTTGAGGTTCCCAATATGCAGAACAATCTTGATGCGGTCCTCTCCGTGATGAAGTTCATCTACGACAACATCATGTACGCTGAGCTTAATACCAAGAGCGACTACTGCCAGGAGTGCGGATACGACGGCGAGATCGAGATACGCGAAGATGCAGACGGTAAGCTCATCTGGACCTGCCCCAACTGCGGCAACACAGATCAGTCCAAGATGAACGTTGCCCGCCGTACCTGCGGCTACATCGGCACGCAGTACTGGAATCAGGGCAGAACTCAGGAGATCAAAGAAAGAGTTCTCCATCTGTAAGATAACACAAAGTCTCCCATCCTTCTCGGATGGGAGATAATTTCGTAAGGTTAAGAAAGATTAGATCATAATATGAATTACGCCACGATTAAAAAGAATGATATTGCCAACGGCCCCGGAGTGAGAGTTTCCCTGTTCGTTTCGGGCTGCCGCCACCGCTGTCCCGGCTGCTTTAACCGCGAGGCGTGGGATTTTGACTACGGCGCGCCGTTTACGACAGATGTCGAAAACGAGATAATCGCTGCCGCCAAGCCTTCGCATATTACGGGACTCACTCTTCTCGGCGGAGAGCCGTTTGAGCCTGAGAATCAAAAGCCGCTTTTAGACTTTGTACGCAAGTTTCGCAAAGCGAATCCCGAAAAGACCGTCTGGTGCTACACAGGCTTCCTTTTTGAGGATATTTTGGCGGGAAAAGTGGGGGATGCGGACACATCAATGGCACTTCTCCGCGAGATCGACACTCTTGTGGACGGAAGATTCGTGGAAAAGCTGAAGAATCTTTCGCTGATGTTCCGCGGTTCATCCAACCAGCGTATTTTAGACGTCCGCCTATCATGTGCAGCAGGTGTCCCCGTTATCATGGCGGGCACATGGGAGAGAAAGATGGGTAGCGGAAATATCGAGGATAGTATATGAAAAGGCCCCGGCAGATCTTTTGATATGATCTGTCGGGGATACTTTGTTAGTTGATCAGCACTGCATGGATCTCAGGTACCGGGGCAAATCCCATTCCACTTATTCTTCTACATATAATTCGTCGTAATACCAACGCAGCGGATTTTCATAAATGTAATTCGATCTGGTTTCGTAATCATTTTTGTTTCGTATCACGTGTTCAATAAATGACTTTTGCCAAATTGATACACCAATCTTTTTGGTTGCCGCCCCTTTGAATTGTTTGACCATTCGTTCTACCGTAGGGGCGACCTGCGGTCGCCCGTATTCATCTTTAGAAATAACAACCATTATATGTAGGTGATTCGGCATAATTACATATGAATATAATGATGCCGCAGGGTGTGTTTGATTCCATCGTTCAAGTTCTTCTAAAACTATCTTGCCGATATTGGATAATGGCAGATTTTGCGGGCGAACGCAGTTCGCCCCTACGGAACGCCAATTGAACACCTGCGGGTCGATCAATCCGTCCAAAAAATAATTCTTTCTGTTTTCCGTGCACATAGTAATAAAATATGCGCCCGGAGAACTATAATCAAAATTCTTTAATCTTGTCGCTTTCCGTTTCGTCAATTCTTTTTCCTTATCCAATTTCATCACTCACTTCATTATAACAGAAGCTCTGCAAAAAGTAAAGTTTTTTCAGCCGATATTCCAAAAGCGTCTCCCAAAAACACCGCAAAAACGTTGTTGCTTTTTACACTTAGTTGTGATATAATGAGTTTATTAAAGAGTTCTAAAATATGTAGGGAACGGAGGCTGACGTATAATGGTCTATTTACAAAGCTTTCGCGTGCCGTCAAGGATTGATGAAGAAAACTTTTTCCAAGACCGCTTTAACATGAAGGTTAAACGTACCTGCTACGACACAACATATCCCTTCGACCTGTTCCGCCACCGTGAGCTGCCCGAGTTCTGTTTTACCGACATTACAATATTCTGCGGCAACAACGGAAGCGGAAAAAGCAGCCTATTAAACGTCATCGCGGAAAAGCTAAAGCTTGAGAGGACAACGCCGTTTAACCGCACGGACTTCTTTGACGATTACGTTGCCCTCTGCCGCTATCAGCTTGACCGTGACATACCCACGGGAAGCCGAATCATCACAAGCGACGGCGTTTTTGACAAGGTACTTGACATTCGCCGAATAAACGACGGGATCGACGGCAAAAGATCCGATCTCATAAACGAATACATCGAAGAGCACAGTCTCGACGCAGAGCCAAACCGTCTCGGCGGCTTTGACGACTATGATAGATGGAAACGGGTGTACGACATGAGAAACAAAAACAAAACTCAGTCCCGATTCCTTAAAGAAAACCTCATGCGCAACATCAGAGAGCGCTCCAACGGCGAGAGCGCGCTGTCTTATTTCGTTGACTCCATTGAGGAGAGGGCGTTGTACCTCCTTGACGAGCCGGAAAACAGCCTGTCGCCCCAAAATCAGCTGCAGCTCAAATATTTCATCGAAGATTCGGTGAGAAGCTTCGGCTGTCAGTTCATCATCTCCACCCACTCGCCATTTCTCCTATCTCTTAAGGGAGCTAATATCTATGACATCGACGAGACCCCGCCAACGGAGAAAAAGTGGACAGAGCTTGACTGCGTGAGAGTGTATCACGATTTCTTTGCCGAAAACGAGGACAAATTCCGTTGAGACATATCCATTTTTAATCAGTTCCAATGGGAGATCATCATGAAAAGAATCTACAAGACCGAGCTTCACTGCCATACAAGCGAGGTCAGTCCGTGTGCCCATATGACGGGTGCCGAGACTATTGAAAAATATCTTGCGGCAGGTTACACCTCCATAGTTATCACCAATCACTTCGATGCCTGCCGAGTGGGTGCTCCCCACACGTATAAGGTGCGTTACGATACCTACGAAGAGCAGGTCAGGCGGCATTTTGAGGTCATCCGTCAGATCAGAGAGACCGCAAATGGCAGAATCAATATCATCGACGGCTTTGAAATGTCCACCTGCCATTCGGGAAACGATTATCTCGTTTTCGGAATGACCGAGGAGGAGGCTCTGTCAAAGGATCTCTTCTCTATGTCAATGAAGGAGTTGAGATGTCATATCAACAGCCTCGGCTGTCTTATCATCCAGGCACATCCCATGAGACAAGGCATGAGCATCATTGACCCCGACCTTGTTGACGGCTACGAGGTATACAACGGCGACCTTGAGGCAATGAAATATAACGAGGTGGCGTATCACTTCGCTCTCGTTGCGGGTGACGGCAAGAAGATACTTACCGTGGGCAACGACCACCACTTGAAAGAAGAGCCTTTACGCGCGGCTATCCTCACCGAGGAACCCATTAGGGATTCCAAAGAGCTGGTAACCATTCTCAAAAGCGGCGCTTACCGCCTGTACGTAAAGGATGCAGACTATCTGAATGACGCAAATTAAGAAAGGAACGGTCGTAAGGTCATGAAAAGAATCTACAAAACAGAGCTTCATTGCCATACCACTGAGATGAGTGGCTGTGCATCTGAAACTGCAGAAAGAATGATCGCAAAGTACATCGATTGCGGTTTTACCACCGTTGTCCTCACCAATCACTGTGAGCACAGCAGGATCCACGCGCCCCTCGAATACCGCTACCGTTACGACTCCTACGAAGAGCTTATAAACAAGATCTTCGATGCCATAGAGTACACAAAGAGCCTTGCAGGTGACAGACTGAACATCATCGAGGGCTTTGAGCTTTGCAACTGCGTGACGGAAAACGATTACCTAATCTACGGCATCTCCCGCGAGGCGGCTCTCGGATTCAACCTCTGCAAAAGTGATATATGGGACGTGTCAGCTTACGTTCGCTCTCAGGGCGGCATCATTATTCAGGCGCACCCCTTCCGTTTCGGCATGACTCTTGTCGACCCCGATCTCGTTGACGGGTATGAGATATTCAACTCACACAACAGTACCTTTATGAATACGATGGCTCGTCAGTGGATCAGCCAAATCGGCGCGGAGGACAAAATTCTCACCGCGGGCAACGATCACCATGACCCGAAGGACATCCCCACAGCGGGAATCCTAACAAGCGAGCCCATAACCACGGAAGCTGAGCTGGTACGTGTTCTTAAGTCGAAGGATTTCTCAATTTTCCACGAAGGATGACCTAAGAGTGCATTATGTCTAAACAGTACAAGACAGAGCTGCACTGTCACACCGCCGAAGCAAGCTACTGCGCCGACGAAAACAGCGCAGATACTATCGAAAAGTTTATCTCTTACGGTTATGACACCGTGGTAATTACAAACCATCTGCAGCATTACCGAGTAGGACCTGACAAAGAATTCGATACCTACGAAAATTATGTTGACTTCGTTTATGACAGCGTAGATGTGGCAAGAGATGCCGCAAAAGGCAGGATCAACGTCATCGCGGCTTTTGAGCTTAATCACATCTCATCAAGAAACGATTATCTCGTTTTCGGACTCACCCGTGAGATGACAAAGGCATACAACATAACCAAAGGTGGCTTTTCCGAAGCCGCAGACTACATACGATCATGTGGCGGCGTAATACTTCAGGCTCACCCATTCAGATTCGGGATGGACATAACCCGTCCCTATCACCTCGACGGTTACGAGGTCTGCAACACTCATAACCTCACCCCAATCATGGACGACGTTGCGCTTCTATGGGCAACTAAAATGGACTCTTGGCTGAGGGAACGTGCAGAAGACTCAGGTGAAAACTACTCGGGACTTATCCTTATCGTAGGTGACGACAACCATCACGCTTATGACATCCCGAAAACCGCGATCCTTACAGACAAGCCGATCACCACGTCCGAAGAGCTATTACGTGTTCTGAAAAGCCGTGATTTTTCTGTTTATCATGAAGAATAAGGGGGGATTATACAATGCCTTTTTACAAGACCGACCTTCACTGCCACACATCCGAGGGTAGCTACTGCGCACACGAAAGCACACGTGACACCATAGAAAGATACATCGCGGAAGACTTCACATCCGTTGCTGTCACAAACCATATGGTAAGCTATTGGTGCGAAGTATCAAAGGAAGTTGACCCGAAAGGTTTTGAAACTTACGAAGAGTACGTTGACCACATTTACGACGTAATCGACCTTGCGAGAGAATGTGCCGCCGGCAGAATCAATGTCTTATGCGGCATCGAGCTTTGTCACTGCTCCTCCGATAACGATTATCTTATCTACGGTCTGACCCGCGAGATGGCAAAGGCGTATAAGCTGACTCACGGAAGCCTCCGCGACATGGTAAAGTACGTCCGTTCATGCGGCGGCGTTGTGATCCAGGCGCACCCCATGAGATTTGAAATGACACTCACCCCCCCTCACGAGGTGGACGGCTACGAGCTTTACAACAACACTAAGGAGTGGATTTATACCAACCCCATCGTTGACGTCTGGGCGGCTGTAAACTGTCTTGACAAGTTTAAGATACTTACTGCGGGCAACGACCACCACGACTCTGACGACAAGATCACCGCGGGAATTCTCACAACCCGTCCCATCGTCTCCGACGAGGATCTGATAGGCGTGCTGAAATCAAAGGATTTCACCATTTTCCACGAAACAGTGCTGAATTGCGGTTAATAATAAAGGAGACAGTTATGAACAGACCGAAAGTTAAAGTTAAAAAGCTCCGCGAGGGAGCAGTCATCCCCACCTACGGCTCAGAATATGCCGCAGGTGCCGATCTTTACGCGTGCACTGATACCCCCTCCGTGACCATCGCCCCCGGAGAGACTAAATTCATCCCCACGGGTATTTCCCTTGAGATTCCCGTAGGATACGGCGGATTTATTTACGCCCGAAGCGGCATCGCCTCAAAGAGAGGTCTTGCTCCCGCAAATAAGGTGGGCGTTGTAGACTCCGACTACAGAGGAGAAGTTATGGTAGCCCTCCACAACCACGGAACGGCTGAGGCTTCCATCGAAAACGGAGAGAGAGTTGCTCAGCTTGTGATAGCTCCCTTCCTCGCGGTTGATTTCACCGAGTCTGACGAGC
This sequence comes from Clostridia bacterium, assembly GCA_017531765.1. Classification (GTDB taxonomy): domain Bacteria; phylum Bacillota; class Clostridia; order Oscillospirales; family CAG-272; genus RUG11130. Next base: position 9,092 of record JAFXKJ010000007.1, read on the forward strand.
TGACGGGCACCGTACGGGGCGAGGGCGGATTCGGCTCAACGGGCAAAAAGTGACAAGACAGTTGTCACATAGTTTTCCGAGTAAAGCGTTTTTTACGCAAATAACGGTGAATCTTAAATATCATGAAAAAAATCAATATAAAAAAGTGGTTTTCGCCTGATTCTGTTCGCTATAGCGCGCCGTTCTGGGTCTGCATTGTGTCAATTGTCTTGCTCCTTGTGGCCCCTACGGGATTTGAGGATCCTGAGCAGTACAAAAACGCGGAAAGATGTGTGGGCGAAGTTTTGGAAACCGACGAGAGCGCCATTTTCTCCGCGGGAATGATCCGCACAGGTACTCAGGTATGCACTGTCAAGGTTTCCGACGGACTCTTCAAGGGAGAAACATTAAAGGCATACAATCCTCTTCAGGGCTCCCTTGAAAAGGATAAGCTTTTCGAAGTCGGAGACAAAGCTCAGCTTGTGGTGAACTACGACAGCACCACGGGGGAAGTCACTCATACCTCCATGATCGATCACTACAGAGTCCCGCTTGAGCTGATCGCGGCAGGCGGATTCGTTATATTCCTCATTCTCTTTGCGGGAAAAACGGGACTCCGCGCCATATTCTCTTTTGCGCTTACGATCCTTGCCATCTGGAAGCTGATCGTACCTCTCTATCTCAACGGGTATAACCCAATATGGGTGGGACTGGGGGTCACGCTCTTCCTTACGGTTATGATAATCGCACTGGTTTACGGCTTTGATGTGAGATGCGCTTCCGCGGTATCGGGGTCTTTCCTCGGCATCCTTGTCACTTGTGTTCTGGGAATACTTTTCACCGATCTTTTCAAGCTTAACGGTGCAACCCTCAGCTACGCGGAAACACTTCTCTATACCGGCTACGGAAGCCTGAACCTTAAGCAAATATTCATGGCGTCCATATTCATCGGCTCCTCGGGAGCTGTCATGGACCTTTCGGTGGACATAACCTCCGCAGTTCATGAGGTGGTGGAAAAGCGCCCCGACATATCCGCCCTCGAAGCGGTTAAATCGGGCATGAACGTGGGTCGCGCCGCCATGGGAACCATGACAACGACTCTGCTTCTCGCCTACTCCGGCGGATACATGGGACTTCTCATGGTGTTTATGGCTCAGTCCATTCCCACTCAGCATATTTTCAATTATAAATACGTGGCATCCGAGGTGGCGCAGACCATAATCGGCTCCTTCGGTCTCGTCACGGTCGCTCCCCTTACCGCCGTTTGCGCAGGCATCCTTTTAACCAAGGCAAAAAGGCGAAGCATGGCTAAAGCATCGACTGATGATAACCAAAGCATCGGCAATAACTAAGCTTCCAAAAAAAATTTAATAAATCAAAAGGAGATTATCATGAAAAAACTTCTCGCACTTCTTCTCGCACTTTGCCTCATGCTCCCCGTTCTTGTGAGCTGCGGCAATGACGGACAGGCAAACACGACCGCAACGAATACCGCTCAGGGAGAAAACGTTCCCGAAGCCAACTATGACGGCAAGGCGCCCAAGTACATCTTCCTCTTCATCGGCGACGGTATGAGCTATTCTCAGATCCAGGCTACTGCCGCATATGTGGGCGCAACCACCGATGGTGACGGCAAGCCCAAGAACCTGAATTTCATGAACTTTGAGTCAGTCGGTTCAGCAGTAAACTACACCACAGACTCCATCATCCCCGACTCCGCCGCATCGGGAACGTCCATCGCCACGGGTAAGAAGACCAACACAGGTTACCTCGGTCTGAGTCCCGACGGAACGGAAAAGTATGAGTCCATCGCGGAAAAGCTGAAAAGTCAGCTTGGCATGAAGGTGGGAATCGTTACAAGCGTTAACCTCAATCATGCAACTCCCGCGGCATTCTACGCTCACATCAACAGCCGCAGTGAGGGTACGGGAGTTTCCACTCAGCTTTTTGAGTCAGGCTTTGATTATTTCGCAGGCGGTACTTTCTTCAAGAGCAGTAAGGACGATCCCGACTTCGACATGAACGCTCTCGCAGAAAAGTACGGCTACAAGATCGTGTCTACTTATGCAGACGCAGGAAAGCTTACGAAGGATGACGGCAAGGTCATCGTATTCGAGGAAAATCCCGATACCGACGGCGCGCTCAGCTACGAGATCGACAGAGAAGAGGGTATGTGGGCGCTCTCCGATTACGTCAGCAAGGGTATTGAGCTTCTCGACAATGACAAGGGCTTCTTCATGATGTGCGAGTCAGGTAAGATCGACTGGGCGAGCCACGCGAATGACGCCGCTACTATCGTTAACGAGGTTAAGGCACTCTCAAATGCAGTTCAGGTTGCCATCGACTTTGCCGAGGCTCACAAGGACGAAACTCTCATCATCGTAACCGGTGACCACGAGACGGGCGGCTTCTCCCTCGGCTTTGCGGGAACTGATACAAGCACAGCTTTTGAGCTTCTCAGCTCACAGAAGATCTCCTTCCAGAAGTTCTCTGACGAAGTAATTCCCACCTACAAGGGTAAGAAAATTGACGTTACCGCTATTGCGGATATGGAAAAATACTTCGGTCTCACACTTGAAGGAGACGGCGAGCTCGTACTCACCGATTCAGAGTACGCACGCATTGAGGAAGCATACAAGTCTGCAAGAATGGGTTCACGTCCCACCTCTCCCACGGAAGAGCAGAAGCTTTTATACGGTGATTACTGGCCTCTCGCGGCAACTCTTACGGGAATCATCAACAACAAAGCAGGACTAAACTTCTCATCATGGGATCACACGGCACTTCCCGTTGCGGTTTACGCGCAGGGCGTAGGAAGCAGTATGTTCATAGGTCACTATGACAACACAAATATTTGCAACAACCTTATGAAGATCATGAATGTAAAGTAATATTATCCACAAAAAACCTCCTCAGAGACCGAGGAGGTTTTTTGTGGATATCAGCTCAGTTCATTAAAAAACGCAGACTCATTCTCTTCAGCATATTTCCTCTGTTACTATTGCAAACGTTGCGTATTTGTGATACAATTACCTCAGTGACATCACTCTGAAAATTTTATTTCCCGAAAGGAATTTTAACTATGAGAAAAGTAAAAGTAGGCGTAGTCGGCTGCGGCGGTATCTGCCGCGGTACTTACATGGACAACATGATGTACAAGTTCGAGATCATCGACGTAGTTGCGGTTTGCGACATTATCGATTCCCGCGCTCAGTACATGGTTGACAAATACGGAGTTAAGAAAATGACATTTGAAGAGATGCTCCAGAGCGACGAGATCGAAATTATCGTCAACCTTACATATCCCGAGTCTCACTTCGAGATCTCCTCCCGCGCACTTGCGGCAGGTAAGCACGTTTACTGCGAGAAGATGATGGCTCCCACCTTTGAAGAGGCGCTTGAGCTTGGCAGACTTGCTGAGGAAAACGGCGTTATGTTTACCACAGCCCCCGATACCTTCCTCGGCGCATGGGAACAGTCTGCAAGAAAGTACATCGACGACGGCATTATCGGTAAGCCCGTGACCGTCCACGCTCAGTGTACGTCTCACTACGAGCCTGAGACTCCCTTCTTTGATCTCGCTCCCAAGTACTTCTTCTTCCCCCTCCACTACGGCGGAGGCTTCCCCTTCGACCTTGGCGGCTACTACATTCACGAGATGATCAACCTCTTCGGAAGCGTTAAGAGAATCACAGGCTTTGGCGGTAACCTCAATCCCGTAAGAAAGTACACAAACCCCAAGCATCCCAAGTACGGCGAGGAATTCATCGTTAACACTCCCACAACTCTCCTTGCGGCTCTCGAATTCGAGTGCGGCGTGCTCGGTACCTTCCACATTTCCTCCGATTCTCAGGGAACTCACGCTTTCCAGGTTACAGGTACTGACGGCGTATTCAATCTCGGCGACCCCAACAGCTTCCGTGATACCATCAGCGTTACCCGACGCGGTGCTGAACCTCACGGTGAAGGCATCCGTCCCGGTGAGATGCCCAAGTCCGAGGTCGGTGTTTACGGTGATGACGGCACTGACAATCAGAAGCTCGGTGAGGGCGTTGACAGCGCAACTGTTAACCTCCCCCTCCTCCACGGCTTCTACTCCTCAAGCCGCGGCGTAGGTCTTGCGGATATGTGCTATGCTATCGTTAACGGCAGACGTCCCCGCTGTCACTACGATATCGGTCTCCACGCCATCGAGGTCATCCACGGTATTCAGGAGTCCTGCCAAACAGGCAAGATCTACGAGATGACAACACGTTGCGATCGTCCCGCACCCATCAGAGCAAGCGCCCTTACCGAGACTGCTCAGGAAGCAACTCTCGACGACTGATAATTAAAATATGTCAAAAATACGCCTGTATTCCCTTTATAGGCGTATTTTTTGATTATAAAAAACGGTGTGATTTCGTTTTTTGTAACGAAACCACACCGTTTTTTTAATTATTCACCGATATGCATGAGCTTGCTGTAATATGTGTCACCGTATATATCTTCGACCACAAAAAATGCGTAGAAACTGTCGTCAAACTCAATGGGCTCAAGTTCAAGTGAAAATCCGTCTTCTTGCTGATAAGTTTCACCGTAGTGCAGCAAAGTCAAACTCATGTCGTTTATCACACCGTCGGTGGAATCGATAAACCAACTGCTGCATGAAATGTTGTACATAAAATAATCTTCGCTGTCCAAAAGCTGCTTTGGCGGGATATTACTGATGGATTCGGTGGAATAAGCACCTAGCAACTGCACTTTGTTTCCCACAAGCTTTGTCAGCCAATTTACGTTGACTGAAGTCAAAATCGGATACTCATACTCCACATCCTCACCATTATAACCCGGCATTACGATCGTATGCATCTCCTGCTTATAAAACAAGCTTTGGAAATAAAACATGGTATTTTCTGAATTTTCATAAACCTGCCACATAAGGAGCGGATATTTTGACTTCTCGCCTGTTTTACCGTCTATACCGTACACCGCCTTAAATTCAAAGTTGGACGTAAGCTTGCCTTTACTGTCAAGTGTTATATCATAGCCCAAAAATACGGGTAAATACTCAGTTTTTCCGGACTCGGATTCCTCTGCAGGAATTTCCTTCATAATACAGATTTTGGAGCTTGAATAGTTTTCCACCTGTTCATCTGTAAGCTGAATCGAAATACCCACTTCACTGCCTTCAACCTCGATGTTACCTTTGCTCTTCGAAAAGCTGTCGTAGCTTTGTGAAACACCGTTTTGCATCACGTCGGTAAAATCCGCTACATAGCTGATATACTCTTTCGAATAGCCGATAGCATTCAGTATCTCGATCGCCTCAGAGGCGTAGGACAGATTTTCATAAGGATGGTACACGGAAACTCCGTTGGCGTTCTTTACATTGGAACGTGAATAAACCACATAAGCATCAAGCGCTTTACTAAACGCTTTTGCCTCAGAAGAATATGATACGGACAACAGCTCCGTCATATGAATAATGTCTACGAGATCATAACTGAAAGAACTTCCGCTCTTTCCGAAAACCTTTGCATCACGTCTGCAACGGGATACCGTGTGTACCTTTCCTTCAACAATTTTTCCGTTTACTGTTTCAAAGAGCGAGTCAAGCTTATCCGTAACGTTTTTAATCTCGGAAAGCTTTGTGCAGGAAAGCGTGACTTCAGCTTCATATCTGGGGTACTCATCGAATATTTCTTCGCAGTAATCGTAATAGCTGTCAACGATAAGTTTTCCCATATCAGCACCGTCTGCGCACTCATCGATACCGCTAAGGAAATTATAATTCCATCCCCAACCGGGCTCCAACTCCTGAGATGCTACGTAATACTCTGCAAAATCACGGAATACCCATGCGCATTCAAGAGATCCCATAAGACAGGCATCAAAGCCCACAAGCTCTAACTTCTTGTTCTTGCCGAAGGGAGAATCATCGAGAGCTTTGTAAAGTTCATCAAGTGATAAACAGTCTCCGCTGTAAACTTCATCGGATCCGAAGCCGAAAACAGGTCCGCCTCCGTGATCCCACAGTATAAGACTATACTGATCTGCTTTGTAATTCTTTTCGGCGTAGGTCAAAAACTCAGTCAGTGTACTGCTTTCTCCCATGTTCTTGGATGGGTAAGTTTTAACACTCTCAATCCCGTCCTCTTTCACCGAAAGTACCGTGTTTTTATCCGCAGATAATCCGTCAATATACCACACACGAGCTCCGCCGGTGTAAACCAAGACGTTGTTTTTATCCGTATCAAATTCAGCAGAGACCATTTCAACTATGTCATTTGTAGCTGCGGATCCCTGCGTCTCGAGGTTTGAGCCTACTATATAGACCATTATGGTTCTTGTGATCTCGGAAGGATCGCTGCCATTCTCTCCCGTAGCAGAGGAATCGTCAGAGTTTTCGTTATTTTCGTTATCTTCGTTATTTTCGTTATCTTCGTTATTTTCGTTATCTTCGTTATCTTCGGTTTCACCATATCCACTCTCTGACGTTTCAGTTTCGGTATCCTCACCCCTGTGATGCTTCTTTTTTACACTTTCCTCATCTGACGAAAACAGACCGGGTATAAAAAAGATACCTCCCGCAATCAATGCAATTGCCAACAAAGCCGCGATAATTGCAATTACTGCCTTGCTTTTGTTTTTCTTAGCCGATTTCTTCACTGAAATATCAAATGGAGCTGAAGGCGCAGCATCCTGCACGGTATTTTCGCTTTTCACTTCAGAGACAGCATCCGACGACTTTGTTTCCGTCACAGAAATCTCGTCCTGAAGGATTTTCTGAGCTTCTGTTTCTGCGGTGAGGGGCTTCTGATTCACAGGGTTTCCGCAGTTCAGGCAGAATTTACTATCTTCCCGCAGCGGCGACCCGCATTTGGTACAAAATTTAGCCATATATACTCCGTTTCCGTATTATCGCAAATTGCGATCGCGATAATGATTGTTATGTACAGCATTATTATAACACATATTAAACCAGTTTGCAACTATAAAGGCGCTTTGCCGACAAATTATCAATTATCCATGCAAACCATAGGTACGTCGAAAGCTCACCGCCACAACATAAATCCATTTTGATTCTTGACTGAATGGGCGGAATATGTTATACTAAAAGGTAGAAATAAACTGACGGACAATCCGTCGGATTGGAGAAAAATATGTACGAACGTTTTTACTACGATAAAGAAAAGCTCCCCCGCCCCGTACTATCGGGTCACGAGGATTGGGTAGACCTTTACTACAAGGCTTGGGAGACCGCTTTCAAGAATGTTGAGTATATCGACAAGCCCGGCTGGAAGAATCTTCTCACCTGTATGCCCGGTGTCGGCATCACGTGGCAGTGGGACTCCTGCATCATGACCTTCATCACCAACTACTCCAACGGTACTCTCACCGCATTCAACAACCTTGACAACATCTACCGCCTCCGCCGTGAGTCCGACGGATTCATGTCCATGGCGTACACCATCGAAACAGAGGAACCTACCTACGGCGAGAGGATCAATCCTCCCCTTATGGCTTGGTCCGAGTGGGAGCATTACCTCGTGACGGGCGACGACAGCCGTTTTGAAGACGTACTCCCCGCCCTTGAGGGAATCTACTCCTTCATTGAAAACAACCGCCGCCGTCCCTCCTGCGACCTTTACTGGTTCGAGGACTCCGGTTCATCCGGCATGGACAACTCACCGAGAGCAGGTTACTTTGCTGATCATCTCGACGGAAGTGACGTCTGCCACATCGACCTTGCCTGCCAGCAGGCACTCAGTGCAAAGTGCATGGCTAAGATCTTCGCTCATCTCGGAAACGAAGAGAAGAAGGCTTTCTACGAGGCTGAGCAGAAGCGTATCTGCGAGCTTATCAACGAGCGTCACTGGAGCGACAGAGCCTCCTGGTACTTCGACTTCTTCCAGAGAAGCGAAAGAGGTCAGAAGGTTAA
>JAFXKJ010000053.1 GCA_017531765.1 Clostridia bacterium
ATGGATATGATTAATATTAAAATAAACGGTGCGGACTATCAGGTTCCCGCCGGCATTACAGTTCTCGAAGCTGCAAAATATGCAGGCATCGAGATCCCCACACTCTGCTACCTCAAGGATATCAACGAGATCGGCGCTTGCCGTCTCTGCCTTGTTGAAGTTAAGGGCGCAAGAGGTCTTGTTACTTCCTGCGTATACCCCGTAAACGAGGGTATGGAAGTGTTCACAAACACAGAAAAGGTTAGACGCGCTCGCAAGACCAATATCGAGCTCGTTCTCTCCGCACATAAGAAGAAGTGTCTCTCCTGCATCCGTTCCACCAACTGTGAGCTTCAGAAGTTTGCTCGCGACTTCGGTGCAGACGAAGACCGCTTCAAGACCGGTGCTGAGGAAGAGAAGCCTCTTGATGTTTCCTCTCCCTCCATCATCCGCGACAATAACAAGTGTATCCTTTGCCGCCGCTGCGTAGCTGCTTGTAACAAGCTTCAGGGTATCGGTGCAATCGGCGCACTCAACAGAGGTTACGACACAGAAATCGGCTCTCAGTTCGGACTTCCTCTCGCTGAGACCTCTTGTATCAACTGCGGTCAGTGTATCGTAGCTTGTCCCGTTGGCGCTCTCTATGAAAAGGACGATACCGCCCGTATTATGGAAGCTATCAACGATCCCACAAAGCACGTTGCTATCTGCTGTGCTCCTTCCGTTCGTGCTACTATCGGCGAGTGCTTCGGCATGGCTCCCGGTACTGACGCTGAGGGTAAGATGGTTGCAGCTCTTAAGAAGCTGGGCTTTGACGGCGTATATGACATGAACTTTACCGCTGACCTTACTATCATGGAAGAGGCTACAGAGTTCCTCGGCAGAGTTAAGAACGGCGGAGCTCTCCCGCTTATCACATCCTGCTCACCCGGATGGGTCAAGTTCTGTGAGCATTACTTCCCCGAGATGACAGATAACCTCTCTACATGTAAGTCTCCTCAGCAGATGTTCGGCGCAGTATATAAGACATACTTCGCAGAGAAGCTGGGTCTTGATCCCAAGGATATCGTATTTGTTTCCGCAATTCCTTGTACAGCTAAGAAGTTCGAGGTAGGCCGTGACGGTCAGGATGTAAACGGTATGCCCGGCGTTGATATTGCAGTTACAACACGTGAGCTCGGTCGTATGATCGACGCGGCAGGTATCGACTTCGTTAGCCTCGCTGACGAGAAGTTTGACACTCCCGTAGACGTTGGTTCAGGTGCAGGCGTTATTTTCGGTGCAACAGGCGGCGTTATGGAAGCGGCTCTCAGAACCGCTGCAGAGGTTATCGAAGGCAAGCCTCTCGAAAAGCTTGACTTTGAGGACGTTCGCGGTACAGAGGGTATAAAGTTCGCAACATATAAGCTCGGCGACATTGAGCTTAACGTAGCGGTTGCTTCCGGTACAGCTAACGCATCAAAGCTCCTTAAGGGCGTTCAGGACGGTACGTATAACGTACAGTTCATCGAGATCATGGCTTGTCCCGGCGGTTGTGTAAACGGCGGCGGTCAGCCTACTCAGCCCGCATCCGTTCGTAACTTCGTTGACCTCAAGAAGCTTCGCGCTGACGTTCTCTACACAGCGGACAAGAATCTTGACCTCCGTAAGTCACACGAAAACTCCATCGTTAAGCAGCTCTACGCTGAGTTCCTTGGCGAGCCCAACAGCCATAAGGCACATGAGCTTCTCCATACTCACTACGTAAAGCGCGGTCTGTAATAAATTGAATAACGTATAACTAAGGGGACGGTCGAATTTCGACCGTCCCCTTCGATGTTGAGCCTTTTTTGTTTAATTGCCAGACATATAAACTTTTAATATATCAACGGCATTTTGTCTGCCTTCGGCACTTGAACTTTGGCATTTTATTATCCTTGTCATTTCATCTGCTATTTTGTGACGTGCAGTTTGGGTTGTTGTAGGAATTAAAAGTTTTTCTGTTAAATCAGCAATTTTATCTGTAACATCGCCAATTGCAGCAAATTTATCTTCCTTGTTCAAATCGCTCTTGTTAATGCTTTCAACATGTTCTGAAAAAGCAGATTTGATAATTTCAACTTTTTGAGTTTCAAGTGTGTTCAAATCGTTATACATCTTTTCATAAAGTTCAAGCATTTTTATCAATGTGGTTTCTCGCATTTTAAACACACTGCAAACCTCACCGACTTGTTCACATTTTTCTTCGTTTTCATCAGAACAAATTGATGAAATTGAATCATCTAATCTATGTAATGAGTGGTATGAACTTTCAGTCAACTGCTTTTGTAATTCAGCAATTTTCTCGAAGATTTCTCTTGCCGTAAGTGGTCTGTCGGCATTTACAGACATTTCAACATTAGGAATATTTGTGGGTAGTTTAGTAGATCTATTTTCTGACATTGTTTTGTCCTCCAATTCATTATCCGGCGGACACGCAAGACATATTGTGTTTTCATCAATGAAGCGCGCCCTGCCGTGTTTTACGAGCCCTTTCGCTCTTTTCAGGTATGTAGCTTCATAGCATCTGCCCGACTCATCCACAACGGCTATTTTTTTAGCCCCGGATGCGTCAGCGCACTCGTGTTTTTTCAATGGGTGTCTCCCCCCTTATTTAGTTTTTCGGCTATGGTATGCCGTCTCTGTTTTTTGTTATGGGTACCGCCCCCAACGTTATTATATCACGATGAGTTGTATTTGTCAAGTAGGGGCGTTCTGTGAACGCCCGTCTTGTATACGTGCTAGGCGTTTGTTTTCGGGAGCACACAGTGCTCCCCTACTACGTAAAGCGCGGTCTGTAATTAAATAAAGCGTAAGGGCGGCATTTCTGCCGCCCTTTTTGCGTGGTGTAAACTTATTTGACGATTATATGTAAATAACGTAACCATATGAACGTTACAGTTGATTCTGATCATTTGTACATCAAAAAATGCCTGAGAATCTTTCCCAGGCATTTTCGATTTTTATTACTTTGTAGAGTCCGCGCTCATGAGAGTGTCGGAGATGATGTGGATGACCTTGTCGTAGCATCCGCCGCATCCTGTGGAGCAGTGGGTGGTGTTCTTTACGTTGTCAAAGGTCTTTATAATGGAATCAAGGCTTGTG
>JAFXKJ010000054.1 GCA_017531765.1 Clostridia bacterium
CCGCATCGTACGCAGGCTCAGCCACGGGTATTTCAACCGCCGCGGGTACTTCCTCCGCAACGTCAGCTTCAGCCTCGCCGAAGGTCACGTCCGCCGCAGGTACTTCCGCATCGTACGCAGGCTCAGCCACGGGTATTTCAAACACTACGGGTGCTTCCTCCGCAACGTCAGCTTCAGCCTCACCGAAGGTCACGTCCGCCGCAGGTACTTCCGCATCGTACGCAGGCTCAGCCGCGGGTATTTCAACCGCCGTAGGTGCTTCCTCCGCAACGTCAGCTTCAGCCTCACCGAAGGTCACGTCCAGGCCCGGAGTATCGTCTATCTTTCTTTCGTTTTCATCATATACATCGTCAAGTTCATTGGTTTCCACCGGGTCAATAATCATTTTTGCTCCGCAATTATCGCAAAAATTCGCATCGTCCGGCAATTTGTTACCGCAATTATAACAATACATAGCTGTCTCCTTTTCATGTATTAAATTTTCACTAAAATCGAGTGGCAGACACCGAAAAATGTCTGCCATCAAAGTCCTGAATTTGTTATAGCGTAATATCAGCCTTCAACGACAAAGATAAAGGGATATACGTCCTGACCGCCATCGGCAAAGTACACTTCAACGTCGGGGAATGCCTCCGCTACGTATGATTCCAGCGCCGCGCAGTCTTCCTTCTTGGCATCACGTCCGCAAAATACAGTGAGCATGAATTTGTCTTCATCGATCATGTTGTCAAGGAGTCCGCAAGCCGTGTCCACCATCTTAGCCTTTGACACAAGCATCTGCTTACCTACAAATCCGATAAAGTCACCGTTTTTGATCTTAACGCCGTTAAGCTCCGCATCTCTTACCGCGGGCGACACGCTTCCCGTTGATACGTTTTCCATGGCGGAGATAAGCTGAGACTCGATCTCGTCGGGGTCTTCGCTTGACATATCAAGAGTGGACATTGCGACATAACCCATACCGATGTCCTTACTGGGGATTACGTGAATTACGGAATCCTTGTATATCTCGGATGCCTGGGTTGCGGCAAGAATAATGTTTCCGTTGTTGGGTAAAACGAAAATATGGTCGGCATTGGTTTCCTCAAACGCCTCAAGGAAATCCGATGTTGAAGGATTCTTTGTCTGTCCGCCGTCCACAACGTAGTTTGCTCCAAGATCAAGGAAAAGTCTCTCGATACCGCCGCCGCTTGCAACGGCAACGTAACCGAACTTTGTTCTCGGCTTCTTTGACGCGGGAACCTCTTTCTTTTCTTCCTTCTTTTCGGTGAGAGACTCGCTGTGCTGAACGGACATATTTTCAATCTTAAGCGTTAAGAACTCACCGAACCTACGGCAGAATTCAAGTACCTTTTCGGGGGTAAGAGTGTGAACGTGGATCTTCACGATACTGCCGGTCTTGAAGGATACGATGGAATCACCGAGAGTCTCCAGGTACTCGGTAATAACTGCGGGATCAAACTCGTCGGGGTCAACCTTGGAGTTCTGAAGCTGAAGAAGAAGCTCTGTACAGTATCCGTAGGTCATTACGCTGTCGGGACCGAAGGCAGAAAGATCAATATCACTGCCAACAGCTCTCATGGGTGCCGCAGCCTCGATCTTCTCGCCCTTAAGTGCTTTAAGGAAACCTTCGAAAATGTAAACAACACCTGCTCCGCCGCTGTCCACAACTCCTGCTTCTTTAAGTACGGGAAGTATCTCGGGGGTATGTTCAAGAGAAATTTTCATTTCTCCGAGAAGATGCTCGAAAAGCCGACCGACGGACCAATCGTTTTCAACAACCGTCACGGTGTTCTGCACTCCCTCGCGCACTACCGTGAGGATAGTTCCCTCGGTAGGCTTCATAACCGCCGCATATGCCTGCTTTACACCGAGAGCCAGGGCAGAACAGAGGTCGTGAATATCGGCTTTGTCCTTCTTTTCAAATGCTCTTGCCATGCCTGCAAACATCTGAGAAAGAATAACGCCCGAGTTACCTCTTGCGCCGAGAAGCATACCTCTTGAAACTGTACCTGCCACCTCGCCGAGACTTTCGGATGCGGTATCTATCTTTCTAAGCGCCGAGGAACCGCCTTCGGCAGTCATGCTCATATTATCTCCCGTATCTCCGTCGGGAACGGGGAAAACGTTAAGTTCGTTTACCTCTTCCGCATTTGCTCTGAGGTTAGCTGCACCTGCCATTACCATGGCTCCGAAAAGCTCTCCGCCGAGGATCTTTACGTCAAAACAATTTACATCGTTCATTATATCATCCATTCCACCGCCAGTGCGGTAAGTAATTTTTTGTGGTAACACTCCGATCTTATCTTTCCTTACCGATGAAGAAGAGTGCAAGTGTTCCGGGGCCGGAGTGGCTTCCGATTACGGGACCGGTATAGGTGATGATCTCCACGTCAAGACCGTACATATCCTTGATGTGTCCGGCAAGTGTATTGGCATCATCCTCGCAGTCACCGTGGCAAATATACACGGGACCTGTGGTAATGTCAAGAGCAAGCTCGCCCATTTTTTCAGCAAGCGCCTTGATAGCCTTCTTTCTTCCGCGAACGTTGAAACGGCTGAGAAGCTTTCCTTCGTCGTTCATGTAAAGAACGGGCTTGATGCCGATGGCAGTGCCGACGAAAGCAGCAACTGCGCTGACTCTGCCGCCACGCTTCAGGAAATTAAGGTCGTCAACTGTAAACCAGTGGCACATATGGGGGCGCATACTCTCTGCGTACTCAGCCGCCTCCTCAAGGCTCGCACCCTCAGAGAGCTTCTTTGTGGTAAGGTACACAAGCATTCCGTAACCTGTGGAAGCGCAGAGAGAGTCGACCACCACGATCTTTCTGTCGGGATACGCGGGAGAAAGCTCAAGTGCCGCAAGGCGCGCGGAGTTGAATGTCGTGCTCAGACCTGACGAAAACGCAAGGTACATAACGTCGCGGCCTTCCTTAAGCTCAGGCTCGAAAGCACGCTTGAATGCCTCTACATTTACCGCAGAGGTTTTGGCATCTCTGCCCGAACGGAGCTTTTCATAAAATTCCTTTACGTCTATTTCACTGTTTCTGTATTCCTCTGATGAATCAACAAAACGGAATGTAAGGTCTATACTCTTTACACCCCACGTGTCAAGATATTCTTTCGGTGTGTCGCAGGACGAGTCAACAAAAAATGTGTAAGCGTTCATATACATCTCCGTTCCGCCTTTTCGGCAATCTGAATTTCAGCACCTTTCGGTTCTGTTTGCATTATTATTTCAGTTTATCATGATTTATTATACACTAAATATCTCTTCAAGTCAATAGAATCACGGATGTACAGTTGTAAACTATCTGTTTCAGCGTGGTAGAGTGCCTGTCTACAACTCTACGTGCAGTAGAATTTCCTTAAAATAAAGGCTTGATTTTACTTTTCTTTTATGGTATACTATATTTACGGAACAATTTAGGCAAAAGCGGACGAAAGCAGACGCTATCGGACCCAATGCAGACGATCCGATGTAAAATTCAAAAGACGGGAGGCACACCGTGGAACTGAAGCAAATCATCGCTGACAACGTAAGCTCACTGAGACGGAACGCGGAAATGACTCAGGCTGAGCTGGCGGAAAAGCTCAATTATACAGACAAAGCAGTCTCAAAATGGGAAAGAGGAGAATCCTGCCCCGACATCACAGTCCTCAAAGCCATCGCCGATCTCTTCGGAGTTACCGTAGACTATCTCATTTCCGAGGATCATGAAAAAAGCGAGATCATTCCCGAGCCCGTCAAAAAACGCCGATTCGGTAACCATATTTCCATAACGTTTATCAGCATACTTCTCGTGTGGCTCGTGGCGACCTTCACCTTCGTCCTCATCGACCTTATCAGCACGAGCTTCTCACTGCACTGGCTTGCTTTCGTGTATGCCGTGCCGATATCCATGATAGTTTGGCTGGTGTTCAATTCAATTTGGTTTTCCACCCGCAAGAATTTCCTCATCATTTCCCTTTTGATGTGGACTTTTCTTGCATCTTTGTACTTTTCTCTGCTCCCGGCGGGGCACAATATCTGGCAAATATTCTTCCTCGGGCTCCCCGGTCAGGCGATCATCTTCCTTTGGTCACGGATCAAAGGTAAACCGAAAAATGTTTGAGATTTCAATCAAAAAAACTTCCTCCGATTTCCGTTGAAATTCGAGGAAGTTTTTTTGTAATTTATCAGCCAACGTAGCTCCAGTTTTCGAAATAGCCTTCAAGCACCTTTCCGTCGGCGCTGATATATCTGCCGTATCCCGTAAGGTTTCCGTCAGAGAACTCACCGTTATAAACAGACCCGTCTGCCCATGTGTACTTGCCGTCGCCGTGGAACTTTCCGTTCACCCACTGACCCACGTAAGAATTGCCCTTGCCGTCACGGTAGGTTCCCTCTCCGTGGTAAATGCCGCCTACAAATTCGCCTTCATAGCTCTGACCGTCAGCCTGAACGTAAGTTCCGCTTCCTTCAAGCTCTCCGTTCACCCAAGTGCCGCTTTTCCTGTCGCCGTTTGCCCAAATATAGGTTCCGTCACCGTTAAGAACTCCGTAATCGAATTCACCCTCGCAGTAATCGCCGTTGTGATACTTTATCTCGCCTTTTCCGTTTGCGGCTCCGTCAACCATTTCACCCGTGTAAAGTCCGATCTCGCGCACCTCTCCGTCCACAATTCCGCGGATGGGGCGGTCTTTTACGTTACCCGTCACGGTCTCCTCTTCTCCCGCATCCTCTGCATCCTCAAGGGAATAGAATGCCGTTTCCTCAAGGAAAGCAAGTCCCTCATCCGACACCTCGTCGGTCCAGCCCACGACAAACGCGCTGAGAGAGTCCACCACGGGCTTCGTTCCCGTAGCCATTATTGTTCCGCTGAAATATTTCTCCGCAACAGTCTTCACTTCTTCGGGATAGTAGTAGTCCATCGTTCCGAACAGGTGAAGCATTTCGTGCATATAGGTTGACACGTCGTGCTCGTAGATCACGGCATATTCGGGCGCGCCCTCTTCGGCGGCAGCCTCTGCGTAAGATCTTCCGCTTTTGTTAAAGCAGAAGAGAATTATACCTGTGTCGGCACCGTATTCCTCTCCTATAAGCTCTCCCGCCTTCTCCATGCTCTCATATCCCGCCGCCTTGATAGCTCCGTCCCGCCACTCTTTATCCTCGTCCCAGGCAAGGGGAACTTCAGATTCAATGCGCACGTAGCTGCCGTCCATATTAAGCTCTGCTGAATATTCTTCGGCTGAGGCTTCGAGGATCGCCAAAGCCTCGGAAATGACACCCGAAATATCCTCCGCGGACTCTTCGTCCCACGTGCTCTCTCCGTCATCTATCAGTACAGCCAGCACATGAACGTCCCCTACGAGAGACTTACATTTGCCGAGGTCCTTGTTGTAGAGGAAGTAGCTGCCCTCAAGCTCGTCGGGGACAGCGGGATACAGCCCCTGCACAGTTTCCTCGGACTTGTCGTTCTTTTTTGTATCTGCGGTAGATCCACCCTCAGAGCATCCAACAAGGGAAAGCGCCAAGGCGAAGAGCATCAAAATTACAGTCAATCTGATCTTCATGGTTGAAAGTAACCCTTTCTTTTTAGTATATTGTGGCAATCGCCGCAGGAGAATCTGCGGCGATCGACGTATTTTTCAAATCTTATCCAAGCTCGGCGAAGGTACGAGCGATAACGTTGTCCTGGAGACCCTTTTCAAGGTTTACAAAGTAGTCGCTGTATCCGCCGACACGTACGATAAGGTTTCTGTACTGATCGGGGTTCTTCTGCGCCTCGATGAGGTCCTCGGGATTTACAACGCTAACGGTATACTGCTGACCGCCGCCTGCAAAGAAGGTCTTTGCAAGAGCCTTGAAGCTCTCCTTACCCTTATCGGTGGAGAATACCTTCTTATCAAACTTGACCTGGAATACAAATCCGCTTCCCGCTTCATTGTGGTTGTATCTGAGTACGGACTTGATGGCTGATGTGGGTCCGTGAGTGTCACAGCCGGGTACAGCCGCGATGGAGTCTGCAAGGAGGGACTCCCCACGCTTCTTACCGTTAGGCAGAGCCGCTACTGCACGTCCGTTGCTTGCCGCACGGCTGAACGTGCTGCATCCGCCGGTGTATACGCCGCCACGGTATGTGTGATGACGCTTCAGCACAGTGAGGAAACGGTTTGTGATCTTAGCGCAGATCTCGTCAACGCCGTCTATATCATTACCGAACTTGTCGCAGTTCTTGAAGTCGTAGTAAAGCTGATCATATCCCTCGAAGTTCGCTTCAAGAGCAGAGAGAAGATCATCCATTGTGTACTTCTTCTCAACAAACACCAGCTTCTTGATAGCGTAAAGGCTGTCGCCCGCGTCGGTAGCACCCTCGGAGAGAATCTGACCGTGTCCGTAGAGAGGACCGCCGTTTCTGTAGTCGCGTCCCTTTTCAAGACAACCTTCAATGAGGCATGAACGGTAGGGATTGGGGCCGTATGCGGCTCTTGAATGCTGTGCATTGTTAGCAAGTGCGCAAGCGGCATAGCACATATAATCAAGCTGTGTGATGAATGCTGACTCAACCTCTTCGTAGGACTTAGCCTTTCTCATGTCACCTGTAGGAAGTGCTTCGTCTTTTCCTGTCATGGGGTTCACGCCGTTGAAGAGAGCGTACTCAAGGCACTTTGCGAAGTTGACCTCACCGTCCTCAAGACCCATATGGCTCTTACCCATGATGTCAATCTGGTTACAGCCGTTCATGCAGTAATCGTGGCTGTCGCAGGGAGGAATGCCGATCTTTTCAAGGGAAACGCAAACCGCCTCGTCGTTGTAGAGAGCAGGCATACCGATACCTGACGCGAGTGTTTCGGTGATAGCATCCCAAAGCTTCTCGGGAGTATTGCGGTGAACGCGGAGCGTGATATTGGGAGTCTGGAATTTCTTCTCGCGTGCAATACGAAGGATCTCGTATGTCAGCTCGTTAGCCTCGTCGTTCCAGTTCTCGTCACTTCCCGCAAGGCAGAGGTTCCATGTTCTTGTGTCGTGGAACGTTTCCCAAAGTCTGTCAAGAGCTTCTCTTGCAGCATCCTTATCCTCAGTCATCTCCCAAGCTCTCCACATGTACTGGTCAAAGCGTCCGGGAGAGTCGATACCGTCGGTAACGAAGGTGAGCCAGAAGGCGTAAACCGCAGAGGTAAAATCGTAAGCAGGCTTCTTCGGTACTACTTCAAAGGCGCGAGCGGCGTCCTCATAGCACTTCTTTGCCACAGAATCCGTCTCAGCCGCAGCCTTTTCACGTGCAAGAGCGCAGAATCTCTCACCGAGGATGTCAAGAGCGTCCATAGCAAGCTCGCATCCGCGATAGAACCAGTCGGAATCGGGGTTGCCGAGAGTCTTGCACTTCGCAATGATCTCACGAACACCGTCGGTACCGAGGGTTACGATTCTTCCGAAGTCGGGGTTGGAGTGACCACCCCAGCCACCGCCCCACATTGCCATGGCATCGGAAAGAGTTGCCTGTCTTGCATCGCAGAAGTAGCCTCTTGTTCTCATAAGAGGATCTATCTTCGCTCTCCAGCTCATGATCTGCTCTTCGTATTCGGGCATCTCCTTCACAAGATCGGGGGCTGAACCGTATTTATAGCAGAGGCTGTCGGAATAGCTGAAATTGGACATTTCACAATCGAAATGGAAACGAGGGAGATAGTTTCTGTCAAAGCTGATCTCACCGAGACGTGCGCATTCAACAAGTCCCATAGCGATTCTTTCACTGAGCTCAAGGCTCTCGTCCTTGAAAAAACCGTGAAGAAGGGGGTCGATGTTGGGATTGTAATTCATATATGTATCCTCCGTAATGATTTATTTTTATTTAAGCTCCGCTGTAGTGCGTGCAATGATGTTTTCCTGCAAGCCTTTTCCGAGGTCAACGAAATAGTCGCTGTAACCTCCGACTCTGACGATAGGATTCTTGTATCTTTCGGGATCCTTCTGTGCGGCGATGAGATCTTCGGGGCTCACCACTGTTACAGTATACTGCTGACCTCCGCCGGCGAAATAAGCCTTAGCAAGTCCTTTAAAGATACGCTTACCGTCTTCGGTAACAAAAAGCTTCTTATCAAATTTTATCTGGAACACGAATCCGCTGCAGGCTTCACCGTGGTTATATTTAAGCACGGATTTCATGCAAGCGGTGGGACCGTGGGTGTCGCATCCGGGTACTGCGGCGATAGAGTCGGCGAAAAGGCTTTCGCCACGCTTCTTTCCGTTGGGCAGCGCCGCTACCGAACGTCCGTACTGCGCCGCGCGCTCGTAGGTACTGCATCCGCCTGTGAACACACCGCCACGGTAGGTGTGATGACGCTTCAGCACGGTGAGGAAACGGTTCATAATACGTGCGGTGATCTCGTCAACGCCGTCATGGTCGTTACCGAACTTGTCGCAGTTTTTGAAGTCATAGTAAAGCTCGTCATAGCCTTCAAAATTCGCGCTAAGTGCATCGAGAAGCTCTCCCATTGTATATTTTTTCTCATCAAAGACAAGATTCTTTATTGCCCACAGGCTGTCGCCCGTGTCGGGTGCACCCTCGGCAAGAATCTGTCCGTGATTGTAAAGAGGACCGCCGTTCTTGAAGTCAAGACCCTTTTCAAGACATCCCTCAATGAGACATGATGTTAGGGGGTTCTGTCCGTATATCGCACGGGATATCATACCGTTGTTAGCTGTCGCACACGCTACGTAGCACATGTAGTCAAGCTGAGCTGTAAACGCCCTCTCGACCTCCTCGTAGGACTTGGCATAACGCAAGTCTCCCGTGGGAATGCTCTCCTCCTTACCGTTCATGGGATTTACTCCGTTGAAGAGTGCGTACTCAAGGCACTTGGCAAAGTTCACCTCTCCGTCCTCAAGTCCCATGTGGCTTTTACCCATTATGTCTATCTGATTGCATCCGTTCATGCAGTAGTCGTGGCTGTCAGAGGGAGGGATACCGAGTTTTTCAAGGGCGGGACATACCACCTCGTCGTTGTATAGCGCAGGCATTCCGATTCCCGAGGCAAGCGTTTCGGTGATAGCATCCCACAGCTTTTCGGGAGTATTACGGTGTACGCGAAGCGTGATGTTGGGTGCATTGTATTTTTTCTCTCTTGCGAGACGGAGAATTTCATAGGTCAGCTCATTAGCTTCATCATTCCAATTTTCATCGCTTCCCGCAAGGCACAGGTTCCAAGTTCTCGTGTCGTGGAATGCATCCCAAAGACGCTCGAGTATCTCTCTCGCATCGTCCTTGTTTTCGGTGATCTCCCACGCACGGTACATATACTGATCAAAGCGTCCGGGAGAATCACTTCCGTCGGCGGTGAACACCAGCCAAAAGGCGTGTACTGCAGAGGTGAAGTCATATGCGGGCTTTCTCGGCACGACCTCAAAGGCACGTGCCGCATCCTCGTAGTACCTCTTTATCTTTGGGTCAGTCTCAACAGCCGCCCTCTCCTTAGCCAAAGCACAGTATCTATCACCGAAGGAGTCAAGTGCATCAAGGGCGTATCCGCATCCTCTGTAGAACCAATCGGAATCGGGTATATTCTGCTTCTTTGCTTCCTCGATTATCTCACGTATACCGTCAGTGCCGAGATTTACCACTCTGCCGAAGTCCGGGTTAACGTGGCCGTTGCCGTTATTTCCCCACATCGCCTTAGCATCTGTGAGCGTCTTAATTCTCTCGTCGCCGAACACACTTCTCGCGCACATGAGTATCCCGAATTTGTCCGACAGAGTATTATAAAGCTCTTCATGCTCAGGATGATCGGCAATTGCTCTCTTGGGTCCGCTGAATTCGTATCCTATGTTGTCTCCGTGATGCGAATGGACGAGATACGAGCCGAATCCGCAACGGGGGAGGTGATATTTGTCAAATCCGAGGTCGCCATACTTACCCTGACAGGCAAGCGCCATACCGAGTCTTTCGCCAAGCTCAAGACCTTCGTCCTTGTAGAACCCGTAAAGCATCGGCTCAAGTTTTACGTCAAACTCCATGTTCACCTCCTGTGGTTAATTTCAATTTAAAGCTCTTTAAACGTTCTCTTAATAACGCTCTGCTGTATCTCGCGTCCAAGCTCAACGAAATATCCGCTGAAGCCTCCCACGCGCACGATAAGATCACGGTGGCGTTCAGGATGCTCAAGAGCGTCAAGAAGATCCTCAGGATTCACCACGGTTGCGGTAAACTGCTGTCCGCCTGCGGCGAAATACGCCTTTACAAGTCCCTTGAAGCTCTCCCTTCCCTTTTCGGAGGAGAACATCTTTTTGTCAAATTTATTCTGGAAAATGAATCCGCTTCCCGCCTCGTCGTGATGGTAGCCGAGTACGGAGCGTATCTGCGCGGTAGGACCGCTGACGTCACATCCGGGCACGGCCGCAATGGAGTCAGCCATCATGGGCTCACCGCATTTTTTACCGTTCGGAAGCGCGCCTATATGAGAAGCATAATAGGTAGCTCTGTCGTCGGGACTGCAGCCGCCCGTGTAAACGCCTCCGCGGTATGTGTGTATTCTCTTAAGTATCTTAAAGAATCTGTTTAAAAGTCCCGTTGTAAAACAGTCGACCTCGGGAATACCGTTGCCGAATTTTTCACAGGTGGAAAAATCGCGGTAAAGCTCTTCGTATCCCTCAAAGTTTGCTTCAAGAGCGTCGATAAGCTGACTCATCGTATACTTTTTCTCGTCAAACACCAACTTTTTTATTGCATAAAGGCTATCGCCGGCATCTGCGATTCCCTCAGCAAGAATCTGTCCGTGACCATAGAGAGGACCGCCGTTTCTGTAGTCGCGTCCTTTTTCAATACAGCCTTCAATAAGGCAGGAACGAAGGGGATTCGGTCCGTATTGCGCCCTTACCTGCTGCGCACAGTTGGCACTGCTTGTTGCGATGTAGGTGAGGTACTCCATCTGACGAATCACCGCACGCTCAACTTCTTCGTAAGTCTCGGCATAACGCAAGTCCCCCGTTTTAACGGTATAAAGCTGAGGTTTTATGCGGTTATATCCGTTGTGAAGGGCAAGCTCCACGCATTTTGCGAGAACGACCTCGCCATCCTCAAGACCCATGTGGCTTTTACCCATAATATCTATCTGATTACAGCCGTTCATGCAGTAGTCGTGGCTGTCGCAGGGAGGAATGCCCAGCTTTTCAAGGGAAGCACACACTACCTCATCGTTGTAGATGGCGGGCATACCGATTCCCGATGCGAGAGTATCGGTGATGGCGTCCCACAGCTTCTCAGGTGTGTTGCGGTGAACACGTACTGTAAGATTGGGCGTTTCGTACTTCTTTTCACGGGCGATCTTCAGTATTTCGTAGGTCAGCTCATTGGATTCGTCGCACCACTCCTCATCGGAACCGGAAACACAGAGATTCCACGTTCTCGTGTCGTGGAAAGCTTCCCAAAGGCGATCGAGCATATCGCGCTTTGCCGCCTCGTCGGAGTCAGCCTCCCATGCGCGAAGCATATACTGATCAAATCTTCCGGGAGAGTCGATACCGTCAAAGGTGAAAACAAACCAGAACGCGTGAACAGCCGCGGTAAAATCAGGTGCGGGACGGCGCGGAACCGTTTCAAAAGCCTTTGCCGCCGCGAGATATTTCGCCTTTACTTCCCCGTCCTCCGCTTCCTCGGCACGAGTGCGGGCGAGGGAACAAAATCTGTCTCCGAGAATATCTAGCGCATCAAGAGTAAGTCGGCAGGCTCTGTGAAGCCAATCCGTGTCGGGAATATCCTTCTTTTCGGCGTCAGCAATGATCTCGCGGATACCGTCGGTGCCGAGGTTTATTATCCTTCCGAAGTCGGGGTTAGCGTGACCGCCGAAGGATCCTCCCCACTCGGAGCCTGAGTCACCGTGAGTCGCACCCACAGTAGTTCTAAGATTCTGTCTTTCGTCATCGTAAAGCTCGAACTTCTTTTTATAAGTGAGAAGCGTCTCTCTGTACTCGGGATATTTTTCCACAAACTCGTTGAATCTGCCATGCTGATAGCTTATGCTGTCGTCGAAAGTGAATCTCGCACCGATGTTTTTTGTGAAATCAACTACGGGAAGGTAATTTCTGTCGAAGTCGATATCGATATATTTCGCACATTCAAGGAGAGCCATTCCCACTCTCTCGGCGATCTCAAGAGATTCGTCAGCGAAAAATCCGCGGGATAGTGGATCTATCTTCATTTTTTCAGTCATATGTTGCCTCCTTAAATGATTCCTGCTATGTAAATTACTTTGAAACTCTTACCTTAACTCCGTTTCTCTCAAAGAGTCCCACCCAGCGTGCGATATCGGCATCAGTAGCGTTTTCAGCTCTGAACGCAACGTCTTTACCGAGGTGATCGGATTTACCCACACCGAGAGCGTGGTAAGGCATGATCTCAGCATACTTATACTTGCCTTCATGCTCCTTAAGGAAAGCAGAAAGCTTTGCAATATCCTCGTCACTGTCGTTACAGCCGGGGATCATAGGCATACGGATACGTACGTCCGCGCCTCTCTCAAAGAGGTAAAGAAGGTTGTCTATAATGTGATCGTTGGAAACCCCCGTCAAAGCCTTATGCTTATAGCTGTCCATACACTTCATGTCAAAAAGGAAGGTAGCACCGAGATCAGCCGCTTCAGCGTAAAACTCTCTCTTACCGATACCGCAGCTCTCGATCGCAAGACCGATTCCCGCTTCCTTACCCATACGAAGAAGAGTCATGGCAAACTCAGCCTGATAGGAAGGCTCACCGCCGGAGATGGTCATACCTCCGCCTGTGGTATCGTAGAACATCTTATCCTTCATAACGTCGGCAAACACTTCCTCAGCGGTAGCTTCGTAGCCCATGATCTCGTTTACCTTGTTGAGACAAGCTTCAACACATGAACCGCAAAGGGTACACTTGCTTCTGTCAAGATGAAGAACGCCATTTTCGTCGATGGTGCGTCCGGGACACTTCTCAAGACATCTTCCGCAGCCCGTGCATCTCTCCGCAAAGAAAGACACGTTTCTCTCTCTGTCAAGTCCTTCGGGATTGTGACACCATATACATCTGAGGGGGCAGCCCTTCAGAAATACGTTGGTACGGATACCGTCTCCGTCGTGAATACAAAACTTCTGTATGTTAAATATAGTTCCCATA
>JAFXKJ010000055.1 GCA_017531765.1 Clostridia bacterium
ACACGTTAATTCTATTGTCGGACGAAAACCTACAGAATCTCGTAGGACGGCGAGACTGTTTACTTCGTAAACAGGGTGTTCGCCCGCGAACGTACGGTTAAATCTTAACGAAAACGGCGGGAGTAAACCCCCGCCCTACAAAATAACTCACTCCACATTTAATAAAAAATCATTCTGCATTTTGTACTTTGCATAACACAGACTCCGCCCCTCTCAGTCAGCTGACGCTGACAGCTCTCCCAAGGGGAGAGCCTATGTCAAAGTATCCGATAAAATCCCGCTTTTCGCGTGGCGAAAAGCTACATCAATTTTGCATTTTGCACTTTGCACTTTGCACTTTGCATTTTTCTCTCCTTCCTACAAAACCAATCGAAAGGCAGAAACTGATATATGAACACAGAACGTATACCCCGCAGAGTTCTCGGAACGCTCCTTTCCTCCGTTTCGGCAGGAGTCGTTCCCCGTACGGGTGCTCCGTATATTGCCATCGGACGTGTTGACGAGATCGCATCTCTTACCCGCGATCTTGATCGCGTTGCCGAGGGCGAGGGAGCGACCCGCTTCATAATCGGACGTTACGGCTCGGGCAAGAGCTTTCTTATTCAGCTTATGCGCGGTTACGCCGCCGAGCGCGGCTTTGTGACAGCAGACTGTGATCTGTCTCCCGAGAGGCGTCTCAGCGGTACGGGCGGTCTTGCCACGTACCGTGAGCTGATGCGAAACCTCTCGTGTAAATCAGCTCCCGACGGCGGCGCGCTCCCCGGTATCATCGGACGTTGGTACTCCATGGCGGCGGAACGGCTTGCCGCAAAGGGTATTACTCCGTCGTCTGCGTTTTTCACATCGGAGGTGACCTCCGAGATCATCGCAGATGCGAGAAGCCTTGAAAGCGGTGTGGGCGGATTTGACTTCGCGCTTGTGGTCAGCGAATACTGCAAGGCTTACGGCGAGGGCAACGACGAGAGAATGTCTGCCTGCCTCAGATGGCTGAGAGGTGAGTTCGGAAACAAGACCGAGGCTCGCGCCTCCCTTGGTATCAGAAGTCTGTCGGTTATCGACGACCTTAACTGGTACGATCACTTAAAGCTCATCTGCGCGCTTGTTCGAAAGGTGGGATATTCGGGACTTTGCGTGTTCATTGACGAGGGAGTAAATCTTTACAAGATAGCAAACCGCATTTCCCGTGAATCAAATTACGAAAAAATACTTTCAATGTACAACGATACCATGCAGGGTAAGGCTGAAGGTCTTATGCTTGTTTTCGGTGGTACACCTCAGTTTTTGGAGGACACCCGTCGCGGTCTTTTCAGCTATGAAGCGCTCCGCAGCCGCCTTTGCGACAGCAGATTTGTTGCAGGTGACGGCACGGGTGCGCCACTGAAGAGCATGATGGGGCCCGTTATCCGTCTGAAGCGCCTGTCAGACGCGGAGCTTCTTGCGCTGATGATGCGTCTTACCGCCCTTCACGGTCAGTATCACAAGTGGTCGCCCCCTATAACCGACGGGAACATGACGGAATTCCTCAAAAATTCTCTCTCCCGCGCAGGGGCGGACATGATGGTGACTCCCCGTGAGGTCATAAGGGATTACGTGTCTCTTCTTGACCTGCTGTTACAGAATCCCGACAGGAGCTACAGCGATATTGTGGCTGTAAAGACCGAAGGGGCAAAAGCGGAGCCTACTGTGGCATCTCCCGTTTCCGAGATCGCACCTGCCGCGCCCGAAAAGGCAGAAAAATCAGGCGGGGATACGGGAGGCTATACGCCGAGAAAGGTAACCATCGACGATATTGTATTTTGATGGGAAGAATTGCGCCGCCGGCGCATGAATTGGCTTCGCCATGAATTAAAAGCTTTACTGCGAGTATAGTGAGTTGCTTCATTCCTCTCTCCCCTCTCCGTCATTTGTTTCTCAAATGCCACCTCTCCCAAGGTGATAGGCTATTTACCGGTGCACTAATGCATACATTTTAATGTCTTAATGTCGCCCTCGGCGGCAATTCATGGCGCAGTGCAATTTATTCTCCACGCAAATTCAAAAAGAAAGGATCATGAAAGATGAACGCAGAGCAGATATTTTACTCCTTTTCCCCCTTTATCCGCGAGTTTATCTATTCGCGCGGCTGGGAAGCTCTCCACGATATGCAGCTTGAAGCCGCACGTGTGATCTTCGAGGAAGACACACACCTGCTCCTTTCCTCGTCTACCGCATCGGGTAAGACGGAGGCGGCTCTTTTCCCCATTCTTTCAAACCTTTACGAAAATCCCCCGTCAACCTTCGGCGTTCTCTACATCGCACCGCTGAAATCCCTGATAAACGACCAGTTTTCCCGAATCTCCGAGCTTTGCGATATGACGGGAATATCCGTCTTCCACTGGCACGGGGACGTTGCGGCTTCTCACAAAACAAAAGCTCTCGACAAGCCGTCGGGAATTTTGCAGATCACTCCCGAGTCTCTTGAGGCTATGCTCATCCGCCGTCCAAACGACCTGCCGAGACTTTTCGGGGACTTGCGGTACGTTATAATCGACGAGATCCATACCCTCACGGGGACAGACCGCGGAAATCAGATAATCTGTCAGCTTATGCGCCTTTGCTCCATGGCAGGGGTAAACCCAAGACGTGTGGGACTTTCCGCTACCCTCGGCGACCTTGACATGGCAGCCGAATGGCTCTGCGGCGGTACCGAGAGGACTTGCGCCTGCCCCATTCCAACCCGTCAAGCTCTCCGAATGAGGCTCGGTATGGAGCATTTCTTCATAAACAACTCCCACGAATCAGCACAGGCCGAGGAGATAGAGCGAGTTACCCTTGAGGGCGGCGAGATCGACGAAAACCTTGCGGAAAGTCTCGAAAAAAACGAGGAGACCTTCCACATCGACGAGGGCTTTGAGTTCGCCTACGATTGCGTGAAAGATAAAAAAGCGCTGGTTTTCTCCAATTCCCGCGAGGAAACGGAGTATGTTACAGCAACCCTCCGTCAGATCGCCGACTACAGAGGCGAGCCTGACATTTTCCTTATCCACCACGGAAATCTTTCCGCTTCCCTCAGAGAGGATGCGGAGATGAAAATGAAGCTTGACGACGTCCGTGCTGTTACCTGTGCTACGGTGACACTTGAGCTTGGCATCGACATCGGCAGACTTGAGAGGGTGCTTCAGATGGGCGCGCCCACCACGGTCTCGTCATTCCTGCAGAGACTGGGTCGATCGGGCAGACGTGAAGATCCTCCCGAGATGATGATGATCTTCCGCGAGGAAACTGCTCTGCCAAACGCACCCCTTCCACAGCTTATTCCGTGGGAACTTCTCCGCGCCATAGCCATAGTTCAGCTTTACGCAGAGGAAAGATTCATTGAGCCGCCGAGAAGAATCAAGTGTCCCTACAGCCTTCTTTTCCAGCAGACCCTGTCAACTCTTGCTTCAAAGGGCGCTATGACCCCGCCGCGGCTCGCCGCAGAGGTGCTGACTCTTCCCCCATTTGAATTCGTGACCAAGGAAGACTACAAGCTCCTCCTTTTCCACATGATAGAAAACGATTACCTTGAAATGACCGACGAGGGCGAATTCATCGTAGGTCTGCGAGGCGAAAAGCTCACCGCATCCTTCAAATTTTTCGCTGTGTTCAAGGACAGCGAGGATTTCACCGTCAGATGTGAGTCCGACGAGATCGGTACTATTACCACAGCCCCTCCCCCGGGAGACCGTTTCGCCCTTGCGGGACGTGTGTGGGAGGTGGAAGAGTGCGACGTCCCCCGTCGCCTCGTGTACGTTCACCCCGTGAAGGGAAAGATGGAGGTTTCCTGGCCCGGTGACTTCGGCGAGATACACACACGCATCCTTGAGAGAATGCGCCGGGTACTCACCGAGGACACGGAGTATCCCTATCTGAAGCCCGATGCGCAAAAGAGGCTTAGAAGTGCCCGCGCCGTAGCAAGAGCGACGGGAATGACAAAGCGGAACATGATCTGCCTCGGCGGCTCCACATGGGTGTATTTCCCGTGGCTTGGAACGAGAAGCTTCCGCACCATGCGCCGCTTCATCGGGAAGAACGCTTCCGAGTTCGGCCTCCACGACATGGAGTTTGAGGGATGTAACTATATGACCTTCAAGCTTGAGAGAGGTGACGGTAAAGCTCTCCTTCGCCATCTTGCGAAAGTCGCCGAAGGGGGTATCGACCCGTACGAGCTTGTGGGGGAAAACGAAGCTCCCGCCTTTAACAAGTACGACCCGTACCTGCCGAAGGTGCTTCTCCGCCGCGCTTACGTGGAGGACAAGCTGAGAGTGGATGAAGTAATAGACAGACTGAAGGGAGAATTACCGTGACCTTGTACATCAGCGACCTTGACGGAACGCTTCTTGATAAAAATGCCGAATTGCCCCCGGGGGCAGGTGATATGCTAAATTGCCTTGCAGAGCGCGGCGTGGCTGTTACCTATGCTACGGCACGAACCATAAAAAGCGTGGGGCACATCCTCCGCCACGCGCCGAAAAATTACCCCGCGGCACTGATGAACGGCGTTCTTGTGTGCGATCTTGAAAAGGAAAAATACCTCAGTGCCGCATACTTTAACGACGGTGACTTCCGCCTTGTGCGGGACATCCTTCGGGAGTTTGAAGTCTCCCCCTTTTACTACTACCTTGACGGCGATGAGCTTTCCACGGCTTACGAAAAGATTTCAAATAAATATATGGAAAGCTTTATGGCTGAACGGGTGAAGAAATATAATAAACCTTTTATAGATCTTGCCGAGGGGCGCTCCCCCGAGGGACGGGCGATATATTTCGCGGCGATGGACTCGGAAGAGAAGATAAAGCGTGCAAATGAGGCGCTGAAGACCGTCTGCGGCATCCGTACAGCCTGTTACCGCGACTCCTATGAGCCTGATTTTTGGTATCTTGAGGTTTTTGACAAGTCCGCGTCAAAGAAAAACGCCACTTTGGAGATAAAACGTCTCACGGGAGCCTACAAGATCGTGGCTTTCGGGGATAACTACAACGATCTGCCCATGTTTGAGGCGGCAGACGAGTGTTACGCGGTTAGTACCGCACCGTCTGAGGTGATCGCCGCCGCTGACGGAACGGTTGGGCCCCCCGACAGCTTCGGGGTAATTTTGAAGATAATGGAGCTTGAAGGTGCGGGGATATAAGGCGATCCTTATTCTGTTTGCGGACAAGTCCCCCATGCCCGATTCACCGATGGGTTAAAAGCTTTTTCGATATATCACGTTTTACAATTTATAGTATTACTTGGGAAAATATGAGAAAACAACGATCTAATATATCAACAACACATATCATATTGTTGAGCTTTTTAATAGCAATATTGATAGGTGCATTATTACTGTCGCTTCCCGTTAGCTCTGCTGATGGAAAGCCGATCCCTTTCACGGATGCACTTTTTACAGCAACCACCTCCACCTGTGTTACAGGCCTGGTTGTAACGCCTACCGTTTCTTCATGGAGTGTTTTCGGGCAGGTTGTTATTCTGATACTTATTCAAGTCGGCGGTCTTGGTGTTATAACTATTATGTCGGGACTGATGATACTTCTGAATAAGAAGATAGGTATAGTAGACAGACTGCTCTTACAGGATGCTTTTAA
The DNA here is from genome assembly GCA_017531765.1 of Clostridia bacterium. Taxonomy (GTDB): domain Bacteria; phylum Bacillota; class Clostridia; order Oscillospirales; family CAG-272; genus RUG11130. The sequence continues at coordinate 5,604 of JAFXKJ010000055.1, forward strand.
TTTGAACTCCCTTTCGGGACTTGTTCGCTTTGTGAAAAAAGTTGTGATGGGAACGCTGATAATAGAAGGTGTCGGCGCTCTGCTTTATATGACAGTCTTCATCCCTGAGTTTGGTGCAAAAGGAATATGGATTTCGGTGTTTAATTCTGTTTCGGCTTTTTGCAACGCAGGCATTGATATTATCGCAGAAAACAGCCTTTGCGACTATGCACTTAACCCCGTTATCAACATTGTAACGTGTGCTTTGATTATACTGGGCGGCATCGGTTTTATCGTTTGGTGGGATGTACTCAGAGTTTTGAAGAAAGCCGGAACAAAAAAAGTGAAATTTTTCAGAGATCTTACACTGCACAGCAAGATCGCGATTTGCGCAACCTTGATCTTGATTTTTGCGGGGGCGGCTTTGATCTTTGCCTTTGAGTATAATAATCCGCAAACAATGAAGGACTGCACGGTGTGGCAGAAAATCGGGGTCTCCATATTCCAATCGGTAACAACAAGAACCGCGGGATTTGCAACGGTACCTCAGGAAAACCTCACCAATGCTTCATCGGTGGTGTGCTTGCTGCTTATGTTTATCGGCGGTTCACCCGTAGGAACAGCAGGCGGAATCAAAACGGTTACCTTTGCCGTACTTATAGCATCTGCGTTTGCTTCCATATGTAACAAAGAGGATACCGAAGTGTTTGGCAGACGACTCACAAAACAGGCTGTCAGCAAAGCAGTAGCCGTTACCTGTATGTCGTTTATTATTATGTTTGCTTCAACGGTTTTGCTTTCTGCTGTAACGGATGCCGACGCGCTGGATATAATTTATGAAACTGTCAGTGCAACGGCAACAGTCGGTCTTACAAGAAATCTTACCGCGTCTCTTAATAATGTCGGTAAACTCATTATTATCGTAACGATGTACCTCGGCAGAGTAGGTCCCATATCGCTTGCCGTTGCATTTAAGCGAAACAAAGATAATCAAAATATTGTAAGAAACCCCACCCAAGAAATCAGTGTGGGATAGGAGAGGATAATTTTATGAGTATCAATAAAACCTATGCCGTATTAGGTCTCGGCAGATACGGAAAGGCCGTTGCGGAAGAGCTTGTGGCAAACGGCGCAGAAGTGTTGGCGGTTGATATTGAGCAAAACAATGTCAATAACGCCATTGAAACAATTCCCGTATGTAAATGTGCCGACATTACCGAACCTGAGGTAGTTAAAAGGCTTGGAATAGCCAATGTTGACGTTGTCATAGTCGCTATGGCAAGTAATCTTGAAGCCAGCGTTATGGCTGTAACTCTCTGTAAGGAAGCAGGTGTGCCCACTGTTATCGTTAAATGCGGTAACGAAATGCACCAAAAGATTTTAAGCCGCGTGGGTGCAGACAAGGTGATCTTTCCCGAAAAAGAATCGGGAACAAGACTTGCCAAGAATTTGCTTACATCGGGCTTTTCGGAAATGATAGAGCTTTCCGACGAGGTATCTATGGTAGAGATCGACGTAAGAAACGAGTGGATCGGTAAAACGCTGATAGAACTCAGCCTTCGCAAAAAGTATTCCATTAACGTGGTTGCAATACGCAAAGGCGACAGGATCAGCACAACGGTGGATCCCATGCTTCCCCTTGAAAAAGGAATGCAGCTTATTGTGATAGCAAATAAGTCAAAGCTTAAAAAACTAAAATAATTACGTGTGTTGAAATAAAAAAGTAGAAAAACGCCTGATTTTCGGTGTTTTTCTACTTTTTTCAGCTTTTTTATACGTCTTTTGTTCGCTGCCGACCGGGACAGCCGCAGTCCCCCCTCCGCAAGGTCTGCTTTACACAAGGGGTCAAATTTCCCCCGCAGGGGCGTTGTTCAGCGTGATGTAGGTCGTAAAAATATCCTGTTCAAGCTCGAAGTTTAGCTCGCCTTCGTAGTGCTCCACTATGTTTTTCATGCTCAGTAGCCCGAATCCGTGGCCGGGGATGCTCTTGTCCGAGCGCAGATCGGTGATGTCCGTATCGGACGGAGCGTAGTTTTTCAGTATAACCACGATCTGTCCCAAAAGCACCTTGATTATCAGTGTCACACGACGCTTTTCCTCCTCCGTATGCTTTTCGGCTGCCTCAATCGCGTTGTCGAGAGCGTTTCCCAGCACTATTGCAAAGTCGATGGGAGAAACACGTATCTCCTTTATGTCGTGGTACTCACATTCTACACGGATGCCCCGCTTTTCCGCATCTGCCATTTTCCCGCTGACGAGATGGTACACAAGATTACTTCCGGGATCGGCGGGTACTTCCACTTTTTCCACGGTGTTAAGCTCGCGGACCACAGAAGTCCGTATATCCCGAATATCCCCGCGGTCGAGTGCCGACAGCACACCGTAAAGAAAATGCTTCTGATCGTGCTTGATCTTAAGCAGATCCATACCGTGCTTTTCCATATCGCGGTACTGCGCCTCCTGACCCTTAAGGAGCTTTTCGATAAGCGCAAGCTTTGCCTGCTCCTCAGCCTTCCCACGAAGCTCGCTTGTCATATTGAATATTATGACGACGGAAAACACGAGGACTATTCCCAGCACCATAACAATATTTATCATTTTCGTCAGAAAGACCACTTTATATATGGCAAGAGATTCTTTCAGCGACACCACCATTAAAATGGATACAGGGAAGATGAGAATTATGTATGCGTCGATATTTGAAGGGCTTTTGAACAGCAGTGATTTCAGCAGCTTCAGGAATATGACCGTCAAGAACAAAATCGCCTTCGACCAGGCAAGGGTCATGAGAATTACGCTTTTAAGCTCTGAAAACGGAGGGTATACGTTCCAGATGTTGATCACGGCTATGGTTGCGCACATATTTGCCATTTCTATGAGCGCATAGGACAGGAAGCTGAAAAGAATACGGTTGTACCACTTCATTTCATATATGAAAGTAATACAGAAGCAGATAATCAGCGACAAAAGTATCGTAACGTAGGTGTTGGTGACGGGTACGAAAAGCCCCACGAGGATGAACGCGATAATTGAACCGAGAGCGATCAGCAAGTAGAGTGCGCGGGAGTACATTCTCTTTGCAAATGAAGCGAAGAGAAACGACGATGCAAAAAAGTTGAACGTACCGTCGAGGATCTCAAGTAAAACATCAAAACTTATCATCTCTTAAACTTCTCCACATATTTCGCGTACTCTAAGGAAACGTCCTTTCTTTTACGCTGACTCATCATAACCTGTCTTCCGTCCATGAGGGTGACGTTGTCACGGCCAAAGCTTTTTATCTTTTCCAGATTAACGATAAACCCTTGGTGAACTCTGCAAAAGCCGAGATCCTTCAGAGTGTTTACAACATCTCCAAGCTTTTCGCAGGTGGACACGGTCTCGTCCTTCATATGATAAATGATGTGGCGGTTCAAGCTTTCAACGTAGTAAATGTCCGATATGGGAAGCTTCACCTTCCTGTCCTTTGACTTTACCATAATGTACCGATTTATAAGTCTGAGCCTTGTGAGTGCTCTGTATAGTACCTCTCGGAGCGTTGAAGTCTCACATGGCTTCAAAAGGTAGTGGAACGCCTCACATTCGAAGGCATCTATGGCAAATTCGGGATGACTCGTTACGAAAATGATGACAACGTCGCTCTTCTGCCGCCGCAACAGCTTTCCCGTGGTGATCCCGTCAAAGCCCGGCATATCAACGTCAAGGAAAACGATGTCATAGTGCTTTCCGCCGTCAACGCTGTTTAGAAGGTCTTTGCCCGAGCTGTATGTATAATATTTGTTATTTTCTCCGACTTCCGTTTCTTCGCAGGTTTTCATTAAGGCTTCGGCATCGGTTGAGCAGTCGTCGCAAATTGCAATTTCCACGTAAGGCATCCTCCTTAATATATTATTCCGATTATATTGTATCACAGTTTCAGCGAAAAATAAAGTCTTACGCAGTTGCAGTTGCGCAGGAAATATATGCACTTACGCAGGGGCGGTTGATTTCGTCTCCGCTATATGATACCATAAGATTACACAGAGTGAGACAAAATACTAATCCGAAAGGCGGCACTTACAAATGAAAGGCATAATTTCATTCTTTAAGAACAGACTTTCCGAAATACCCATACACCGCAGACTTAAATACATCGTGCTGAGTTCAGTATCACTTATTGCGCTGGTGACGATCACCATCGTTGCAGCCATCGATATGAACAAAGAGGAGGAGGTTATTGACACCTCCGACCCCATCGAAAGCTACGACACAGTCATTGTGATCCCCTTGGAGTTCGAGGATGAGCCCGAGGAAGTAACAGACGACTTTAGTGACCCGGGGATAGCGGACGACTTCAGTGACCGGGGGGTAACGGACGGCGTAAGTGACAGTGAAACTGCAGACGGCGCAAGCGGCGGGGGAAATTGATATGCTTCTTCGTTCATTCAAGCGGGGACTGCCCTTTCTCATAGGCGCGTGGGTTTATATGATGCGTACCTTCTTTATAGAGAAAAATGCGTTCGCCTTCATCGAAATCACGGAATCGGTTTTTCCCATACTTCTTGTCCCCCTGTGCGCCTTTATCCTCTACGACAGAGGGGAGATAGAGCTGTCGATTGTTCACGGCACACGTACCCCAAAGCTGTTCTTTTCCAAGCTGATTCCCATAATGGTCTACACAGCCCTGCCCGTCATTGCATTTTTGGCTATCTTTCCCGGAGGGTCACAGCTGAAGATAAACTACGACCTGGTGCTTAAGGACAGCTCTATCCAGGAATACATTCCACCGAACTATAAGCTGTGCATTGCCCTGTCCGCACTTGTGACGCTTACCTTCTTTTTCGCGCTGTTTTCCTTTATCAGAGTCATAACCCGAAACTGCTATATCACAATGCTTATAGGCTTTGGTGTGGGCATCGGTATCTCGGGAATCAGAGGGATCGTCTGTTCCTGGAGGGTTCCGTTTACCTATTGTCTCTTTGACCCAATGATTGACACGTATTTTATCGGCAACGAGCTGCCTCAGGCTTACGCGGAAAAATTCCCCGACCTTGCGGGGATGACGAATATCTGGACCTATAACCGTCTTTTGTTCGTCGGTGTCAGCCTTTTGCTGTTTTTTGCCACCTACCTCGTTTTGCGGTACGAAAAGCTTCACTGCGGTATCAACGAGTGAAGCTTTCAGTGTAAAACAAAATTATCCATAAAGGAGTGAATATAATCATGAAAAAGTTTTTATCCATCATCCTATCCGCAGTGCTTCTGCTGTCAGCGGTGCTCCCCGTCGGTGCCGCATCCTTCAGCGACGTTAAGTCATCGTCATGGTACTACTCCAGCGTAAATTACGTTGCCGATAAGGGTATAATGCAGGGAACGTCGTCTAAGGCGTTCTCGCCTGAGGCAAACCTTACCCGCGCCATGGGCGTAACGCTGATTTACAGACTTGCGGGAAGTCCCGCTGCCTCAGGGGTAAGCATTCCCTTTGGTGACGTAAAAAGCGGTCAGTGGTATACCGACGCTGTGAAGTGGGCGTACCAAAGCGGTGTTGTCACGGGAAAGTCAAGCACGTACTTCGATGTCGACGGAGACATTACCCGCGCCGAATTCGCCACTATTCTCAACCGTTATTCAAGCTATCGCAAGTACACACTTCCGAGAGTACGCACGGGCATTGTTACCGACTTTGCCGAGATCCCCGACTGGGCACTCGCCGCGGTGGATACCATGTACAAAGCAGGAATTATTAACGGAAAAGACGACGGTACGTTTGACCCGAACGCGAAGATCACCCGTGCGGAAGCCGCCGCAATGATCGAACGCTTTGACAAGGCGCCCAAGAATGCAAATAACAACTCCGGCACAGGAGATGAGACTCCTCCGAAAAATCCCGAAGTCTCAACTACGGGTAATCTCGTTATTAAAGAAAAGAAGTATGCCTACGGTAACGTTGACGTAATGATCCTTAACGTGGAAAATCAGACCTCAACAGACATTGACGTGTATTTCTTTGGCAAGTTTATGGACGCTTCCGGCAAGGAGCTGAAGACTGTGATAAGCAGAGTAAACGGCTTCCCCGCAAACTACCGGAACTACGTAATTATGGAGCCGGGAGTCAAGTTCGCCAAGTTCTCCGTTGAAGTAAAGGCTACAAAATATAAAGATACTGCATATATGAAGTATGTTGCCTTCGACAGTGAGCTGTCTGACGTAAATATCATGAAAATGAGCAACTCCAATATGTTCGGCACAGGAACTTCCTATGAAAAGGGTAAGGAGAGACTGGGCTTTTACGTGACTTTCAATTACTTTAACTCCTCTGAGAGAGACGCAGGCATAGAAACAAATATCAGTATCCCCAGCGATATGGCTTTCATTGATAATGAGGGAAATCTTTTAGCGATCCTTCACTATACAGGCTGTATAAAGTCCGGTTACGTGGGATATAAGAGTCAGCTTCCCATAGCGGAGCATATTCTCTACGACAACTGGAAAAAGCCTGATAACTTCAAGCTTTCAATGTTAGTCGGTATTCAGTCCGCCACTCTGTACGGATAAGCATTACGGCTAAAAACAATGATGCCGAATGGGAGGGAGATCATGTTTTTCAAAACCTATAAAACCACCTTTAAGCGAATATTCCGTTCGCCTCTGTTCTGGATGGTCCTGGCGATAGTTGCAGTTATCGTGTTTTTGGATGCGCACAGAGGAAGCTACGGCGGAAGCAACTACTCCATGACACTTGTGAAAGTAGAGGAAGGGCAAGCAGCGCCGACGGGGGAAGTAATTGTCACCGAGGACGGTGAAATGTACGAGAAGGTAGTCATTTACGATTCTCATGACGGAGACCGTGACTCAAGATTCAGGCTCGGCTATCACAAATACCATGAAGTAATGGGACACAGACTCCGCTTCATGATGTTTTATGCGCTGCCCTGCCTTGCCGTGGTCATCGTAATGATCGTCGTGGGCGGTGACTACAAGGACAATTTTTACGAAATCGAGAGAGCAGGCGGTGTGAGAGCGTCCTCATACTTCTTTGGCAGATTATGTGCTATCGCAACGCTTCTCTTTGCCCTGTCATTTGCCCTGTCTCTCTTTTCCTTCAACTATTATTTCTTCACTCGGGGAGGCTTGGCGAGCCTGAGCTCCACTCCCTATCCCGACCTTACGGTTATTGAATATCCGTTCAAGACACTCGGGGGTTACCTTTTCGATTCCACTAAGACGATACTCAGACTTGTGCTCCTTTGTCAGATGCCCGCCCTTCTTCTCTTCGCCACGTTCACTTACATGGTGGGCTCATACTTTGAAAGCGGTCTCGTAGCGGGAATCGGCGGAAACGGTACTGTGATCCTTGCGTATTTGGCTTTGGGAAGATACCAGTGGCAATACGAGACCTTCGTGAACAAGTACCTCCTGCCCGCGAAAAACGGTCCGTATCTGTATCTCTCGCGGTTTGACACGGCGTTCAACTCCCCCGAATACGTAGTGGATAAATATGCGGGTATTGTGGGACTGAACAAGAACGGATATCTTTCCGACACTCCCGAGGGAGTCGTCGGCTGGATCGCAACGATGCTTCTTCTCTCCGCTGTGTTTATTACTGTCTCCTATATATGCACACGCAGAAGACGAATTTGAAAGGAGAGATACGATCTTATGCTCATTCGATCATTTCGCAAGGCGTTGCCCGCAGTCGTTTTGGTGACGCTGTTCTACCTTTACTTTACCCACGGCTTTCTTGAGGGTCCGCTGATCGTACCTCCGAAGCTTATGGGCTTTATGGACCGAACAGAGCTAAGTATAGCTGTTCTTATTATACCGCTGGCGGCGTTTATTCTGCCGAACAAATATGAAATAGAGCTTTCGCTTACCTGCGGAATGAAAACTACGAAACTCTTCTTAGCGAAGGCTCTGCCGCTTATAGTCTACACATTAATTCCCGCAATCGCCTTCGTGCTTCTTTATCGGTACGTGCCTTACGATGGAAGTGAGCGTGCTGTCATCGGAATATTCATACCCGATAATTATAAGCTTTACGTGATGCTGTCTGCTTTTGTGACGGTACTTTTCTTCTTCTCGCTTGTCTGTTTTTTGCGAGTGCTTTCACGAAACTGCTATATCCCCATCCTCGTGGGACTTGGAATACATCTGTTTTTTCAGAATAACTGCAAATCGATACAGTATGGAACGAATATAAAGAAATGTATTTTTGATCCCTTTATCTCCGTTTACATTCTCGGAGATACTGTACCCGGGAATATTGCCGCACATCATCCCGAGCTGGGTGTGTCCGCCCACGCCTGGACGTACAACAGGCTCATTTTTATAGGTATCAGCATAGTGCTTCTCACAGCGACGTACCTGCTTCTCCGCCGCGAAAACCTCCACAAGGGATTCGGAGAATAAAACTTGAAAGGAATTATTTAGCTATGATCGAGATAAAAAACTTAACTAAAATCTACCCCCTCGGTAAGAAAAAGGCGCTTGATGACGTTTCTTTCGAGATCCCGGAAGGTATCTTTGGTCTCATCGGACGTAACGGCGCGGGAAAGACGACAATCATGCGAATCATCGCAACGGTTATGGATCAGACCGATGGTGCGATCTACTTTGACGGGAAAGAGCTGAAATCCAACCGCAAGGAGTTCAGAAAATCACTCGGATATCTTCCGCAGAGTACGAAACTCATGCCGAGATTAAATATCGTTGAGTTCCTTGACTACGTCTGCATGATGAAGGGTATTAAGGACAAGAACGTCCGTCGTGAGAAGATAGAAAATGCGATTGAAATCGTTGGTCTTGTTGGAGAAGAGAAAAAACGTCTCGGTAACTACTCAGGCGGTATGCTCCGCAGAGCAGGAATTGCGCAGGCGATCATCGACGAGCCGAAGGTTCTGATCATCGATGAACCTACAACGGGACTTGACCCCGAGGAAAGACTTTACTTTCTCAATCTGCTCTCGCGTATTGCTGTGGGCAGAACGATCATCTTCTCTACACATATAACTGCTGATATTGAAAACCTCTGCCGTAACATCTGCATCCTTGAAAAAGGTCAGGTGAAGTACATTGGAGACAAGTCTGCCTTTATTGACAGCATCAAGGGCAAGCTTTGGGAGCATTCCGGCACAGCCGAGGATGAAGCTATGCTCCGCCGTGATGCGATAGTTACGTCCGTAGCTTATGTTGACGGCGTAGCAAAGGTGCGATATGTTTCTGACGGTCAGCTCACCGATTCCATATCGGTGGAGCCTACACTTGAAGATGCGTATATCCATGCTTTAGGTGGAGTGAAGAGGTAAAATTTATTTATTTCATAATTGAAGGGCAAGACTACTTGATTTCTGTCTCTCATTGTGGTATGCTATCCTCGCTTTCA
>JAFXKJ010000056.1 GCA_017531765.1 Clostridia bacterium
GACGCCTTGCGAGTATTACTTCGCCACAGCTGCGTGACGAAAAATCTCCCCCTGCTGCGCAGCAGGGGGAGATGAAAGAATCTTATTCAAGTTGTAAATTCTTTTGTTTTTTAGTCTGTCTACTTGACAGGGGGCACATTACAACGGATTCGCCTATGCGCTCTCAAAATACTATTTCGTTATCATCCGACGGACAGTCGACACAATACAAAATGCGCAAGCCGAATCCGCTGAACACTAACGCAAACCATGTCGATCACCTCTCAATTCAATTAACCAAGTTAATATTTTATTTGTATATATCTTACGGTTAAATTATACCATAATTATCTAATAACAGCAATAGTTCAGGTATAATATTTACATTTTGGTAACAGCTTCCCTCGTGCTGCTGCTATTTGATATTTTCGCGAGATTTGCCGGCAACAAACAAATAAAATCCCTTTAAAACCTTGACATTAACGGAGCATTATGATATAATTTATATGATGTTTTTCAAGCATTCTTTGCGACTGACGGATATGTGGAGCACCACAGCGGAACAAAGGATGTGCCGGGATGAACTCCGGCAGAATGCCGACCGTCTGGGCACATTTACTCCGCCGAGGAGCAAGTGTGCCTTTTTGTGTTTTTTGATAATAAATATTTTCTGAAAGGAATTTTATAAGTATGAAAAAAGTAGGAATCGTTATGGGTAGCGACAGTGATCTGCCTATTCTTCAGAAGTCAATAGATACTCTTAAGTCTCTTGACATCCCCTATGAGGTACACGTTTATTCTGCACACAGAACTCCCGTAGAGGCAAGAGATTTTTCATTTTACGCACGCGAGAGAGGTTTTGGCGTGATCATCGCGGCGGCGGGCATGGCGGCTCATCTTGCGGGTGCGGTTGCGGCTAACACAACTCTCCCCGTTATCGGCATCCCCTGCAAGTCAAGTAATCTTGACGGTCTCGATGCGCTTCTTTCCACGGTACAGATGCCCACGGGTATCCCCGTTGCCACCGTTGCCATCAACGGCGGCGCAAACGCGGCGATCCTTGCGGCTCAGATCCTCGCGGTAAGCGACACGGAGCTTGCCTCCAAGCTTGACGCAAAGAGAGCAAGCGACGCCGCAAAGGTCCTTGAAAAGGACGCGGCTATAGCGGCTCAGTTCAACTGACAGCGCAAATTAAAGGACTATAAATCAAGAAGCGGCAATTAAAGAAAGGATTGACATATGGGCGGTTTTTTCGGAGCAGTATGTAAACATGACGCCGTCGAAGACGTATTCTTCGGCACCGACTACCATTCTCACCTAGGCACACGACGCGGAGGCATGGCGGCTTATGATCCCGCAAAGGGACTTCAGAGAGACATTCACAATATTGAGAACTCTCCCTTCAGAACAAAATTCTCCGGTATTTTTGATGAAATGCACGGCACCTCTGCCATCGGCTGTATCAGCGACAGCGACCCGCAGCCCCTAATCATCCGTTCGGCTCTCGGCAAATTTGCCATCTGTACCGTCGGTGTGATCAATAACGCAGAGGATCTTATCGACAAATACTTCACCGCATCAAGCGGTCACTTCAACGCAATGACGAGTGGTGCTGTAAATTCCACCGATCTTGCTGCGGCTCTTATCAGCCGCAAGGAAAGCTTCGTTGAGGGTATCAAATTCGTGCAGGATATGATCGAGGGAAGCCTTTCCATTCTCATTCTCTGCGAGGACGGGTCAATCATCGCCGCAAGAGATAAATACGGCAGAACGCCGGTGCTCATCGGTAAAAACGAGGGAGGATACTGCGTTTCCTTTGAAAGCTTCGCTTATCAGAAGCTCGACTACATCGACGAGCACGAGCTCGGTCCCGGTGAGATCGTAAGGATCACCAGCAAGTCTATAGAGATTCTTGCAGAGCCGGGCGAAAAGATGTGCATCTGCGCATTCCTTTGGACCTACTACGGCTACTCATCCTCCAACTACGAGGGTGTAAATGTTGAAGCTATGCGTTACCGCGACGGAGGTCTCCTTGCAGAGGCCGATCGCGAAAAGGGTCTGGTTCAGGACATCGACTACGTTGGCGGCTTCCCCGATTCGGGAACACCCCACGCTATCGGTTACGCAAACGCAAGCGGCAAGCCCTTCGCAAGACCATATATAAAGTACACCCCCACCTGGTCAAGAAGCTTTACTCCCGCAAAGCAGGTTGACAGAAACCGAGTCGCGAAAATGAAGCAGATCCCCATCAAGGAATTTATTCAGGGCAAAAAGCTTCTCTTCGTTGATGACTCCATAGTGCGCGGTACACAGCTTAAAGAAACAGTTGAATTCCTATACGAAAACGGAGCAAAGGAAGTTCACATGAGAAGCGCTTGTCCTCCTATCATGTATAGCTGTAAATACCTTAACTTCTCCCGTTCCAACAGTGAAATGGACCTTATCGCACGTCGTGTCATCGTTGAACTTGAAGGCAAGGAAGGCTTTAAGTATATAGACGAGTACAGTGACGGCTCAACGGAACGCGGAAAAAACCTCAGACAGGCTCTCAGCAAGAAGTTCCGATTTGATTCCCTTGAATTCCAGTCCCTCGAAGGTATCATAAAATCCATCGGCATCGATCCTTGCAAGCTTTGCACCTACTGCTGGACGGGCAAGGAAGACTGAGTTTCTCACTTGGCAGGCACATTATAAACTTTTCAAACAAAACAGAGTTTTAAGGAGATATATTATGCATTCAAATTCAAGAAGTGAAAGCTACGCTGCTGCGGGCGTTGATATAACCGCCGGCTACAAGGCAGTTGAACTCATGAAGAAGCACATCGCACGCACCAAGAACGAGGGCTGTCTCGATGACGTAGGCGGCTTCGGCGGTTGCTTCGGTCTTCCCATCGCGGGAATGGATGAGCCCGTTCTCGTATCAGGTACGGACGGCTGCGGAACTAAGGTCAAGATGGCTATCCTCATGGACAAGCACGACACCATCGGCGTTGACGCGGTTGCAATGTGCGTAAACGATATTATCTGCTGCGGTGCACGTCCCCTTTTCTTCCTTGACTACATCGCTTGCGGCAAGAACATCCCCGAGAAGATCGCATCTATCGTCGGCGGCGTTGCCGAGGGCTGTGTTCAGTCAGGCGCGGCTCTCATCGGCGGTGAGACCGCTGAGCATCCCGGAATGATGCCCGTGGAGGAATATGACCTTGCAGGCTTTGCAGTCGGTATCGTTGACAAGAAGAAGATCCTTGACAACAAGAGAATGGCTGAAGGCGACGTCGTTATCGCGCTTGCTTCCACAGGCGTTCACTCCAACGGCTTCTCCCTCTGCCGTAAGGTATTCGATATTGACAACAATCCCGATTCTCTCTACACAGCAAACGAAAAGCTCGGCGGAAAGAGCATCGCCGAGACTCTCCTCACTCCTACAAAGATCTACGTTAAGTCAATTCTCGCCCTCCTTGAAAAGGTTGACGTTAAGGGCATCTCCCACATCACGGGCGGCGGTTTCTATGAGAACATCCCGAGAAGCATTCCCGACGGTCTCTGCGCCAAGATCGACAAGAGCGCGGTTAAGGTCCTCCCCATTTTCGATCTCATCATGGAAACAGGCAACGTTCCCGAGAGAGATATGTACAACACCTACAACATGGGCGTTGGTATGAGCGTTGTCGTTCCCGCGTCTGAGGTTGAGACTGCTCTTGAGATTCTCCGCGCTAACGGCGAGAACGCTTACGTTATCGGCGAGATCATCAGTGGCGACGAAAAGATCATCCTTGAATAAGCTTGGTGACTGAAATGGCAAACGTTAAAAAGATCGCCGTTCTCGTTTCGGGCGGCGGCACAAATCTTCAGGCTCTCATTGATGCCGAAAAGGCAGGAATCATCAATAGCGGTAAGATAAGCCTCGTTATTTCAAACAACGCAGGTGCGTACGCCCTTGAGAGAGCAAAAAATGCGGATATTGACACCGCAGTGGTGCTGAAGCGTCAGCTTGGCAGTCAGGAAGCCTTTGAGGACGCTATTATGAAGCTCCTCAGTGACTATGAGATCGACGTTATCGTCCTTGCGGGCTTTATGTCAATTCTCAGCGAGAGATTTACAAGTTCTTACCCCCGCCGCATCATCAACGTACATCCCTCACTCATTCCCTCCTTCTGCGGAAAGGGATTTTACGGCCTCAGAGTTCACGAGGCGGCGCTTGAGTTCGGTGTAAAGGTGACGGGCGCGACGGTTCACTTCGTAAACGAGATTCCCGACGGCGGCGAGATCATCATGCAGAAAGCCGTGTACATTGAGGACGGCGACACACCCGAAGTTCTTCAGCGTAGAGTCATGGAGGAGGCAGAGTGGAAGATACTCCCCGCTTCCGTTGAGAAGGTTTGCGCTGAAATGTAAACGGACTTTAAGAAAGGATACTATATCATGAACGTATACGAGATCAAGTCAATGGCAGATCGCCTTGACGGAAATAAATATCCCGGCCGCGGTATCGTGCTTGGCATCACCGCTGACGGAAAGAAGGCTGCTGCCGCTTACTTCATCATGGGCAGAAGCGTAAACAGCCGCAACCGTGTGTTCTGCGAGGAGCCCGACGGTATCAGAACAGAAGCACACGACCCCAGCCTTATGGTTGACCCCCACCTCATCATTTACCATCCCGTTCGCGAGATCGGTGAAGGTCTTATCGTAACAAACGGTGACCA
>JAFXKJ010000057.1 GCA_017531765.1 Clostridia bacterium
ATTGTGCAGAAAAAATCTTAAATTACTGCTGACCCTTCATCTCTGCAAAGCATTCGCTGCAGTATACAGGTCTGTCACTGTTGGGCTGGAAAGGAACCTTAGCTTCCTTACCGCACTTGTGGCAAACTGTTGTAAACATTTCTCTGGGTTCGCGGTTTGCATTCTTACGTGCATCGCGGCAAGCCTTACATCTCTGGGGCTCGTTCTGGAATCCCTTCTCTGCATAGAATTCCTGTTCGCCTGCTGTGAATACGAAATCATTACCGCATTCCTTGCACTTAAGGGTCTTGTCCTGGTACATCTTGTGTTACCTCGCTTAAAATATGGAAAATTTTTCTGCCCTCGACGGAGTTAAACCGTCACCTTTGTAAACAACGCTCTCATTAAGCTATTCGGGCGTATTTATCAGCCTTTCGGCATAATAATCTAAAATTTTGCATCCGGCTCTTTGGCTAAGCTTCTTAATTTGGTCCTGATGCGGTAAAGCGCGTTGTTTACTGACTTTTGGGACTTATTAAGCTCGTCCGATATTTCAGCTACCGTCTTACCGGACATATATTCACTTAGTACGTTTTGCTCGTAACGAGACAAAACACGTCGGCTTTCTTTTGCCAAGGCTTCAAGCCTCAGCCGTGACTCTACGACCGCGGTGTTATCCCGCGATGCCTTCTCTGATCTGTTTTGCATACGGCGAGCCACTCGGTCTGATCTTCTTTTGGCGGCTCCTCGGCGTCTCAGCTCGGATATCAGCGCATTTTTTATGCATATCTTCGCGTAAAGACCGAAGGTAACTGCCCGTCCGTCCCCCTCGGGGTCATAGCTCATTGCCGCACGGTAAAGGGCTATGATCGCCTCCTGCTTCAGGTCATCCGCGGAATCGATGCCTACGGGGATGTCAGTTCTCTCTAAATAACGGAGGGCGGATGCGGATGCGGCGTTGGTTACGGCGCTGTATTTTTCGTTTAACTGCTCAAAAGCAAGCCCGTCACCGTCTTTTACACGTGCGAGAAGGGCGAGAGTCTTATCATCGGTTTTCAAGCTTTTATCCACCGTTCAGGTTCGCCTTTTTAACCTTGTATACTATCATTATATCACTCTATTATAATTTCGTCAATAGTTTTATAAAAAATATTCAATAAAATCGATAATATTTGGTCAAAAAAATCGAAATAATTGTTGATTTTTCGACAAATTATTTATTCTTCGAATAAATAATTTACGTTTCCCGTGAGAAGGGCAACGATACCTCTGAGAATAACGTCGGGCTTTTCATCGAAGTTCAGTCTCATTCGGTTGAGCTGATGGACTGAATCTGCCTTAACAGCAAGGTCAAGCGCCACTCCGTCCTTATCCTTGATGGAACAGTGGAACATAAAGCCGTCTCCGTCCCGTTCAAAGGTCTGGTCACACACGGCTCCGCGCTTTTCGAGAGAGAGATGGCGCATTGCGCTGATATAACTCTTCTCGCGGATAGCGGACATGAGAATGTTTTCCGAAAGGCTGCGGGCGATAAGCTTGCCTGTTTCCGTCACAACATATGTCTTGCTCTTGTCGCTAAGTTCCTCGCCGCTGGGACGGGGGTATCTGTGCTCCACGTTTTCTCCAAGGGTTCTCTCTGCCTCTTCGCTTGGCATACTGGGTCTGCCGTGACTGTCCGGCATTACCCAGCGAAGCTCTCCGCTGATAGGGTAACCGTCCTCGTCAGCCTCGGAAATATGTCCCGCCTCTATCAGCTCACAGAAGTATTCGCAGTACGCAAAATAGTCGATTATTCCATCGCGGATGACTATGGTTCCAAGGTCGGAATAGCTAAGGGGATAGCCGATTCTGTCAAGCAGGTAGAGTATAAATATTTTGATTTCTTCCGGGGTTTTGAGTGTCATTTTCATATGTATGACCATGCCTATCTTTGATTTGTGTTTTCTTCTCTGAGGAACAGAAGATGCCGCAAGATTTTTGTGTTTGCGGACAAAAAACTGTCTGAACAGCCGTGAAAGCTTATTTTAGCTTTGTTTCGATCACGGACTTTTTGTACCCGACCCATTTTTCGCCAAAATTCTGCTTTCAAGGCAAAGACAAGGCTTCCGCTTGATACGGAAGCCTTGAAGTCGGCTGTGAATAATCATTCGGCGGAAGGAGCTGTTTCTTCGCTCTCTTCTTCCTTGTAATCCATGTAGTTCTTCATCTTAACACGCTTGAAATCTGTTACGCCGTAGTAATCGGTGTCAAAGCCTGAAAGGAGATCAGACTTGATATAAGCAGACTGAAGTGTTACGATGGGGCAAATGGGCATATCGTTGATGAGGAGCTTTTCAGCTTCGTGGAGAGCCTTAGCTCTGTCTTCCTCACTCTTTGCCTCATAAGCCTTCTTGATGAGTGCTGTATAAGCCTCGTTGTCGTATCCTGTTACGTGGGGATATACGGGGTAGCTCTTGTCAAGCATATCAACGCCGTTTCCGGAGAAGTCCTCAGCAAACTGAGCGAGGATACCGAAAGCATCGGGGGATGCCGCGTTCATATCAACTGCAACAACGTCGAACTTGCCGCTTGCGTAAAGCTCGGTGTAGCTTTCGGCAACATATGAGAACTCAACGCTTGTAGCGGAGTCGATGTACTTACCGGTCTTGTTGGAGGAAACGGTAAACTTAACTGTGTAACCCAGCTTCTCCCATACGCCCTTAACGTACTCAGCGATCGCCTTATCGGTTTCGTTGTCTCTCATGAGGATATTGATGGTACCCTTCTTTGCGCCTTCGAGAAGCTTTTCAGCCTCAGCGAGGTTTGCGCTCGCCTTAATGAGAGCACCGCCCTCTTCTCTGAAGGAGGTCTTATATGTCGTGTTGAATACGCCTGCGGGTACTACGCCCTCTGCTGCCTTGGCAAATACAAGCTGCTTTGCGATCTCGTTTCTGTCGAGAGCAAGAGAAAGAGCGCGGCGAACGTCAGCGTCCTTAAAGAGGTCGCTGTTGGTATTGAAGAAGTATGTATGAGTCATCATGAGGTCAGCTACCTCAGCTTCGGACTGATACTTTGAACGGTCCTTTGCGGGGATTCCGGCAAGGTCTACGTAGAATAACTGATCGTTTTCTATAGCCTTGGTAACGTCACCGAGCTCAGTGCCGTGCTTTGTTACCAGTCTGTAGGGAATAACGTACTTGTCGAGGTAGTCGTTATCCTCTGTGTTACGGAGGTAGTAGCTGCTGCGCTCAAGTCTTACTTCGCCGTCGTCCTCAAGGACCTTGAGAGCGAAGGGACCGTTTGTGGTGATGGCAGTGGGAACCTTTGCCCAGTTATCGCCGTGACGGGTAATAACGTCCTCGCGGAGAGGAACGAGAGCGATGGAGGAAAGGTTTGTAAAGAAACGGTCGAGGTCGATATGCTTGTCCTCAAAGGTTACCTTAAGAGTATAAGTATCAACCGCAGATACACCGAGGTCGTCGATGGAAACGTCGCCAAGGTTTATATCTTTTGCGTTCTTGATATCATAAAGGAGACTTGCCGCCTCGCCCCTAAAGTTGGGGTCAACGAGACGCTTCCATGAATAAACGAAGTCACACGCCTGAACGGTACGTCCGTCTGTCCACTTGGTCTCTTTAATGTCGATGGTGATGGAATAACCGTCGCGGTCATTTTCCGTTTCGGTGTAGCTGTCCATGAGAGCAGCTTCCCACTTACCGTTGTCCTTGAGTGTGGTAAGACCCTCGAAAAGCATACGGGTGACCTTGAGCTGAGCATCATCGGTGATGGGCTTCTGAGGGTCAAAGTCGAATGCCTCGTCGGTAAGGTACATATTGATAACGGCACCGCGGTCGTAGGTTCCGTCCTCAAGCTTTACCAGTGTGGTACGGGGAATAAGGAGCAAAACGAGAACTGCAATGAGAACTACCGCTGCAGCGATCAGGGAGATGAGCGTGATCTTTTTCTTCTTGGTCATGGGCTTCTTTTCCATTTCCGCGGACTGGTCTTTAATGCGTTTTTTCATTTGGTATAACCTCCTGAGATGGTTTTAACTAAAACATACGTCGCATCATCAGTATGTAATGAGTCTTGATAGATTCCGGAGAACTTCTGTCTCTCTGGATTCCATTCTATTATATCACTTTTTTAACAGATAATCAATATTACTTTATTCACCTTGAAATTTTCATGAGCTTGCACAATTTAAGGACGATTTTTTGTGCATATTTTCCCGTATAATCGATGTACTTCGGTGTTTTTTACATAAAGTGAGCTTGATTTACGCACTGTAAAACGCCGAAGGGCGCCATGACGGTTCAATTTTGCTTAATATTTGTAAAATGCACGGTGCGCTCGTTGCCCGCTTCCTCCAAAATCAGCTTTGACGGAAAACCGTCTCGGGAAAAAAACAGCTTGGAGCTGATACCTCTGAGGGTCACGCGGAAGTACCCGTCCGCGGTAAATGAGTCCCTGTCGGGGGTCGTCTTCATGATGTCGAAAATAATGCAAAGTCCTGCGGCTGCGTCATCACTTACGGGAAGTTCATCACAGCCGTCATATGGCGGGCGAAGTCTCAGTCCCGCGGCGTCGTAGATAAGCGACATCCCGGCAAGACTCTCGGGAGAGGTGACATCTGCGGTGGTGACTGCGCCCTCTCTTATAACGTCAAGGGTAACAGTGCGTGAGGAATCCTCCACCGTTACGGTGTAGCTCATATCCTTTGACGAATAATCGGCAAGGCGGGGCGGGGTGGTTTTTTTGCAAGTCTCTTCGGGGGAAGAGGAATTTCCGTTTGAATTTGCCGAAGGAGAGGTATGGGGGTGGCCACCTTGACATGAGGAAACGCAAAAGGCTGTGACAATGAGGATAATCAGAATAATGAGCAGTTTTTTCATCGGAATCTCCCGCAGTTTTTTAGACATTATATGTCCATGGTCCGGCAGATATGACGGGAATACGGTGCGTTTTGGGAAACGGGTATTACAGCGCGTGCAAATAACACTTGATATACGCCTTGGTTTATGATATAATGTAGAAAGAATCGTAACACCAAAACCGACACGGAAGGAATTTTAGTATGATCTTTAACAAATTTCAAGACCTGAGTCTTTCATACCTGGGAATGGGTACCATGCGCCTGCCCCACGGCGAAAACCACGACGACGTTGACATTCCCGCAGTAAAAGAGATGGTGGCGCACGCAATGGCGAAGGGCGTCAACTACTATGACACCGCATGGGGATACCATAACGGAAACTCCGAGAAGGCTATGGGTGAGGTGCTTAGCGAATATCCCCGCGACAGCTTTTACCTTGCAACGAAGTTCCCGGGCTATGACCTTAACAACATGGGCAAGGTGGAGGAAATTTTTGAAGAACAGCTTCGCCGTCTGAAGGTAGACTATTTTGACTTCTACCTCATCCACAACGTGTGTGAGCTTAACATTGAGCAGTACCTTGACCCTAAGTACAGAACCTATGAGTATCTGATGGAGCAGAAGAAGAACGGCCGCATCCGTCACCTGGGTTTCTCTGTGCACGGAAACATTGAGACAACGAAAAGATTCCTTGATGCTTACGGCAAGGATATGGAATTCGGTCAGATCCAGCTCAACTGGCTTGACTACGACTTCCAGAATGCCAAGGCAAAGGTTGAGCTTCTAAATTCCATGAACATTCCCATATGGGTAATGGAACCTCTCCGCGGCGGAAGCCTCTCGGGGATGGCGCCTCAGTACGAAGAGAAGCTTCGTGCGTTCCGTCCCGAATGTACTCCCACCGAGTGGGCGTTCCGCTTCTTACAGTCGATTCCCGGAGTTACCGTAGTGCTCTCGGGTATGTCAAACTTTGAGCAGATCCGTGAGAACATCGTGACCTTTGAGGAAACGAAGCCTCTCGGAGAAGCGGAAATGGCAGCTCTCCTTGCTATCGCAAAGGAAATGACATCGAAGAATACACAGCCCTGTACTGCGTGCCGTTACTGCACATCACACTGTCCTCAGGAGCTTAATATTCCGTGGCTTATCGAGCTTTACAACGAGCATATCTATTCGGGCGGAGGATTCCTCGCACCCATGGCTCTTGATGCCCTTGACGAGAGCAAAAAGCCATCAGCCTGTCTTGGTTGTCAGGCTTGCGAGGCGGTATGTCCGCAGCAGATCAAGATCTCCGAGGTAATGGCGGATTTTGTAACCAAGCTGTGATTGTAGATCGATAACTAACATTAACAAACAGCGTAAATCATAATGGACGTCATCGTTTGCTTTGGCAAACAGTGGCGTCCGTTTTCGCTTGGTTGTTATACAGTCCGAAACATACTGCCCGTGGCACAAGGGCAACAGGTTATCGGTTGGACGTGCGCCTTGCAGACCAAACAAAAAGTGGGCGGAGAACACAACGTAAAAATAGGGTTTCATATTTGACTTTTTTGCGAAAGTATGATAAAATCAACTTAAAGAAACTCCAAACCTTAAAGGAGGCACATTATGACCGATACCGCTAAGATGTTTTATGATATAGGCGAACCGTTCGCCGCCGGATTCTTTGAGCTTGAGGGCGCGTCTCCCGCAAGAATGTTTTGCCGTGCATACCGCCGTTTTTATGAAAATACACCGTTTTCGGCTTATAAGAAACGTGATCCGCTTTTTCCGTACAAGGGCTTGTGGTGCGATAGTTTTGCTGTGAATCCCCAGTACTGCCGTCAGTATTATGCCGATTACGGTGCACTGCGCGCAAAAAGCGAGGAATGTGAGAGAATATTCCGTGAATTTGATAAACTTCACGGAGATTTCCAATCTGTTCCCGGCAGAGAGGCGGGAAGCCGCTACGCCGCGTATATCGACGGCTGGAATCACTCTGTACCAAATTTCAAGCGCATTATTGCCGAGGGACTTGATTCCTATGAGTGTCGTATTCGTGAAATGAAGGATGCCGATTTGCGTGAAGCGCTTTTGGACCTGATGGACGGCATACGTACCTATCACAGAAGAATGCTTGAGCATCTTGAGGCTTTAAATGCCGAAGAGCGACTTGTGACAGCGCTGAAAAAAGTGCCCTTCGCTCCCGCTGAAACAGCATATGAGGCAATCGTTGCCTGCAACTTCGCTTTGTGCCTTGACGGGTGCGACAACATCGGATTTATCGATGGATGGCTACCGAAGTATTGGCGTGGCGAAGACTTGACTCGTGAGCTTGCGTCCCTCATGATGCACGTGGCGTACTCTAACGGTTGGAGTATGTCCATCGGTCCCGAGTATAGTGAACTGACAAAGCAGTACCTTACCGCACTCCCCGATGAGGCTCGCCCCATGATCGAGCTGAGAGTTACTCCCGATATGCCCGACGACATCTGGGAGGTTGCCCTTGAGAGAGTTGTATCAGGCGGCACTCAGCCTGCGTTCTACAACGAAAATGCCATACAGAGCCGACTGTGTGAAAGATTCCCCGACTCGCCCCGCGAGGATATTTATGAATTCGCGGGAATGGGATGTACCGAGACCAATTTTTCGGGACTCACCTTCTCGGGGGGGATCGACGTGAATCTCAATGTGCTCCGAGTATTCGATGATGTCATGAGAGAAAGTCTTTCGGACTGTGACAGCTTTGATGCCCTCTACGAAAGGTTTATCTCCCGTCTTCACAGCGTTCAGGATGATTTGATGTTCTTCGTGAATAACTATTATAACAAAAGGTCTGAAATATCCTTCGCCCCCATACGAACCTTGTTCACGGATGACTGTATCGAAAGGGAAAAGGGATACTACAGCGGCGGCGCACGCTACACCTTTGCGGTCCCCTCCGACAGCGGTATCCCCAACACCGTTGACTCCCTTCTCGTGGTAAAGGAGCTTGTGTTTGAGAAGAAGCTTTATGCTCCCCTTGAGCTGATAGAGGCGCTTGACAGTCAGGACCCGAGATTTCTCTCTCTTGCCCGCAAATGCCACACATACGGAGTTGCAGATCCCGTGGCTGACAGCCTAATTCACGATCTCACCAAGCGTTTCTACGCCCATTACAGACATGGGGTGCTGGATATAGGTGACGGCTTCTTACCGACTGCCCACCAGTTCATCCGCCACGTTGAAGAGGGGAAGGTTACACGTCACACTCCTGACGGCAGACGTGCGGGAACGCCCTTGGCTGACTCCATTGCGGCGGCAAGCGGAAAGGCTGTGGAAGGACCCACTCGAATGCTTATCAGTGCGGCAAGCTATGACCAGAGCATGATCTATGCTATCCCTGTTCTGAATCTTAGCCTTTCCACCAAGTGTAGTCCCGAGATCCTCCGCGCTCTTATTGAGGGATATTTCAAGCTGGGTGGAACTCAGGTGCAGATCACTTATGCAGACCGCGAGACCCTTATTGATGCCAAGAAGAATCCCGATGCACATGAGGATCTCATTGTGCGTGTGGGAGGCTACTCCGATTTCTTTAACAGTCTGAGTAGCGAGCTCCGGGATGCGGTGATCGAGCGTATCGTGTTTGACGGATGAAAAAGTTAAAAGGGATCGGGAGATCACGTTAAATTTGAAATACTACCACATATTTTCATACAGCCATAGGCTGAAGGGAGATTAGAATGAGATTTTTTGGTTTTTTGGCGCTGATGTTAGCGCTTGTTATGATGATTGTGTCCTGCGGCGGGGACGGAGAGAAAAACAGCACCGGACAACAGAAAAACAGCACTGTCGAATCCTCCGCGGAAGGCACGGAAACGCCATCCGACAGAGAAAGCGGAAGTACGGACGTTGACGTTGATCCCGACGAGACCCCCGACGGCACATCGGGTGACGTCCTCCCAACAACTCCCGCAGAGAGCGAAAGTGAGCCTTCCGAGAGTAATACAACTCCCGAGGTCAGCGACACCGATTCGGAGTCCTCCCCCACGACACCTCCCGAGACAACGCCCAAGACTGAGGCGCCTACGGAGACGACCCCCGTATACACAGAGCCTGCCCCCATGCAGTACACTCCCCGTGCAATGATGTATCACTTGATAAGAGACGATGTGTACGGCATATATGATGCGCTTTTTGTCCGTCCTTCCGAGTTTGAGTCCCACCTTATCCTTCTTAACGAGCTTGGATATGAATACATCTTTGCCGATGAGTGGAGACTTACGGACAAGCCCTCCGTGATTCTGACCCTTGATGACGGTTATCTTGATAATTACACCAATATGTTCCCTCTGCTGAAGAAGTACGGAGCTAAGGCTACGGTGTTTATTGTAACGGAGCTTATCGGAACGGACGGCTACATGACCCGTGAGATGATAGCCGAGATGGCAGAATCGGGACTTGTTTCCTTCCAGTGTCACACTGTAAATCACGTGGATCTGAGGTATCTGAGTGAAGAAGAGCTTCGCGTTGAATTCAGTGAATCCTCGAGGATAATCGAGGAGATAACGGGCAGACCTGTAAAAGCATTGGCTTACCCGGGTGGAGGCTACAATTCCACAGTTATTGACGTGGCATCGGAATACTTTGATTATGCGTATACCACAAAGTCGCCATATTCGGTTAAGGAATACTCCGCATATAATGTACCGAGATATTACGTTGCCCGCGGAGACGGCAGAAACCAGTTTTATAATAATCTTAAGTGAGAGGAAGGATTTTGAAAGGGGGACAGCCCTTTCACCTGATGATCTTCTTTAATAACCCATGTGTGTAACAGTAGAGGCTGTCGCACTAAGGTAAAAATGCACAAACAACTGTAGGGACCGGCGTCACTGTTTGC
>JAFXKJ010000058.1 GCA_017531765.1 Clostridia bacterium
ACTCGCAGACACCACGAAAATTTGTGCTGATCTGTCGGTTGGTAAACCGTATGACTTTCAGATCATAACCTTCAAGGATTTCAGTACGAAATTCATCCTTTTGTCTGCCTTCTTCGGTATAATGCTGTGACCCATCAATTTCTATGATCAGTTTGGCTTTGTGGCAGTAAAAATCCGCAATGAAATTGTCTATGGCTTTTTACCTTTGAAATCTGATTTCATATTTTGATAGGAAATCATACCACAAATGTTTTTCCTGCGGTGTTGCATTTTTACGAAGATTTTTTGCAAGAGTAATATTCTTTTCGTTGTAATCAAGCGACATACTTACTCCTCCAAAGCTTTATCGTTTTCATTATATCACAAATCGGCAGAGTAAACAAGTTCTCTGCCGATTTTCTGTGCCTTCAATTTCTCCTTTAAGGACAACAGAGAAAAAGTTACGGCAGTTTTTTACATTTAACTATAGCTGTTTTTTTAACCTCCAACATAAAACAACGATTCAATTATCACCCATTATTCACAATTTCATCATTGATATATTACTTATGTTGTTGTATAATAGTTGTGATACCTAAAAATTGCTTATAATACTATATTGTACAGTTATAAACTGAATGGAGATCATTATGAAAAGACTTTTATCCGTCATTCTTGCAACCATCCTCGCTCTCACTCTTCTCGCATCCTGCTCAAAGGACGGCGTCCCCTCAGGTATGAAGCTCGCTTCAAGCGAAAAGGCAAGCTATAAGCTCTACGTCCCCAAGGATTGGGTGATCGGCTCTCAGGAAAGCTACACCACCGCAAATTCCAAAGAAAAGGTGCCCAACGTTTCCGCTACATCCTACGACCTCAAGACTGCCGATGCAGATCTTGAAGATTGGTGGAAGACAGAAACAGAAAACCTTAAGGAAGGCTTTAAGGATTTCAAAGAAATATCCGGCGAAAAGACTACTCTCGGTGGCAGAGATGCCATGGAGAAGGTATATACCGCAAAGCTCACGGGATGCGAGTATAAGTTCCATCAGGTCGCCTCAATCAAGGACGGCTACGTTTACATCGTGACCTTCACCTGCCTTCCCGACACTTACGAAGACAACAAGGAGACTATGAACAAGATTTTTGCCGAGTTCAAGTTCTGATAGCGAAATGGCTGAAATAATACATTATCTCGACAACGCCGCCACCACTGCTCCCTCAGAAGCAGCCCGCACAGCGGCACTTGAAGCCATGGAGGTGTGGGGCAACCCGTCCTCCCGCCACCTTGCGGGAACGGCGGCAAAAAAGCTCCTTGAGACTTCATGAGAAAAGCTCGCCTCCTCCCTCGGTATCCGCCGCCTTGCGGGCGGTGCCATCGTTTTCACCTCTTCCGGCTCGGAAGCGAACGTTTTGGCGACTCTCGGCTTTGACGCGGCAAAGGTCCGTACCGGCGACGGCAAAAAGCCCCTTATGATCCTCACCGACGGCGAGCATCCGTCCGTTGAAAATCCCGCAAAGCTCCTTGAAGCCCGCGGATGGAAGGTAGTCCGCATCCCCACAACGGGAGGAGAATTGGATCTTTCGGCACTGCGTGAAGCTGTAAGCGAAAAGTGCACCTGCCTTCTTGCTTCGTTTATGCTCGTCAACAACGAAACGGGTGCCATGTACGACGTAAAGCGCGCCGCATCCATCGTGCGTGCCGCGTGCCCCGATGCTCATATCCACTGTGACGCTGTTCAGGCTTTCCTGAAAGTAAAATTTTCCCCTCAGACGCTTGGCGTTGATACACTTACGGTAAGCGCCCATAAGATCCACGCCCCCCGAGGTGCGGCGGCTCTGTATATATCCCCCGAAACCGTGAAAAAGAAGAATATTGCTCCCGTCATCCCCGGCGGAGGTCAGGAATCGGGCTATCGCTCGGGTACCGAAAATCTTGTCTCCATCGCCGCATTTGCCGCGGCGGCTGAGGAAGGAAAAGCGCATCTCACAGAGCACATGGAACGTGTCCGCGTACTCAGAGAGTACCTCGACTCCCGACTTTGTGAGCTGAATCCCCTTGGAATTGTGGCAAAACCCGTAAAAGGTGCAATCCCCGATATTGTAAACCTCACTCTCCCCCGAATCAAGAGCGAAACCATGCTCAACTTCCTCTCAGGCAAGGGCATCTGCGTTTCCGCAGGCTCGGCTTGCTCTGCGGGAAGCGGAAGACTCAGCCACGCCCTCCGTGCCTTCGGAACCACGGACGATGAGATAGACTCATCAGTGAGAGTCAGCCTTTCCCACACCAACACTGAGGCGGACATCGACGCACTTTGCACAGCTCTTGCCCAAGGCGCAAAAACTCTTCAAAAATTCTGAAAATCATCTGATATACAACTGATAAAATTATGTTCGGATATGTAAAACCGTATATTCCCGAGCTGAAGGTCAGAGAACACGAGCTGTACCGCGCCTTGTACTGCGGACTTTGCAGAGCAATGGGCAGTGAGACGGGTACTCTCTCCCGCTTTACCCTCAGCTATGATTTTGCTTTTCTCTCCGCCGTAAGATTCCTCGCTACGGGAAACGTGCCCGTGGCGGACAAAAAGACTTGCATGGCGCATCCTCTGAAAAAAAGGACATACATCAAAGACTCCGAGGAGCTTCGCTACTGCGCAAGAGTCTCCGCCCTCCTGACAGAGGGCAAAGTTCGGGACGACCTGGCAGACGAAAGCGGCATAAAGAAGCTCCGCGCGCTTCTTGCACGTCCCGAAGCTTCCTATATGGTAAGGAAAGCAAAAAAGAACTGCTCGGACTCGGAGAATTCTCTGAAGGATTCCATAAACGCCTCTCTCTCCCGTCTGTCGGAGCTTGAAGTGTCGGGCTGTGATTCTCTCGACACCTTAGCCGAGGTATTCGGAGATATATGCGGGGAATTCTGTTCTGCCTGCCTCCCCGAAAGAGAGTCACGAATATGCCGCGAGATCGGACGTGGCGTGGGAAGATTCATCTATGTCACCGATGCCCTTGACGACCTGCGGGATGACTTCAAAAAGCACCGCTTTAATCCTGTTTTGTCCCTCTACGGTGACTCTGCGGTTGAAGTCTGCGGAAATGAGGTATACCTCTCAAGGGCGGTCGCAGAATCGATGAAAACGTCAATGCTTCTTGACCTCAAACGCCCTGCGGCATCGGCTGAACTGCTGATGGACGGAGGACACCCTGAGCTGTGCGCCATCGTCAGAAACATTTTTTACCTCGGTATGCCAAACACCCTCCAAGAAACAATAGAAAAACACACAAAAAAAGAACTCCAGAATACAAATCACTAACTTAACGGAGAAGCTATAATGTCAAAAGATCCATATTCCGTCCTCGGCGTCAGCCGCGATGCTTCGGATGCCGAAATTAAAAAGGCTTATCGCGAGCTTGCACGCAAATACCACCCCGATAATTACGTGGATAACCCCCTCGCCGACCTTGTCGAGGAAAAGATGAAGGAGGTCAACGAAGCATACGACCTCATTCAGAAGGAAAGAGCCTCAGGCGGAAAGACCGGAGGTTCATCAAGATATTCCTCATATACCTATTCGGGTATCACGTCATTTGAAGAGGTCAGACGCCTTATTTCGGAAGGTAAATATTCGGAGGCGGAGATCATCATCGACTCAACCCCCTCAGGCGACAGAGGTGCCGAGTGGAATTACCTCAAGGGCGCTCTTCTCGCCAACAGAGGATATTACTACGATGCTCAGAAGCATATCGAAACAGCCTGCTACCTTGATCCTCAAAACGCCGAATATCAGGATGCGAGAAACAAGCTGAGATACCAGTCGGGCTCGTACGGCGGCTCGTACAGAACTCAGGGTTCTTCAAATTCAGACTGCTGCAGTATCTGCGCTACGTTTCTGGTTCTCGATGCTTGCTGTGACTGTTGCGGAGCAGGTTGCTGATATATGGGAAGAAGAAATACCTCTCTTTATAAACTGACCTTCAGCGCCATGTGCGCTGCCCTGTCATTTGTCCTGCTCTACGGAGGCACGATGACCGCAGTACTGGATATGTCAAGCGCGGTACTTTCGGGACTTGTGACTGTTGTCCTGCTGAGAGAATGCTCCCGCCGCCACGCCTTGTGCGCCGTCGGGGTAACCTTTGCTTTGACCTTCATCCTTCTCCACGATAAAACCGTCTCTGTGCTGTATCTCGGCGCGGGAGGCGTGTATCCAATACTGAAGCCTACCCTTGACAGGGTGAGACGAAAGTGGCTCTCATGGGCTCTGAAGCTCCTCTGCGGCGGTGTAATCGCAGGAGTTTACGTTGCCGCCATATTCCTCTTCGTGCCTGCCGAAGCCGCGCCTCTTCTCATTCCCGCGGGACTTTTTTTGGGCATCGTCTGCATTTTGCTTTACGACGTCCTGCTTACCCGCTTTAGGACTGTGTATGAGCTTCGTCTCCGCCGCTTCATTGGAAGAAGATAAATCCCGTACCGCAGGAAACGGCTGTTTTCCCCATCATTTCGGTGGAAACAGCCGTTTTTTTCGTTATATGCCTGTAAACTCAAAAATTTGTGCGATATTCACATAATAAAAATTCAAATAACTGTTGACAAACACCTATAGTTTATATTATAATATAACGTGCCTATCTGCGACAAAAGTATAAATTAAAGTAAAAATAAAATCGGAGGTATAATATGCTTAGAACATATCAGCCCAAGAAGAGACAGAGAAGCAAGGTTCACGGCTTCAGAAAGAGAATGGCAACTGCTGACGGAAGAAAGGTTCTTAAGAGAAGACGCGCTAAGGGCTGCGCAAGACTTACTCACTAAGTAACCGCGTCGGGTAGCCCTTGCTGTGGCATACAATAATTGAGCAAGACAAGCTAACCGAAAGAAACATGACTTATAACCTCCGTCTCCGGAGGTTATTATTCTGTAAGAGGAAAAAAGTATCTCTCAGGCGGAATATACCGGCTCGCAGTCGGGGATACTGAATGAAGAAAATGAAACTTTTTCCAATTAAAGAAAACCACCTTTATCAGAAGGCGTATAAAAACGGTGCGAGAGGCTCGTCACGTTCACTGAGCGTATACGTGCTCCGCGACCGACACGCCGCACTGATAAAGAAAGCCAACCCTCAAGGTGAATACCTTAACCGCGTCGGCATCTCAGCCTCAAAAAAGATCGGAGGCGCCGTACAGCGTAACAGAGCTAAAAGAGTAGTCAGAGAAGCGTACAGACAGATAGGCAAAGAACGTGCGCTCAAGCGTGGCTACCTCGTTGTAATAGCTCTCAGAACACCCGCTACGGTCATGAAGATGCAGGAAGTAAAACGTGACCTGCACTATTGTCTGAAGCGTTGCG
>JAFXKJ010000059.1 GCA_017531765.1 Clostridia bacterium
GGACGTTGCTGCGGCTTACGCTGCAACATATCCTATCGCTCTTATTGCGGTAGTTCTTGTGTCCCAGTTCCTTATTCTCATGTTCTGAGTTTAATTATATAACAAAATCCGCAGAGACGCTTGCGTCTCTGCGGATTTTGTTATATAATTAAGGAAGAAAACAGTAATATAAGTCCATAAGTTAAGGAGATAACGTCATGAAAGCAACCGCAGTTCAGGTGTCAAGTCTTGTCAAGACTCGTCCTGAGGAGATTTGTACCTCCCGTGAGATAACATCTAAGAAACTGATGAAGGGAGAGGTGTTCTCCTATCAGATAACGCTTTGGACCGATCGCAAGGCTGATTTTGAGGTGACATTTGAGTCGCCGATAAAAGAATTTATCAAGCTGTACACCGTGAAGAACAGTTACGTAGATTTTCCCACATATGATTGGGGCTGTGACGATTACATAACAAAAACGCCATGCCTTATACCTGATATGCTGGTGCCTCTTGAAGATGAGCACTATAAGCTGCGTCTCGTCAGAGAAAGTGCATCTCTGTGGGTATACGTGCGAATTCCCGAAGATGCCGCTGCGGGAGATTATGATGTAAAGCTCAGCTTTGACGGCTGGAGCGAGGATGGCAGCACAGCAAAACTTACCAAGACTATGACGCTTCATATTTCGGATGAAGCTGTCCCGGAAAATCCGCTGAAGGTCACGCAGTGGTTTCACGTTGACTGTATTGCCGACGTTCACCGTGTTCCCATATACAGCGAGGAACATTGGAATCTTATCGACAAGTATATGTCCCTTGCGGTAGAACTTGGTATTAACATGATACTGACTCCCGTTATAACTCCTCCCCTTGACACTAAGGTGGGAACAAGGCGCCCGTGTACTCAGCTTGTGGGGATTGAGAAAAACGGAGAAAGCTACAGCTTCGACTTCACTCTTCTTAAAAGATGGGTGGATCTGTGCCGCAAAAACGGAATAAAATACTACGAAGTATCTCACCTGTTCTCTCAGTGGGGAATTAAATATTCGGCAAATGTAAAAGTTAAAACGGACGGAGAGGAAAAATACCTCTTCGGTTGGCACACCGATGCACAGGACCCCGAATATAGACGTTTTCTTGAAGCTTTCCTACCATCTCTTGTGGATTTCTTTGAAAAAGAGGGGATCAAGGAGAATTGCTATTTTCACGTTTCCGATGAGCCGTCTGCAAATAGTTTGGAGGCATACGAGTACGCTGCGAATCTCATAAAGCCGCTTATAGGCGGATGCCAAACACTTGATGCCATCTCCGACTACGATTTTTACGAAAAGGGGCTCATTCCCACGCCGGTGGTGTCTGTAGCGCACCTTGAAAAATTTATCGAGAACGAAGTTGATAACAAATGGTGCTATTACTGTTGCGGAGAAGCTGTTGACGTAAGTAACCGTTTCATGGCAATGCCATCTTACCGTACAAGGATCATCGGACTTCAGATGTATAAGTATGGTATAAAAGGATTTTTGCAGTGGGGATACAATTTCTACTATACTCAGCTTTCGGTCAAGCTAATAGATCCTCACGTAACGACATCCGCTGATAAGGCATTCCCTTCGGGAGACGCTTTTTCCGTATATCCCTACGGCAATGGGGTAACACCGTCTCTGAGAGCATTGGTTTTCAGGGAAGCGTTGAACGATTTCTCCGTATGTATGGCGCTTGAAGGGAAGATCGGCAGGGAAGCGGTGCTTCGCCTGATCGACAGCGAGGCGGGTATGGAAGTCACGTTCAAGCAGTACCCGAGATGCGAGGAATATATACCGAGACTGATTGAAAAAATGCAGAGTATGCTGTAAATAAGATAAATCCCCCACTTTTCTTAATTTAGAAAAGCGGGGGATCTACTATGCTCGGTCTATCCTAAAACGTAAGCGGTCATGTTGACCACACCCTGATGGGCAAATCTTATATAATCGGGATTCGTTTCATCCATCCAAATGTCGATAAGGTTTCCTTTTACTGCGCCACCCGTATCGGCGGCAATACGGTAACCCATGTCATAGGAATCACTGATAACGTACATTTCCGTACCGAGAGGGAAGACATTGGGGTCGACAGCCACGATGTTATGTCCTGTGGGAAGACCTGTTGCGGTAGTACCGTGGATATTGTAGTAGGTTGCGCGTACTTCCACTCGGTAAGAATAAGAATACACAGTTCCGTCAGAGGCGGTGAAGGTACCTCCAACGCCGTAATAATCAATCTGATTTGTGGGATTCGATGCTATGTATTCGTACTGGAAGGTGCGGTTTACTTCCTTGCCGTTAACGTATTCCACGGTGTAGACCTTTTCCTTTGATCCGTTGACGCCCCATGTAACAGTTCTGACTGTTCCGAGGGGAACTGTATCACTCTCGTAGGTTACGGTCTCAAAGGGGATCGCTTCGGATTCGGTTACCTGCTTATATGTCACCGAATCGATCATGATCCAGCTCTCATATTCGATCACGTCGTCAAGGTTGACTGTGGGTCTGTCAGAATTTTTGAGTACACAGCCTTCTCTTGCAAGAATTTGTCTCAGAGTCGCAGGCTCGGTGTAGCAGGTGATAGCTTCTCTGTCATAGAAGTAGATGGTAACGGGGAATTTTCCCGCGTTCGGGTCTTCGGTCTCAGCCTCAGTGGACTCAGGCTCGCTGTTTTCACCCGTTTCGCTGTCGGAGCTGTCCTCGTTGGGCGTTTCGTCAGGGGTTTCATCGGGAGTCTTATGGGGAGTTTCGTCGGGAGACGTGTTCTCTTCATCACTTCCGTCAGAGGTGTCTCCGACTGAGGGAAGCTCTCCGTCAGGTTCGCCGCCGGGGGCGTTTCCGCCGTCATGTCCCGGAGTCTCCGCATTAAGCTCGTACACAGCTTCGCTGTTTTCGCTTGCAATTTCCTCCGGCGATGAAAGAGCAAAAATAACAATGGGAACGGAAATGGCAAAGAACAGAATACAAGCGCATAATGCTGCCAAAGCAGTACTGTACTTTTCGATGAAGCTGAAAATGCGTGACTTTGTTGAGGGAGGTGTTTTACGGACTGCGGGGTGTTCTGCCGTAGCACCGTAGAGATAGGGAGAGGCACCCCCGCGCTGAGGATTTGACTCATGTCTGCGGTGGTTAGTGTTGGGGATCCTCTGAGTATGAGACATGGCAGGTATTTCCTGCGTCCTATGAGAGTCTCTGTTGTAAGCGTCACGTTTTTTGGCGCTGTTTAAGCCGCTGGTCTGTGGAATCGCACGGTCTGCCGGATTATTTTCGATGTCATGTCCGACCTTTCGGAATGTGTTTGTGTGAGCACCCTGGCGTTTTATCTGAGATGTGCTCATCTCACGTGTATTAAACTGTCTGTTTCCGTGGGATCCACTTGGGGGATTCTTTTTTGATATAATGCCTTCTCTGGGCAAATTGTCCTGTTGCCCGGTGATAGCGGTGCGGCTTGGAGTGGGACTTTCAGAGTTATCTGAGCGTCTATACAAGATTACACCTTCTCGCCGTTTGGCGATTCCTTTCTGCCGATAAAAATCGGAAAAATTGAGATCTGCACAGCAAATTTGCGTGTGAAAAAGTGCAGAACGGTGAGGAATTTCGCGGAGCTTTTTTCAAGCGTTAATGGTCCTTATAAAGGCAATAACCAATTAATTATAACATATTCTTATGAAAAATGCAAGTGGGATATACTTGTCTTATGGACGAGTGGAGGGAAAATCGGGAAAATTCGTTATTTTTTCACGAAAAAGTGAGCGAAATCCCGTAAAAATGAGCAATACGCCGAAAAAAACACGTACAAAACCTTCGGAAATCACAGTTCTGAGAGTTCCTCCGAGTAAACATCCGAGACTTCCGAAAAAAGAAGCGGCAAAAATTATCCGTGGTGAGAGCTTCCTTTTCGTAATGTGAAAGGGGAGGGCACAAGATGCGGCAGAGAGGAAAAATATCAGGTTTAAGGCTCCCGATACAGTCTGGGAATATCCCGCTGAGACGAGGTATATGATAAAGAGTCCGCCGCCTCCTATTCCCGCGCCTGCGGGGATGGCGGTGAGAAACGATATAAGATAGCCGAGAGGTGTCAAGAGAGATCTCCTTTTTCAGTGTAAAAGCATTCTTATCCCCGCGTAGATCACAAAAAGCGCGAATCCCTTTTGGAGAATTACAGTCTTTAACTTGTCGGATAGTACAGCGCCGACAAGTCCTCCCGCGGCGGCGGGCAGAACGATTCCGATAAGCTCCCCTGGGGCGGGAGCGAGCTTTGACGGATAGGTGAACAGGGAAAAGACGCAAATGGGTATCACAGCGGTCATTGAGCACACGAATACATCCTTGGGGGAGTAGCCTTTACCTCTCAGACTTCGTGATATGATGAACGTCAGCAAAAGTCCGCCTCCCGTTCCGAGGACACCGTTGATGCATCCCGCGCCGAGGGATAAAAGAACGAAAACAATGTGTGGGATGAAGCGAGAAGTTGATTTCATGGATTTACTGATTTATTTCCTGTACGTATTGCAAACTCCCTCTTGAAAAAAAACGAAAAATCTGTTAAAATATATAATGAGTAAGAGTTTCCGAATAGGGGAGCCTTTACTTGGTAGTATACCCCGTTCAAACAAATTTATTAATGTACATTATCCGCAAAATGCGGTGATTTGGAGATACAATGCCTGCTAACAAGAAAACCACAACAAACAAAAATACAAAAAAGGCTCCCCAAAAGAGAACAGCATCCGTAGAAGGAAAAAGAGAGCCTGCAAAGAAAAACGGGTCGGGGAAAAATCCCCGTGGAGAAAACGCGGAGCAAATGAACTTCATGACTCAGCTCGCGCCCTACATAATTGCGGTAATTGCAATACTGTTCGGAGTGTGTATGTACGCCGGAGACAAGGCGGGAATAATCGGCGGAGCGATGAATAAGCTGTTCATCGGACTGAGTGGAAAGCTCGCGTATGCGCTTCCCGTAGTATGTCTGATTCCCGCTTTTACTTATACGAAGAACAAAGAAGAAGGAATGGTGGGCAGAAAGCTTTGCATTCTCGGCGTAGTTTACGTTTGCGTTTCAATGGTGTTCCACGGATTCGGCGGAGGTGTTAAGTCTTTCTCACCTAAAGTTCACTGGACGACTGCCCTTGAGGGAAAAGGCGGCGGAGTTATCGGCGGCTTTTTCGGAGAAGCTATGATCTGTGGCTTTGGCAAGATCGGCGCGCTGGTGCTGATCATTGCGATAGTTTTTGTGTTGGTGCTGTTCCTTTGCGGTATTACTCCCCGCGGACTTTGGTTACTTATCAGATATAAGCTTATGGTTGCCCGTGAGGATTCTGCAGAGAAAAGAGCCGTCAGAAATGAGGAAAGACGCAAAATTGCGGAGGAAAGAGAGAAATATCTCAGAGAGCATTCCGATGAGATGGACATGAGAGCTCGCCGCCGCAGAGACGAAGCTGATCAGATAGGACTTCCCATTGACGAAAACGGCAGGACGGCGGGAGACACTCGCAGATACCGTTTCAGAAAAAACAACCCCTTTGATGCTGATATCCCCATTGACGACCCGGTAGAGGCAGACAAGTCCGAGATGAAGGATGAGTCAAAGGCTGAGAGTGAAGAGACCATCGATCAGATCAATGAGAGGATCTTTGATGAGGTAATGCGCCGCACTAAGGTTAGACGAGAGACCGAAGCTATCGCCGAGGCAGTTGCGCTTCCGGGTGAGGCGGGGGATAACGACGTTCCGTGGTTTACCGACGAGGTGACAGTGAATACGGAAACGGGTGAGGTTACACAAAAGGTGCCTCCCGTGGCGGAAATGTCCGTTCCCGATGTGGAAAGCGCGGCGGATGACGGCAAGGTTGATCTTACCAAAATATTTGTAAATCCCGAAGATGCGGAGCTTCTTGACAGACTTGCGGATGCGTACCTCAGCGGTGATGCATCGGGAGTTAAGTCCTCCGGTGAGGCGGATGAGGATGAGCTGACCATCACCCGTGCGGGAATCGGTGATGAGCTAAGGCGCGAGGAGCCTGAGATCGTTCCGAAAAAGGAATATGTGTTCCCGCCCGTTGATATTTTAACGGAGGACACAGCAAGAAGAGACGAAAATATTAAGGAAGAGCTTCATGCCAATGCCGTCAGACTTGTTGAGACGCTACGAAGCTTTAACGTAAAGACCAAGATAGAAAACGTGTCAAGAGGTCCTACCATCACCCGATATGAGCTCCTTCCCGAGCCGGGAATAAGAGTGCGCTCCATTCTCAATCTGGTTGACGATATTTCGCTGAATCTTGCTACCACAGGTGTGAGAATAGAAGCACCGATCCCCGGTAAGGCGGCTGTGGGAATCGAGGTGCCCAATAAAAAACGCGCAACAGTTCATCTGAGAACGCTTCTTGAGGACGAGAGATTCGCATCGGCTTCATCCAAGCTCGTTTGTGCGCTGGGTGACGACGTAGGCGGTGACAGTGTGTACCTTGACATTGCCAAAATGCCTCACCTGCTTATCGCGGGTGCTACGGGTATGGGTAAGTCTGTGTGTATCAACAGCCTTATCGTGAGCCTCCTTTTCAATGCTAACCCCGACGAAGTAAAGCTTATTCTTATCGACCCCAAGAAGGTTGAGCTTAATGTATACAACGGTATCCCCCATCTGCTCGTTCCGGTTGTTAGCGATCCGAAAAAGGCGGCGGGAAGTCTTTCATGGGCGGTCTCCGAAATGGAGCGAAGATTCGGACTTATCGAATCCGTTGGTGTGCGTGACATCAATATGTACAATAAGGTTACAGCAAAGGATCCCCAGTACGAATATCTTCCTTATATCGTCATCATTATTGACGAGCTTGCCGATCTTATGATGACAGCTCCCGATGACGTTGAAGAGTCCGTCTGCCGACTGATGCAGAAAGCGCGTGCCGCAGGTATGCACGTAATTATCGGTACTCAGCGTCCTTCCGTTGACGTTATCACAGGTCTCATCAAGGCAAATATTCCTTCAAGAATTGCGTTTACAGTTGCGTCCCAGGTGGACTCACGTACCATCATCGACAGAGCAGGCGCTGAGAGTCTTATCGGTCGCGGTGATATGCTTTATATGCCTGTGGGAGCATCAAAGCCCATCAGAGTTCAGGGCGCATACGTATCTGAGGATGATGTGGAAGAAGTCGTGACCTTTATCAAGAAGGCAAACTGTGAGAGTGAGGTCGTGTACTCTGCCGACGTTATCGAGGAGATCAACAAAGCTTCCGAGAAATGCGGCTTGGGTACAAAGAAGACCTCGGGCGGCGCTTCGTCGGAGGCATCAGGTGAGGATGATCCCTTGCTCCGCGATGCTCTTGAGCTTGCCGTCAACAGCGGAAAGATCTCAACCTCTCTCATTCAGAGGAAGCTTTCTCTGGGTTACGGAAGAGCCGCAAAGATCATTGACCGAATGGAAGCGCTTGGCTACGTCAGTGCTCCCGACGGTCAGAAGCCCCGTGAAGTTCTGCTGACCCGTGAACAATTTATGGAAATGGTCCTTAAAAACGACGGTGACGTCGTTTCGTAAGGACGTCACCTGTTGCGGCCTCGGAAAATTATTTACAAATATGCGTACTTTGTTTATGAATTGTTAATCGCTTGACGGTACAATAATGGTATACTGATAAAAGATATACGAAAGGTTAGGTGCGGTATGGTCTATCTTATTCTTGCAAACGGTTTTGAGGAGATCGAAGCGCTCACTCCCGCAGATGTTCTTAGACGTGCGGGGCTTGAAGTGAAAACAGTAGGTATCAGCGGCAAGAATGTTGTCGGCGCTCACGGAATTACGGTAATGTGCGACGTTACCGCTGAGCAGTTGGGTGACACTCTCCCTGATGCGGAAATGCTTATTTTCCCCGGAGGTATGCCGGGAGCTGACAATATTGACAAATATCCCATGACAGACAGATACATCAAATGTACACTTGATGGCGGGGGATTTGTGGGAGCCATATGCGCTTCTCCCATGATCCTCGGCAAGAGAGGATATCTTGACGGACGTTCTGCTGTGTGCTTCCCGGGGTTTGAAGACTATCTTGCAGGTTCTCTTGTGGATTTAACACGTGACGTTGTCCGTGACGGACAGTTTATAACTTCACGGTGCATGGGGACCGCGCTTCCTTTTGCGCTTGAGCTTGTGGAATGTCTTCTTGGAAAAGAGAAGCGTGAAAGCGTGGAAAAGGCGGTAATGGCGCTTTAAGTGTCTGAATGGAGATTAGTATGAATTCAATTAAGAAAGATAAAGACGAGCTCAGAGAAAAATATCTTGCGGCAAGGGCGGCAATGGATCCTTCCGTGAAAGAGGAGAGAGACAGCAGAATATGTACTGCGGCAGTAGGTCTTGTAAGCTTCAGATACGCCGAATACGTTCTTATGTACGCGCCTCTCGACAACGAGATCGACGTTATGCCCATTGCCGAAGCGGCGTGGAAAAGCGGCAAGAAGGTCGCATTCCCCCGTTGTGACAAGGCAACCCATACAATGAAATATCACATGGTTTCTTCATGTGACGAGCTTACACGTGATTCCTACGGAATTCGTGAGCCCTCCCCCGCTGCGCCTGTGTACGATCCCGAATGGGCGGGAAGCGCGGTATGCTTTGTACCCGGACTTCTCTACGATAAGGCAGGCTACCGTCTCGGATACGGAAAAGGCTTTTACGACAGATACCTCAGTGAGTTTAAGGGAAGCAGGATAGGAGTCGTGTACAGCGATTATATCATGCCTACCGTGCCCCGTGGCAGATTTGACGTTTCCGTTGACATTCTTCTCACGGAAAACGGAGTAAAAACGGTAAAAAAATAAGCTGTCGCTTAAAAAGAAAGGCTTAGTACGGTTATGAAATTCAAACAAACCATCGCCGTGCCCATACTTCTTGCGGGTATGTTTCTGCTGAGTGCACTGCTTAGTGCAATTCCAGCAGAAGCCATCGGAGCCGACGAAAATCCGTATTTGTCGGCGGTTATAATTCAGCTTGTGATATTTGCCATTCCTTCTCTGATCTTTTGCAGTCTGAGAGGGGGCGGGGAGTATTCATCGAAGCTTCGCGTGCGCTTTCCCAAGCCCTCCGCCATACTGCTTATGGTATGTGCGCTGGTGCTTATGATATGCGGCGGCGGTGTTATTGACTATTTTATGTCCACCTTGAATCCTCAGGGTATGGCGGAAAGCTCAAGTGGGGAGTATGCCTCCTTTGCCATAGAGTCGGGGGTATTTAACGGAATATACCTTGTGCTGGCTTTCGCTGTTCTTCCTGCGGTTACCGAAGAATTTTTGTTTCGCGGTATCGTTCTCTATGAATACAGCACTGTAAATATTGCCTCTTCCGTGGTGCTCAGCGCCGCAGGCTTTGCTATGTGCCATTTCAGCTTTGTCAGATTTCCCTCGCTGTTCTTTTGCGGAATCGTCCTCGGTGCCGTAACTTATGCGACACGCAGTGTTATAGCTCCCATGATAGTCCATGCCGCGTACAATATAATAGTTATGTTCTTTGAGGAGTATATCCTTCATATTGCTCAGAAAAACAACATCAGCGGTATTCTTCTTGTGATAATCATGGCATTTTTAGCTCTCGCGGCAGCATCTCTTGCCGCTTTCGAGGCGTCATCGCTGTACAGAGTATACTCTGAAGAAAATTACGCTTCCGATCACGTTCCGAAAAAGAAAAGCAAATTGCTGAAATCACTTGCTGAGGCGGTTTTCTCGCCTACCTTCCTCGGTCTTGCGGTGATCTACATAATAATAGCTCTTATAATTTGAAAATAATGCTGTTTTTTGGCGTACCTACAGAAAGGAGCCTTGTAAATGGATAATAACAGAGATCCTTCAAAGGAAAAAAGAAATATACGTATCGGAAATACTGCTTCCGTTCACTCGGGGGATGAAGCATCAAAGGCGAGGGTTACCGAAAGAGGTGACAGCGGTGTGAGCCGTCTCAAAACTTCCACAGGTGACCGTCCGATGCAGAACAGTAATCCAATGACGCGCAATCGGTATTTTACCCGTCCCGATGACGATGACATGAAACTCGGTGTTGAGAGAAGTAAGGTGGGCGAAAATCGGGTGACGTCGGAAAGACCTCGTACTGAGACTCCCTCCCCGAGGGTTCAGAATCAGACGGCACCAAGCGGTGGCTCTGTGCGTACTTCACCCGCACTTGCCCCGTCCCCGTCGCAAAATCCTGACGGACGTCCCGTTGTGGGACAGAGAGGGGCGAGTACCGTGCCGACTCCCGAAATTCCCGATGAGGCTCTCAGGACAAAGCAGGTTCCCATAGTGGAAACTGCACCGAAAAAGGATGAGGACGAAACACTTAGCGCCGAGGACACCATTGAGCTTCCCGGTGAAGTCATGGAAAACACAAATTCTGCCACGCAGCTTGCGGAAACCACACGAAAGGGGCGTAAGGCAGGGCGTAAGATCAGGAAAAAGCGCGGTGACAAGGAACGCTCGGAATCGGGTAATACTGTTCTCAGTCTTGTAAAATGTATGGCTTACATTACTGCGGTGTTTGCCGTTTCAATCGTTATATCAGTAGCTGTGATATTCGCGGCTAATGATATGTACGGATTTGTTAAATCCGATGAGCAGATCGAGGTCGTGATACCCAAGGGCACCACCATTGAGGATGTTGCCGACATACTTTATAACAATAAGCTTATTAAGTATAAGTGGCTCTTTAACCTTAAAGAAGGCGACTCTACGGCGACGATTCAGCCGGGCACCTATATGCTTACCCCGAAAAGCAGCTAC
Organism: Clostridia bacterium; assembly: GCA_017531765.1. Lineage (GTDB taxonomy): Bacteria > Bacillota > Clostridia > Oscillospirales > CAG-272 > RUG11130. The sequence goes on from JAFXKJ010000059.1 coordinate 10,764, forward strand.
AGTGATTTCGTTGAGGCTATCAGTAAGAAACCGCCTGCAGGTGTGTCGTGGATAACTATCCCCGAGGGTTATACTACCGATGAAATAATCGACCTTCTCGTTTCTTCGGGTATCGGCGAGAGGGACAAGTATATTGACGTTATCAATAATTACGATTTCGATTATTGGTTTATTGACGAGATCGACGAGGACTGGGTAGCATACGGAAGGACATACCGTCTTGACGGGTATCTCTTCCCCGATACCTATCAGTTCTATAATGCTTCAAGCGAGGTCGCTGTCATAAGCAAGCTTTTGTCAAGATTCAATCAGGTATTTATCAAGTCATACCGCCAGAGGACCGAAGAGATAGGATTTGTGACAGATGAGGTCATCACCTTGTCATCGATCATCGAGAAGGAGGCAGGTGCGGCAAACTATCTGGAAAATTGCTTCGGCAACGTATCCTCAGTGTTCCATAACAGACTGGAATCCGCAAACTATAGCCATCTGCAGAGCGATGCGACCACTGCATACGTTATCCATCACGAAACGGGTGTAAGAGTCAAGCTTCGCGGAAGCGACCTTGATAATATCGTGTCGGAGTATAATACCGAAACAAGATTAGACCTGACTCCCGGTGCTATTGCAAATTCGGGAAACAGTGCTATCCTTGCTGCAATGCACCCCAGCGACACGGATTACTACTACTTCTTCTCTCCGTCAAATCCCAAGCCGGGTGAGGACAGAGTTATTTTCAGCAGAACCGTTGAAGAGCACAATGCTGTAGTATCGAGATACAGTTGATTTCCCGATGTCATTACATCGTCACCTGACAAAATAATTTGAACACCGACACGAATGGGCATTGTGCGGATTCGTGTCGGTGTTTTTTTCAAAATAATATGTTTTTTCAAATAATTTATTCTGAAATTACTTTCAATTTGCGATTGTTTGTGTTATAATGTAATTACCGATAATAAAATAGGTAATTGTATGTTTTATAACATGGAGGAATAGAAATGAATTTTTTTGATGAACTTAAACAGTATGACCCTGAGGTTGCCTCAGCTTGTGACGCGGAGTTGAAGCGTCAGCAGCATAATATTGAGCTTATTGCATCCGAGAATATCGTGTCGAAGGCTGTACTTCTTGCGGCAGGCACTCCCCTTACCAACAAGTATGCAGAGGGTCTTCCCGGAAAGCGTTACTACGGCGGATGTGAGTGCGTTGACGTGGTTGAGAACATCGCACGAGAGAGAGCCAAGAAGCTTTTCGGCGCTGAGCACGCTAACGTTCAGCCTCACAGCGGTGCTTCCGCTAACCTCGCTGTGTTTTTCGCACTTGTTAACCCCGGTGACACCGTAATGGGTCTTAACCTTGCTCACGGAGGTCACCTTTCCCACGGTTCACCCGTAAACATCTCAGGTAAGTATTTTAATATCGTTCCTTACAGTGTTGACGATGACACAGAGATGCTCAACTACGACAAGATCCGCGAAAGTGCTCTTGAGTGCAAGCCGAAGCTTATCGTTGCGGGTGCCAGCGCATATTCAAGAGTGATCGATTTTGCCCGTCTCCGTGAGATCGCCGACGAGGTTGGTGCATATCTTATGGTAGATATGGCTCATATCGCAGGTCTCGTTGCTGCAGGAGTTCATCCCAGCCCCGTGCCCCACGCTCACGTTGTTACAACCACAACTCATAAGACTCTTCGCGGTCCCCGCGGCGGTCTGATCCTCTGCACAGAGGAGCTTGCAAAGCAGATCGACAAGGCTGTGTTCCCCGGAACCCAGGGTGGTCCTCTTGAGCACATCATTGCCGCAAAGGCTGTTGCCTTCGGCGAGGCTCTTACCGAAGAATTTCGTGACTATCAGAGACGGATCGCTGAAAATGCCGCAGAGCTTGCTGATGCAATGATAAAGGAAGGCTTCAGACTCGTTTCCGGTGGCACCGATAACCACCTTATGCTTGTAGACCTCCGTCCCTTCGGAATTACCGGTAAGGATATGGAGAAGATGCTTGACGAAGTACATATTACCGTAAATAAGAACGCAATCCCCAACGATCCTCAGAGTCCCTTTGTGACCAGCGGTATCAGAATCGGAACTCCCGCAGTTACTACACGCGGCTTCGGCAAGGAAGAGATGAGACTTATTGCAAAGTTCATTGGTGATATTGCCCGTGACTTTGAAGGAAACCGTGAGAGAATTTCCGCTGAGGTTATGGCGCTCTGCGAGAAATTCCCCATTTACGCTGACTGAGTCGGTATAACTCCGCGGGTGTGAGAGTAAAATAAGAAATAATTGAAAAATCTTTTTCGGGGACGTGCAAAACGTCCCCCGAAAAATAAATTTTGGAGTAGCTTATGATCCTTGACCAGAAACAGACAGCGGTAGCATACCGTTGCCCCGATTGCGGAAGTATCGTTCGCAGTGTTGTGGGAATATTTTCGCTTTCAGCTGATATGATCAGGCTGAAATGTCCCTGCGGCGGCTCTGCTCTTGAGCTTGTTTATACCAAAGACAAAAAGATCCGGATCACGGTTCCTTGCCTTGTTTGTCCGTCTCCTCACAGCTATCTTGTTTCCTCGGAAGCTTTTTTCATGAGAGAATCTTTTAATCTTGCTTGTACCTACACGGGACTTGACTTGTTTTTCTCGGGTACCGAAAGCGAGGTGGAGCGTGCTGTTGCCGAAGCGGAGGCTGAGCTTATTGAGCTTGCGGGTGAAGATGCTCTTGAAGCACTCACCCAAGCGAAGGGGGAAGAATCTCTTACCGATCCTCAGGTACTTGAGGTGATCATGTACGTGGTCAAAGAGCTTGAAGACGAAGGGAATATTCACTGCGGATGTGAAGACGGCGGTGAATATGAACTGCAGCTTGGGGATGAATCCGTGTTTGTTGTCTGCAAGAAGTGCGGAAGGGAATATGAGGTCAACTCTAACAGCGTGGCGGCGGCTCAGGCATTTCTTGAGGCAGACGAAATCACTTTAACTTGAGACTGTTGTAACAGATTTACACAAGGTGCATAGAATAATATCAGAGCGAAGGAAAAATCGCTCGCAGGCTCGGGACTCGTCTCCCGAAGCAGAAAAAATAAAATGAAAAGGATATTATACTATGAACTGCCTTTGCAATCTTTTTAACAGTGACGACTTCATTTGGTTCGTGATCCTCGCAATTCTCATCGTATCATGCGGAAACTGCGGCTGCGGAAATCGCGGCTACGGCAGCGGTAACGGTTGCGGCTGTGGCTGCTGAGTAAGCTTAGTTAAAAATCTGTCTCCCGACCAACGGGAGACGTTTTTTTTGTGAGTACGGGAAAAATTACGTGAGGTTTCAAGGGGGGGCGCAGATTTGCTTACTTCGAAAATTCACTGAAATAAAAATATCGAAAAAAGCTTAAAAATATTTGAAAAAACTATTGACATCGGGGAGGATATGTGATATAATCACACTGTTGTTGAACCGCAGACAGCAGGTTACAGTAAAAGCTTAGGCTTTCCTGCCGAGGAGAAACGTGATTTTTTATGATTTCACACTGTCTTTTTCGGCGTTTAGCACGAAGAAGACTTTTTTGTTTTCTCTGTCTGAATAAATCAAAGGAGGAGAATTAAAATGGCAAGCGAAAAGATTCTGGAGCAGAAAAAAGCCCTTGTAGACGGTCTCGCTGACAAGTTTGGCCGCGCTGTATCCGGTGTTCTCGTTAAGTATCAGGGTATCACTGTTGACGAAGACACACAGATGCGTAAAGAGCTTCGCGAAGCAGGCGTAGAGTATTCCGTAGTTAAGAACACTCTCATCGGTTTTGCGTGCGACAAGGTTGGCTACGGTGAAATGAAGCAGTACCTCGAAGGCATGAACGCTATCGCGGTAAGCTACGATGATCCCATTGCTCCCGCAAAGATCCTTAAGAAGTATGCTGACAAGATCGAGACATTCGAGCTTCGCGCAGGCTTCATCGATGGTGCGGTTGTTGACGTTAAGACAGTTCAAGAGCTCGCAGACATCCCCCCCAAGGAAGTTCTCATTGGCAGATTCCTTGGAAGCATTACCGGTCCTATCCGTGGACTTGCAGTTGGCCTTCAGGCTATCGTTGACAAGAACGGCGAGGCTCCCGCAGCTGAAGCAGCAGCTGAGTAATCACCCCCAAAACGCCGCATGACGGCAAACAAATTTATTTAAAATTATTTATTAATCGGAGGATAATTAAAATGGCATCTGAAAAGACAACACAGATTCTTGACCTTATCAAGGGTCTTACAATTCTTGAACTCGCTGACCTCGTAAAGGCAGTAGAAGAGGAGTTTGGCGTATCCGCAACTCCCGTAGCAGTAGCAGGCGTAGCAGCAGCAGCTCCCGCAGTTGAAGAGAAGACTGAGTTTGACGTAGTTCTCGCAAGCTTCGGTGCTAAGAAGCTCGACGTTATTAAGGTTGTTCGTGAGATCACCGGTCTCGGCCTTAAGGAAGCTAAGGAAATGGTTGAAGGCGCTCCCAAGACTCTCAAGGAAGGCGCTTCCAAGGAAGACGCTGAGGCTCTCAAGGCTAAGCTCGAGGCTGCAGGCGCAACTGTTGAAATCAAGTAATTTCAGCTTGTACATTAAAAACGCTCGTGGAAACACGGGCGTTTTTTCAGTATAACGGGTAAATTTACAGAAAATTATGAACTTTAACGAATAATGGAATTGAATTGGGTGATATATGAGGGTCTAATGTGAGAATTCATAAAAATTCAGAAAAAGCTCAAATGTGCTTGAAATAAATGGGAATGGGTGCTATAATACGCTTGAAATAAGCAAACTGCTTGCGAAATTTTGACAAAGGAAGTGAGTAAAAATGCTGCCTGTTGATTTTTTCGGTGAAATTGAACTTGCGTATTTTAAGGAAAAAGGAGTTTCCATTGACTCATGTCTTGCTGCTCTGCATCTTGACTTTGATACCGCAGGTAATTTCGGCGACGTTTGGCTTGTCATCGACAAAGACAGAAATGTATTGTGCCGTCTTGATCTGAGCTTGGAGAAATATGATGAATTTTCTCTCGAAGAGCTTCTTGCGCCGTATATTGATAACTATAATACGACAAATGCTCTCCTTGCGTACAAGGCGGTGTCCCCATTGCCGTTTGCTGATAAAACGGGTGACGGCACTTACAGCGACCGTGTAAAGGAAGCTGCAGCAGATGCTACTACCACTGTGGTCGGCTACTGTACCAATGCTTGCAAGCAGAAGCTTTTCGCCTTTGTCCATATATGGGACAAATTTGTCCGCGGCGAGACTGTCACGGAGGACGACTCCATTTTCGAACAGTTCCGTGCCAAATGTCCCAAGTGCGGTAAGGTGTACGAGGATCAGCACCGCCGCATATGTGCTGACTGTACCAACAAAAAGGGCCTTGTACCCCGTGTTATGGCGTATTTTAAGCCCTATGTTGTGCATCTGATACTTATAGTCCTTTGCCTTGTTATTACTTCGGGCATATCTCTTCTGACTCCGATTTTATCGGGTCAGCTTCTGTATGACCAGGTTATCTCAAAGAGTGACCCCAATGTCAAGGCTGAATTCGGTGATGAGGTGCTGCTCAACGACGGAGGCGCTGGTGCCATCCTTGAGTCTCTCACCCATAAGCTTTATTACTATTATGAAAAGTCTCCCGACGGTAAATTCGTATATTCCGAGACCGATAAGGGCGGCGAGTACGTTCATTGGGACGGCAAGGATGAAAGTGTTGTCAGGTATACTCTCCGCTTGACCGATGATAAAAACGAGTACGAGGGTGCCCTGCAGGTTACCGGACGGCTTGAGGACGTGAAGTACGTCTACATCGTCGTCGGACTCATTGTTCTCCTTGCGGTGATGTCCCTTTCTGTCAGTATCTTCAGCTCAAGAATCAACGACGAGATGTCCATGAGTATTTCCCGCAATATGAAGAACGATATTTTCAAGGCGATGTCGGCTTTGTCAGTGTCTTACTTCAATAAGAATCCTACGGGTAAGCTTATGAACAGAGTTACCTATGACGCTGTGGTGGTAAAGGATTTCTGCACCAGCGGTCTTCCTTACATCTTTACAAATGTGTTCACCTTTATCGGACTTGCGATCTTCCTCTTTTCGGTGAATGTTAAGCTGACCCTCATCGTGTTTATCCCGATCCCCATTATTTTCATCCTCTTTAAGTTCATGCTTCCCAAGCTGATGAAGACCTTCTCCATGAGATGGAGAGCATCCTCCGCGATGAGTGGTATGCTGGGAGACGTTCTTAACGGCGCGAGAGTTGTTAAGGCGTTTGCGAAAGAGGACAATGAAACATCAAGATTCATAAAATACGCAGACCGTATGTACAAGGCGAACCTTAAGGTGAATCTCGTGTGGCTCATGATATTCCCCGTGGTCAGCCTTCTCATGGGTATCGCGGCTCAGTCCATATGGGGATTCGGAGGAATTCTCGTTATGGGCGGCAGTATGACCTACGGTGAACTTACCGCATATCTCGGGTATCTAAGTATGATCTTCGCTCCCATCGAGTTCTTCTCAAACTTCACCAATATGGTGACCGATACCATGAACTCGGCACAGCGAATGTTTGAGGTTATCGATACGGTCCCTGAGGTTGCCGAAGCAAAGGATGCCGTGTCGGCGGAAAATATCAAGGGAGATATCGTTTTTGAAAACGTGTGCTTCCACTATACGCCCAACAGACCTATCCTTAAAGACGTTTCCTTTAAGATAAACCGAGGCGAACACATCGGACTTGTAGGTCACACCGGCAGCGGAAAGTCAACTATTGCAAACCTTATTACAAGAATGTACGACGTCGTTTCAGGCTCGGTTACCATCGACGGCATTAACGTCAAGGACCTTGAGATGAAGAGCCTCAGACGAAACATTGCCATCGTATCTCAGGAAGTGTTCATTTTCGGCGGAACTATTGCGGAAAACATCAAGTACGGTAAGCCGGAAGCTACAATGGATGAGATAATTGCGGCATCTAAGGCGGCAAACGCCCATGATTTTATCATGCGTCTGCCCGAAGGGTACGAAACTCTCGTCGGTATCGGGAGCAGATCCCTGTCGGGCGGCGAGAGACAAAGGGTATCCATTGCCCGCGCACTCCTGCTCTCTCCTGCCATCCTTATTCTCGACGAGGCGACAGCGGCGATGGATAACGAGACCGAACGGCAGATCAGCGAGGCTATAGATAAGCTTGTGGAGGGCAGAACCACCATTTCAATCGCTCACAGACTGTCCACTCTGAAAAATTGCGACTATATTATGGCAATTGAGCACGGACGCCTTGAAGAAATGGGAACAAAGGAAGAGCTTCTTGAAAAGAAGGGTGTATATTATAAATTGTATACCCTTCAGAATGATCAGATGAATCAAGTAATGCAGGGACTTTGAGTCGGCAGTTGGAAAGGATGATTTTGATGTCACAGGAAATGAATAATAATGTTAGCACACCCGGTGCTGAAAAGATTAAAAGAGAAAGCGTTGATATTACTCCCGCGAATGCGAGATTCTACCGTTCGGGAGGCGGGCTTGTGTCTCTTGAGATCAAATACGGCGAGGACTCCGAGATATGCGAAAGAGTGTCTCTTGTGAGAGCTTTCCCCATTTCCGATCCGGATGAATATATCTCTGTAAGAGAGCCTGCCGGCGCAAGAAGCGATGGCAGAGAGATCGGAATGATCAGAAATATTCATATGTTCGACGCTGAAACAGTAGGGCTTCTGACGGAAGAGCTTGACCGCAGATACTTCACTCCCGAGATCACTAAGATCATGTCCGTTAAAGATAAATTCGGTTATCTTTACTTTGATGCCGCAACCAGCGCGGGAAAGGTTTCCTTTACTATGACCAATCCCTATTCGAATTTCAGAAAACTTGAGAACGGAAGCGTTCTTATCACGGATATAGACGGTAACTGCTTCAAGATCTCGAATGTGGAAAAGCTTGACCGCGGAAGCTACAAAAAGATCGAGATCTACATCTGACGGTGCTTGACGGGAAACGATTTATCAAGAAAGGCAGGTTGATAAACGATGAAACTTTTGTACGATCTTCCGCCAAAAAGTAAAGCTGCTCTTGAGATGCAGCTAAGTGACGGAGAGAGGATCATGTACTGCCTCCCTTATAATATTGAGGGAGAGAAAATCGTCCGTGACGGGTATACTGTAATTACCGATCTTTGCATATACAAAGTTTTGGGTGACGAGGTGGTATACCGTCGGGATATAGGCAGGATGACGGATTTCGGAACGGAGACTCTCTACGGTTCTTCGGGATTTTACGCTAAATATGAAGGTAACACCGAACTTGTTTGCCGTTTTATCACGGCGCGCCATATGCCAAGATATACCGTTATCGCAAAAGCGTGCGAGCTTCTTGCGCAGAAAAAGTCTAAGGAACCAATCACGGACAGCGAGCCTGAGCTTTTCTGCGAAAAATGCGGCAGACCTTTTGTAAAAAACACGCGATACTGCCCGTTCTGCCACGATAAAAAGGCTGTTTATAAAAAGCTGTGGGCGATGACGAAGGGCCTCAGGCTTATGATGCTCTTCCCGCTGATCGCCGCGCTGATCGCTTCGGGCTTCAAATTTCTTCTTCCCGCCATACAGAAGGTGGCGATTAATGATTATATTACGAATCCTACCGTTGACATTGGAAACAGTAAAACTCTCAGAGCTTTTATAGCAATTACTTTAGCCATCATCACAATGGATATTTTCCAAAGAGCGCTGTCTGTGGTTCAGACAAGAATCGCGGGTATTTCCAGTAATCGCTTTGCGAAAATGTTCCGTATTATTCTTTTTGAAAAGATCCAGTTGCTGTCCATGTCGTCCATACAGAAGAAGTCTCCCGGCGACCTTATGTCGCGAATCAACAACGACATTACGACGGTACAGAACTTTATAACTCAGCAGCTTCCCACGTACTGCTCGCAACTCTTTTCCTTTGTGTTTGCACTGGTGATTTTGCTGTTCCTTGATCCGTTCATGTGTCTCTTTGTGTTCGCTCCTCTTCCCTTGGCGATATTCTCGATCTTCATGTTCCGAAAAGTGATGTCAAGAAGAAACGTGAAATCGTGGTATGCGGGAATCAGAATGAACAGAAAGCTCCAGGATGTACTTAACGGAGTAAAGGTTGTAAAATCCTACGGAAGAGAAGAGGATGCGGTGGAAGAATTTACCGAGACCAACAATGAGTTCACAAGGCAGTCTATTCGCAACGGTAAGCTGTATGACACCTTCTTTTCTGTTGTGGGATTCGTTGTTAGATTCGGTAATTATCTCATAATGATGTACGGAAACCTGATGCTGTTCGGCGGTTCCATGACGGTGGGTGAGCTTAATCAGTTCAACAGCTATGCGTCAATTATTTATGAGCCTCTGATGCAGATAACTGCAATTCCGAGAAATATTTCGGTTTTCCATACTTCGCTGACGAAGATATTTGAGATTCTTGAAGAAGAGCCTGAGGTGTCTGACGTTGAGCTTCCTATTGATATCAGGATCGAAGGAGATGTATCCATCAGAAACGTAAGCTTTGGTTATGACTCATATAAGCCTGTCCTTGAAAACATCAGCTTTGAAGTAAAGCAAGGCGAAATGATCGGGATCGTCGGTCATTCGGGATGTGGAAAGACAACTCTTATCAATCTAATCATGAGACTTTACGACGTTTCGCTGGGTGAAATTCTGATTGACGACGTAAATATCAAGGATATATCGCAAAATGCACTCCGCGGTCAGATGGGTGTGGTTCTTCAGGAGACACACCTGTTTGCGGGAACTATCAGAGATAATATCAGATATGCCGCACCTTTTGCTACAAATGAAGAGGTGATCGCGGCTGCAAAGCTGGCTAATGCCCATGACTTTATCATGAGTCTTCCCGAGGGATATAACACAATGGTGGGCGAAAAAGGAAGCTCGCTTTCCGGCGGAGAAAGACAGCGAATAGCAATTGCCCGCGCTCTTATCCATGACCCGAGAATTCTGATCCTTGACGAAGCAACGGCAGCTCTTGATACCGAGACGGAAAAACAGATACAGGATGCTATTGATAAAGTTGTGGAAAACCGAACAACATTTGTTATAGCACACAGACTGTCAACGCTGCGTAATGCAGATAAGCTGATAGTAATTGATCACGGTAAACTCGCAGAGTTCGGTACACACAGAGAACTTCTCGACATGAAGGGAATATATTATAAATTGGTTACAGCACAGCAAGAAGCAATTTTGAAGAAACAGTAAATCTGAAAAAAGACGGGACGTAAGTTTCGTCTTTTTTAGATTAATGTTGCCTCCCGACGTATGTTTTACAAACGAAACGTAACTTTTTCTAACATTTCTTTTTTTGCCATCGGCAACAAAAAGATAGAGTCAGCCAATGGAGGACTACTTCGCGATGCGAAGTAGAGAAACATTCATGGCGGACTACTTGCCTTTGCCAAGTAGGGAGATGGTTTCTACGTAAAATGATAGCCATAACATACGGGTTGTGCCCCACCTAGAGGCGGCGTTTGGAGCGTATCCTAACCGTGGTGGGTGGAAAGCACCTGTGCAAGCTGCACAAAAGGTGAGTGCAAAGCTTGGCAGAAGTAACAAAACGACCAAAGTGAAAAAAATCCAAAAAAAGTTGAAAAAAGGTGTTGACAAAGGGAGGAGGTTGTGATATAATGTTAAAGCTGTCGCGAGAAAGCAGGTCGAAAGGCCTGAGAAAAGCGCAGAAAGCTCATTGAAAATTGAACAACAAGCATCATAAAATAATCGATGAAAATCGATGTGTATGAGACTCCGAAATTCTTTTGAAGAATAAAAAAGATACTCAAAAAACAAAGTAAAGAGCAAAAA
>JAFXKJ010000008.1 GCA_017531765.1 Clostridia bacterium
AATGGAGGAATACTTCGCGAAGCGAAGTAGAGAGATGGTTCTTAGCATAAAACGATAGCCACAACGTGCAGGTTGTAAACCTACGTGGCGGGAGGTACCCCTCTCAGTCAGCAAAAACTGACAGCTCTCCCACCTGGCGAGCGGTAAGTTCAGCCATAGCCGAAGTTAAGCCTCTCACTCCGGGAGAGGTGGCATTTCAGGGCAAATGACGGAGAGGGCGTTTTACGTTGGGCGATAGCCATAACGTGCGCCTTGTAATCCCACGTGGCGGGACGCCACATGGGGTTTTACTGCGCACCGTGGTGCTGCGTAAAATTTTCTCGACTGAAAACGTCCCCTACAGGACAGGTGGAGACGGGGCGGGCGCAAACAGTGGCGCCTGTCCCTTGCGGGGGGATTGCGTGAGGTTATCATACCAAACGTATGGGATGTAGCCTTACGATGTTGATTTACAGAAAATATAAAGCTTATCTTCTTCTGGGCATGAAAAGATGGAGGAAGTTTTCTTTTTCTTCACCCTCAGCAAGCTCAGGAGTGGTATTAATATCAACTCCCGAGAAATCACTTCCGTAAGAAGGCTCAATAGAGACCCCGTTAAAGCTTCCGTTGAAGCCTATACGAATCCTGTTTACGCTGTCAGGAATAGCTCTCAGCGCATCAAAAAGATAACGGCAGTTAAATCCTATGTTAACGTCGTCTCCCGTTATAGCGGCTCCTACAGACTCAAATACACTACCACTGGTGGATACCGCAGAAATATCGATCTTGTTTCCGCCAACAGCAAACTTAACCTGTGCCTTGCTGTTACCGCCAAGCTTGTCTTCACTGATGATGGAAGCTCTCTCGATCGCTCCGCGAAGCTCTGCGGGATCAAGATAAGCTACAGTTGCAAAGCTGCGGGGAATAACTCTCGTGTAATCGATGTACTTGCTCTCGATCATGCGGCAGAAGAAGTAGATCTGCTCCATCTTAAAGATGATGTGCTTGTTACCGATGATCATTTCAACCTCATCCTCGCTGTCCTTCAGCATACGGGTAAGCTCAGAGAGGAATTTTCCGGGAATGATGATCTCACACTCGGGTACATCCTCTGCATAATCGCAGGAAATGCAGGAAAGGCGGTTACTGTCGCAGGCAACGAGAGTCATTTTACCGTCTTTGATTGTAAGCAGCTCGCCGTTAAGAGCCACTCTCTGCTCGTTGACAGCCGCAGCGAAGATCGTTTCATTGATCATGCGGCGAAGCTGATACTGAGGGATCTTATATCTTCTGTCGCCCTTAAACATAGGCATGGTAGGAAAGTCAGCTCCGGGAGATACGGAAATTTCAAAGCTGGAGTTACCGCCTGAAATGGTTGCTCTCATAGAAGAATCAATATCTATGGTAATTTCACCGTCGGGAAGAGCTCTGACGATCTGAAGGATCTTCGAGCCTGAGATAACGTATTTACCCTCGGTATAAATGGTACATTCAACAGAGGTTCTGAGACCCTTTTCAAGGTCAAATGCGGAGATACGGCACATATTGGCAGTGTCTCCGTCAAAATCACCCATTTTGGGATCGGGAGGACATTCAAAAAGCAGTCCTTCAATAGTCTGGATCGTGTTTTTGATCTGAGAAATACCTGCCGCGGGGGCGATCGCAGAAATAAGCTCGGATTTGTCAAATGTAACTTTCATAAGGGAAACCCTTTCTTTATATAAGTATAGATAATGTTTTATTAAATGCAAAGTGCAAAACGATTTTTTAATAAATGTGGAGTGAGTTATTTTGTAGGGCGGGGGTTTACTCCCGCCGTTTCAAACGTTTTAGCCTTACGTTGCGGGAGAACACAGTTCTCCCCTACGGAAATCTGTGGAATTCCGTCCACCGACGGAGGTTACGTGCAGGTTGAAGGGTAACGTCCAACCACATGGTAGGGGAGGGGCTTGCTCCTCCCGTTCGTGCAGATTTAGCCTTACGTTATGGAATGAGATCCTTCGGTCGCGTTGCTCCCTCAAGGATGACAAAGTAAAGTCTGCTGACGGAAGTTAGGTACGGTTAAAGGATAACGCACCGTTGACACCTCATCCACCGCTAACACTGTCCCTGTATCGCTGACGGATATGATGTAAAGTTGATAGGTGAACGTAAAGCTTTAGGTTCATGTGACGGGCGTATTTGCCGTCCGTATCTTCATCTGTCTGCGCTATGCGCTATATAAAAAGATAGATAATTAAATATATATATAATATATTCAGTAGTATGTCGCAGTAGGGCGACGTAAACTGTTGAAAAGCGGTGAAACAGGTTAAATATCCCTTATTTTCAAGGTTTTTTTATTACACCTTTTCAATATAACAAAGGTTGATTTCACGTTTAATATGTATTGAAACCTTTGAAAACCCGCTTTTTTTATGTAAGAATGTCAAAAAAACTCAAAAAATTTGTTCCTGACAGATTTTTTTGACTTTTCAGATTTTGAAAAGCTTCGTCTCAAAACTCATGAAAGCGAGAAGACTATACTCTTCCTCAGCGGAAATAAAAACTTTCAAAAATTCACTTTTCCACGTTTTAAGCCTTGGAAATATTCCCCGTCCTACGGGGGATTTTTCAGTTCCTTCAAAAATTTTCACGGCGTTTTCAACGTCTTATCATTACTTTTCAACATACTTTTCAACATATGTTGAAAACTCATGGAAAACTATGTATTATTCAAAGTTTGTTCCGATTTTATACTTTTCAGTCACATTTTTTTATCATAGGGACCGAAAAAGTATTTTTTCAAAAGTCTACTCAAGCTCTCTTGATCTCTTTGATAATATCTGCGATCTCAGCTTCAAGTACGGGATCAATGGACACCTGCTTGTCTATCGCCGCAAGATTGGAGTGGACAGTGCTGTAGTCGCGGTTACCCATCAGCGCGCCGATCTTGGGAAGTGAGAGAGAGGTCATGTCTCTGATGATCTTCATTGCTACATTACGGGCAGTCTTGATCTCCTTGGTGCGCTTACGGCCGTAAATATCATCTTCCGTCGTCTTAAAGCGTCTTGCTACACATGAGACGATGCTTTTTACGATGTCCTTGTCAGATTCCGTTTCCCTGATGAATTCGGGAACGGTGGAACGCACCATTTCAATGGTGATGGGCATTCCCGATAAGAAGTGGTTTGCGCCCAGCTTCTTCATAACGCCCTCGATCTGACGGATGTTTGACTGAAGCTTCTCGGCGAGATACGTGAGCACGTCCATGGGGATAACGAGATTGTTCTGATTAGCCTTGTTCTGTAGGATGGCAAGGCGCAGCTCAAAATCCGGCGGCTGAATATCAACCACAAGTCCGCTTTCAAAGCGGCTGCGGATCCTTTCCTCAAGAGTCACCATTTCGTGAGGCGGCTTATCGGATGTGATGATGATCTGCTTGTGATCCTCGTAAAGGGCATCGAAGGTGTGGAAGAATTCAAGCTGTGTGGACTCTTTACCTGCGATGAACTGAATGTCGTCGATAAGGAGCATATCAGCGGTGCGGTACTTTTCGCGGAACTCGGAGTTCTTCTTTATGCGGATGGATTCGATAAGCTGATTCATGAATTCCTCTCCCTTGACGCAGATAACGCGCATGGAGGGATTTTTTTTCAGCACTTCGTTGGCGATGGCGTACATAAGGTGGGTCTTGCCGATACCGCTGTTTCCGTAGAAGAAAAGGGGATTGTACTTTGTACCGGGATTCTCGGCAACCACTCTCGCGCCCGCGTGAGCCAGCTTGTTTGACGAGCCGACGATGAAGTTTTCAAAGGTGTAGTCGGGGTTGAACTGAAGATTTCTCTCGCGGACTCTCAGCTTATCAAAGCCCTCGCCCTTTGAGAGGTGCTCTGCGATGAGATCCTCTTCGGTACGAAGTGTGTCAATGTCGCCTTCATCTTCAAAGCCTCTGTGGGAGTCGCGGGGATCTGAATAGTCGTCAGATACGTCATAGCTGTCGCGTATCGTCTGCTCGGTAGCTTCGGCATCAGAGGATGCGTTCTCGGCGGCATCATGCTCAGCCTTTCTGCGGCGGAGAAGCTCCATGGGGGAGATGATACCGTCCTCGTTAATGGGAACGGAGGCGAGGGAGGTATCAACGGTAATTTCGATGTCGAGAGAGAAGCCGATGACGTTCTCCACGTGACGGGAGAGGAAAGAGGTGTACTTGTCTTTGATAATCCTGCGTTTAGCTTCTGTATCGGTGGCAAAAACGGCAAGGCTCGGGTCGAGAGAGACAAGTCGGAATTTTTTGAACCAAAGATCGATAGCGGTTTCGGGCATAGATCTTTCGTCGCGGATATTATTAAGGATTATCTGCCAAATGGCAGAGAGATCACCGATGGAATCCATTATTATGAGTCTCCTTTATCTGATTTTTATATGAAAACAATGAAGAAGAGTTGATTGGTTTCACCATAATTCGGGAATATATTTTTTCTTCATTATAATTAAATTACACTCAAAATAATTATACCATAAAAGTGCTCAAAAGTCAATGAAAACCCCTGATAAAGGGGGTTTTTATAGGGCAAATTTTGATCTGATTTTAACGGCATTTTTTGGTGAAAATTGCAAAGTAAAGGGGGAAGGCAAAGATAACGAAAAACGCAAAATTTGGTTGGATAGACGTGGGTGGTAGGTTATAGCAATAACTCAAGCAGACGTACAGTCTATAAGCAAATGAAGCAGGCGGTAGGGTTACCCCCTACAAACGTTGTGTAATAAAAAAACGCGGCGTTCTGACGAACGTCACGTTTTTTTATTAATTAGCCGTTGATGATCTTTGTAAGCTCAATAGGATCAACGATCACACCGTCGCGGTAAACTCTCATGTTACCGGATGCGATCTCATCAATGAGAACAACTTCACCATTGTTGTAACCAAATTCAAACTTAATATCCCAAAGATCAAGACCGCGGGTCTTAAGATCGTCAGCTACGATCTTTGTGATCTTGAGAGTCTGTTCCTTAAGGCTCTCAAACATTTCAGATGTCATAACCTTAAGAGCTACAAGACCTTCACCTGTTACAAGGGGATCACCCTTGGCATCATTCTTGAATGTACACTCAACGTAGCCGCCCTCAAGAGGTGTACCATCCTTGATGTACTCGCCGTAACGGCGTACAAAGCTACCTGTAGCAACGAGACGGCAGATTACCTCAAGACCGCCGCCGCCAAGCTCTTTACCGAAGCACTCTGCAGGAAGAACCTCCATGGTAGCTTCTTCAATATTAGCGGAAACATAGTGAGTCTTGATGCCGGCATCACGGAGAAGCTCGAAATAGTAAACGGAGGTCTGAAGATTTGCGCGGCCGATACCTTCGATAGTGAGTCCTACACTGTTTTCGCCGGGATCAAAAACGCCGTCCTTGCCGGTGCAATCGTCCTTGAATTTAAGGAGAACGTTTCCGTTATCAAGACCGTAAACGTCTTTTGTTTTGCCTTCGTAGAGTTTTTTCATAATTTTTAACTCCTTTAATAAGAAAAATACAAATTCAAACCTGCCGAAAAAACTTCTCTGCAGATTACTGATTTATTATATCACAAAATTGCGTGAATGTCTTTATTTTTTTCAAAAAAAACTGATTTTTATGTGTGAAAAATCAAAGGGGATTTTAAGATTTTTTTTGGATAAATTGCAAAATATGACTCGTTATTTATTGTTATGTGAAAATTATTTTATCCCACGCACGTTTGTCCGATAACCTGCCGCACCGTCTCCACCAACCTGTAGGGGACGTTTTCCGTCGGGAAAATTTTACGTAGCACCGTGGTGCGGAGTAAAACCCCATGTGGCGTCCCGCCACGTAGGTCTACAATCCGCACGTTATGGCTATCGCCATTTGTTAAGAACCATCTCCCTACTTGGCAAAGCCAAGTAGTCCGCCATGAATGTTTCACTGTTTGCTACGCAAACAGGCGCTACGCTCACATCCTTGGCTGAATCATTTCTTTTGTTGCCTACGGCAACAAAAGAAATGTTAGAAAAACGTTCGTTTCGCTTACAAACCGTACGTTTGACGATAACTTGCCGCACCATCCCCCTCTAACCTGTAGGGGACGTTTTCCGTCGGGAAAATTTTACAAAGCACCGTGGTGCGGAGTAAAACCTCATGTGGCGTCCCGCCACGTGGGATTACAACCCACACGATATGGCTATCGTTTTACAAAAAAATACCCTCTCCGGCATTTGCCCTGAAATGCCACCTCTCCCGGAGTGAGAGGCTTTACTTCGGCTGTGGCTGAACTTACCGCTCGCCAGGTGGGAGAGCTGTCAGCTTTTGCTGACTGAGAGGGGTACCTCCCGCTTCGTAGGTCTATAACCGCACGTTATGGCTATCGCCCAACGTAAGACCCCCGCTGTCGCATTTCGCGTAGCGAATATGCTGTGGGCGTCCTTGGTCCTCCCGCCACGTAGATTTACAACCTGCACGATATGGCTATCGCCATTTGTTAAGAACCATCTCCCTACTTGGCAAAGCCAAGTAGTCCGCCATGAATGTTTCTCTACTTCGCATCGCGAAGTAGTCCTCCATTGGCTGACTCTCTATTTTTGTTACCGCAAGCAACAAAAATATAGGAAAAACGTTCGTTTTGCTTATAAACCGTACGTTTGGTCTACCATCCACCGAATAAGATTCTTCGCTCCACTCAGAATGACACGGGCGAGGGCATTGCCATTTCCCTCTTCTGTTTAGCAACCAAAAAATCGAATCTGCAATGTCGGCAGATTCGATTTTTTTAATTATCCGATTTTTGTGAAATACGGGAGTCTCCAAAGAGGTGCGGGGACTATTACCTCTCTGCCTCCCTCGTGAACTATACCCTCGTCGTCAAGCCATGTGCCTTCGGGAAGACGGACTGTCTTACTTTCCGCACCCTTTTCAACAACCGGGGCTACAAGCACGTCGTCTCCGAGCATAAAGCAGTCGAAACACCTTTCAAATCCGCTGTGGGGGAAGCAGTATTCCAGCGCACGCACGATGGGCTCGCCCGTTTTTGCCGCCGAGGTGGCAAGTTCTATGATCTTCGGCGCAAACTCAACATGGAGTCTGGACATTTTCAGTATAATTTCGTATTTTTCTCGGTCAAGCACTCTCCACGGAGCAAGGGAAAACTGCATCATGGGCATGAGTGCTGCCGCCTCACAGTATCTTATTAAAAGCTCATCGTCGAAGGTGGTTGAGCCGGGGAGAAAATCCACGAAGGATCCGCCGCCGATCATGTCGGGACACACGTAGGCGTAACCGAGGATACTCTGTGTTACGGTGTCGGGAACGAGGGCGCCCACTCCGTGTCCCCACGCGTGAGCCTTGTCGTGGAGCCTCTGCACCAGGGGCAGACCAACGCAGGAGAATGTGGCTCTGAACTCATTGAATGCGTACTTAGCACCGAATTTGCACCACAGCGCGCTGTGCTCCATGGGGGTGACGTTTCCATATGTTATATCGTCTTCGGAGTAGTACATTCCGTCGCCTGCATCAAGCTTGAAGCCGTCGACACCGTACTCATCCATGAGAACGCGGAGCTTTGAGTCAAGCCACGCTTCGGTTTCGGGATTTGACATATCGAGAACGTGGGAGAAGCCGTTCCACCATCTGCGTACAACGGGCTCCCTGTTGCCCATTCCGCAGTCGCGCATTACGAGCATTCCCTTACTGTCGAGGAATCTTGCCTCGGGGGAGTCGGGAGAGATAAAGGGGCAGATCCACATCATGATCTTGAAGCCCATATCGTGGAGTTCGCGGGTCATTGACCCCGCATCGGGGAACTTTTCCTTGGAAAAGCGGTAAGAACCGTAATAATCGTTCCAGCCGTCGTCGACCATGATGATTCCTGCGGGCATTCCGTTACGAACGATGCCGTGGGCATATGTCATGACTCTTTCCTGAGTCTGGTCGTAGATAAGCTCGATCCAGGTGTTATACTGGGGGATGGTGAAGAATTCCTCGGGAGGAATCACGCCGTTAGGCTGAAAGTGGCGATTTACTGCTTCAAGGAAGGCGCCCTTGAGTGTCTCAAAGCCTTCGGCGAAGTCGATTTCTCCGAAACGGGAATCCGCATGGATGATGCCGCCCTTGATTTCAAGGGTGAATCCCTTGGGAGCGAAGATAAATCGACCCATATTGGAGATCAGAAGAGGGTTATCCTGATTTCCCGTTGAGGTAGTTTCGATATTTACCGAATAATCGGAATTTTTATCATGAGGCATTTTTTTGCCGTGAATACTTGACGGGCCGTACCAGACCTCATCTTCCAGCATTTTAATTGTAAGATGCATAATAATTTCCTTTGATTTTTATTTGATGTTGATTATTTTCTGTGTTGTGAATAACTTACCGTTTCGCTGACAAGGCGCACGCTTCGTAGGTTTACAACCCGCACGTTATGGCTATAATCGTTTGTTAAGAACCATCTCAAACGCCGAAGTTTCTTCGTCACTTCGTTCCTCATCTCCTTGGCTGACTCTCTATTTTTGTTGCCTACGGCAACAAAAATAGAGAAAAAACGTTCGTTTTGCCTACAACCCGTACGTTATGGTTATCATCGTCCGAATGAGATTCTTCGCAGGCTCAGAATGACACGGGCAGTACGTTTTGCTTACAGCTCGCACGTCCGACCTACAACCTACCGCACCGTCTCCACCAACCTGTAGGGGACGTTTTCCGTCGGGAAAATTTTACGTAGCACTACAGTGCATAGTAAAACCCCATGTGGCGTCCCGCCTCGCTCGGTTACAACTCGCACGTTATGGCTATCGTCCTACGTAAGCCCCCCGCTTCCGTAGGGGCAACCCTATGTGGTTGCCCAAGGGTGGGTGTCTGTGGCG
The DNA here is from genome assembly GCA_017531765.1 of Clostridia bacterium. Classification (GTDB taxonomy): domain Bacteria; phylum Bacillota; class Clostridia; order Oscillospirales; family CAG-272; genus RUG11130. The sequence goes on from JAFXKJ010000008.1 coordinate 8,835, forward strand.
GCAAACTGCACATTAAGGCTATCTTCCTACGTTAAGACCCCGCTGACCTGTAGGGGCAACAACCGTAGGTTGTTGTCGCATTTCGCGAAGCGAATATGCTGGGGATATCCATATCCGCCCGCCTCGTAGGTTTACAAACTATTGTCTTACGTTGAAACCATCTCTGTTTCCGCTTGCGGAAACAGTACGCCTGAAGTTTCCGCCTGCGGCTCCTCCTTGGCTGACTCTATATTTTTGTTGCCTTCGGCAACAAAAATATAGAAAAAACGTTCATTTTGCTTACAAATCACACGTTTGACGATAAACCAACGTTAAAATCCCCGCCTCGTCGGCTTATAACCCACACGATATGGCTATCGCCCAAAGTAGAATGCCCTCTCCGTCATTTGCCCTGAAATGCCACCTCTCCCGGAGTGAGAGGCTTTACTTCGGCTGTGGCTGAACTTACCTCTCGCCCTGCGG
>JAFXKJ010000060.1 GCA_017531765.1 Clostridia bacterium
CATCTGTATTCTTGAAAAGGGTCAGGTGAAGTACGTGGGAGACAAGGGCGACTTCATCGACTCTATCCGCGGCAAGCTTTGGGAGCATTCGGGCACACCCGAGGACGAAGCGATGCTCAGACGGGATGCTATAGTAACGTCCGTCGCTTACGTAGACGGCGTTGCAAAGGTCAGGTACGTTGCGGAAGGTCAGCTCACCGATTCCGTAGCGGTAGAGCCGACGCTTGAGGACGCGTACATTCACGCCCTCGGCGGAGTCAAGAGATAAGCTATCCTTGAGTTTATGATTCTTGGGTGTTCGGTTGACTTATGTACCCGAAGCCTCACATAATAAGTAAAAAAACGCCGAAAATTCGGCGCTTTTTTACTTATTACTTTGCAAAGTATCTCTTGCCTGAGATAACGGTTATCATTCTTCCCTGAGACGAGTACTTCGTGCCGTCCTCGGACACAAATGTCACGTCTGTCTGATTTTCTGCAAGCTCTACGGTAACTTCCCCGTCGGTACCTGTAATCTCAAACTCTGTCACCCTAAGATCAGTCCATTTTGCTGATACCGTGTAACCGCCTCTTGCGCGAAGACCCTCAAACGAGCCGTCCTTCAGCTCCTCGCAGATCGCGGGGATAAGAGATATAAATCCCTCGTGGCTTTGGAGCACCATCTCTGCGATGCCTGCGGCTCCGCCGAAGTTACCGTCGATCTGGAAGGGCGGATGATTGTCAAAAAGATTATAAAGGGTGGAATGCGTGAACAGCGCTCTTATGTTATCATAGGTGTCTCTGCCGTTTTTAAGTCTTGCAAAGAGGTTGATAAGCCAAGCTCTGCTCCAGCCCGTGTGTCCGCCTCCGTGAGCAAGTCTTCTGTCAAGAGACGTCTTTATTGCGCTGAATAGCTCTGGGGTGCTTCTTGTTATCTGCGCCTCGGGATAGAGTCCGTAAGCGTGGGAGATGTGTCTGTGACCCGGCTCGGCATCCTCAAAGTCTTCGATCCACTCCTGAAGCTGACCGTACTTGCCTATCTGCAGCTTCGGCATTCTTGCCCGAACCGCGCGGATCTCATCAGCGGTCTCGGGGGAAACGCCGAGAATGTCCTCGACCTGTGTGTAGATGTCAAGGGCACTGCTGATGATCTGTATATCCATCGTTGGCGAGAGGGAGAGGTATAAGGGAATCTTGTGCCCGTCACGCTCGACAAGATACTGATTTTCGGGAGATGCTGAAGGACCGGAATACAGAACACCGTCGGGTCCCTCGAACATAAAGTCTGCGAAAAACAGAGCTGCATCACGTATGAACTCGTATGCTGTCTCGCGGAGGAATTTCTCATCCCTCGTGTAAAGGTAATGCTCCCACATATGGAGCGCAAGCCAACCCGCGCCCACAAACCAAAAGCCCCACATTGAGCCTGTAGCTACTGAAAACTCATATATGTCGGAGATATGATGAACGACGCATCCCTTTGCGTGATAGTTCTCCCTTGCAACTCTGCGTCCGCCGGGAAGAAGACACTCGTTCATGTATTTGAACAGACCCAAGGTGCATTCGGAAATGTTTGCAGTCTCAGCGTGCCAATAATTCATCTGCAGATTGATGTTGGTGTGGTAATCGGAATTCCACGGAGACTCGTATCCTTCGCACCAAAGTCCCTGTAAATTCGCGGGGAAGGTGTCCTCACGGCTTGAAGACACGAGAAGGTACTTGCCGAACTGGAAGTACAGTCCGAGGAGTCCGCGGTCAACTGCGTTTTTGTCGTTTTTCAGTCGTATCAGTCGCTTTGCAACACTGAGGCCGTCGACTCCGTCATCCCCGAAATCGATGTCGGACCTGTCCATGGTAGCGGAAAAATCAGAGATGTGCTCTTCTCTGAGGGCATCGTATCCCTTATGGGCGAATGCCAGATACTTCATGGTATCCATTTCGGGGTCTCTGTACTCGGTCACGATGGAAACGAACAACTCAAGCTTTGAGCCGTTTGCTATGACAATATCGTAATCATCGGCTTCTGTTTGTCCGTCGGTAAGTATCTTGACTGTAACTCTGAACTTATGCGCCCCGTTAGCGGTAGTGCAAACGAAGTCCATAAGAGCCGAGCTGCCGTCGCAGGTAACATTACTGCTGACGACGTACTTTCTGCGGTACTTAACGAATACCTTACGGGTAGGGTCGGTATCAAGCCGCATACATACGAGCTTTGCCGGGTGAGAAGCAAAGCTCTCACGGGTATAACGTACGCCGTCAAGCGTATAATCAAGGGCGTAAAGTCCACGCTTCAGATCAAGGTGCCTCTCATAGCTTTCATACTCACCGTAGCCGTGAGTGTCAACGAACAGGTCTCCCGCAAATTCATAGGAATCCACAAAATAGCGGTGCTTTTTCTCGATGTTCTCAACCGCCCATGCTTCCGCTTCGACGTTCTTTCCTTCAAACAGCATTTTGCGGATGGTGTTAAGCTTGTCAAGATACTCGGGGATGTTGGTGTCGATCTTTCCGCCGTTCCAGATGGTCTCTTCGTTAAGGCAAAGTCTTTCGGTCTCGATGCCGCCGAATAACATGGCACCGATGGAGCCTGCTCCTATGGGAGATGCGTTGTCCCAGTTATAAGCAGGGCTTTTTAGTTTGAGAAAATAATCTTTCATGGTGATCTCCGTTCAGCCTGCAGCTGTCTAAAATTGGTTGCGACGTGTGCTTTGTGACCTCAGTATACCACATATCGCCCCATTTTTCAAGCACGGAGAGGGGATAAATTGGGGGTGTGGTGCTGACCAAAAATATATTTCTATAGTATATGCAGATGATGATTATCAAGCTTTCTATGAAATAACACCGTACTCTCAGGTCGTGACGCGCCTTTTCGGCGTTAGCTCTTAATAATGCATTGATGTATAGTACAGTCCTACCCAACGGGTGTTTTGGGGAAAATGATATCTTTTGAATTGCGCCTTGAAAAATGGCACGAAAAACCCCCGAAGCCGCTGTGGCTTCGGGGGACCGAACCGATATCTTTTCGGTACGCATTCGCATTATTGATAAGTCGTACCGATTTAGATACAGGCACTCATTTTTAAGAGAAACAACTGTGCTTTTTCGAAAAAAAACGGCTTCTCGCAATTTTCTTTCACAGACATCAAACGGGAAATGGCTTCCTTCCTCTGCCATATATGGCAATTACCTTAGGTCTATGTATCAGTCACAGCCATACCCGGTCAAGTCGCAGGTTGATAAAAAGGCTTGCTGATCAATTAAGCTTCACGGTCCTTCGGCATGATCAGATTCATAATGATGGCAGCAAGAAACACGACCGCAACACAGTTTTCAGCAAAAATGGTGCGGATGATATCAGGGAAAATGTTGAACATCTCAGGTACCTGAGTGAAGCCCAGTCCAATACTCAGGGAAAGGGCTGCAATAGTGATGTTACGCTGGCTAAAGCCGCAGGAGCCGATCATCTGAAGGCCCGAAATCACGATGTTACCAAACATCATGATCGTACAGCCACCCAGAACAGCCTCAGGCAGAGTCGCCAGGACTGCACCAAATGCGGGGAAAATACCGGCAAGAATCAGAATACCGGCACCGGTAGCAATGGTATAACGGTTGATGACCTTGGTCATTGCAAGCAGACCCACATTCTGGCTAAAGGAGGTAATAGGCATACAACCGAAGCACGCAGACAGGGAGCTGATCAGACCGTCACAGGTAAGGCTTCCGGAGATTTCCCTGTCGGTTGCCTCGCGTCCGAGAACGGTGTTGGTCATGGCGGAGGTATCACCGATCGTCTCGGTTGCGGAAACCAAGAAGATCATGGTGACGGAAACAATGGCGCTCAGGTTGAACACAGGCTTGTAAGGCATGATCCGGGGCAGAGAAACGACTGCAACCTCCTCAAGCGCTGAAAGATCCACCTTACCCATAAACAGAGCCACAATGTAGCCCACCACAAGACCAAAGAGGACGGAAAGCTGCTTCAGATGGCCTTTGGCGAAGATGTTAAACAGGATGCAGCAGACAAGTGTAACGGTACCCAGGATCCAGTTCTGTGCGCTGCCGAAGTCAGCGGCACCTACACCGCCGGCAAAGGAATTAGCACCAACACTCAGCAGGCTGAAGCCGATGGCGGTAACCACGCAGGCGGAGACAATTGGTGAAATGATTCTGCGCCAATACTTTGCAAACAGACCCAGAAGTCCCTCGATGACACCGCCGATCAGGACAGCACCGATCACAGCTTCATACCCCCATCGGGGACCGACATAGCAGAACACAGACACGAAGGTAAAGCTGATACCCATAACGATGGGCAGCTTTGCACCCAGCTTCCAGACGGTAAAGAGCTGCACAAGGGTACCGATACCGGCCATGATCATGGCGGTCTGGATCAGAGAAGCGGTTTCCTGCACGCTCAAACCGCCGGCTCCGGTGACGATCATAATAGGAGCGATATTGGCAACAAACATTGCCAGAACGTGCTGAAGGCCGAAGGGAATGGACTTCAGCAGCGGAACTCTGCCGTTCAGAGAATAGATATTCTCCATGGATGCAGCGGAAGGATTCTTTGCTTTTGCCATTTACTTCACCTCTTGATTTCGGAAGGTAATGGTACCGGTTTCGGCATCCATGGCATCCACAATAGCCAAAGACTCCAGATGGTAGCCTAAGTTTCGAATGACACGGCCGCCGATCTGGAAGCCCTTTTCAATGGCGATGCCGCAGCCTTCCACGATAGCACCGGCGTTTTCGGTAATGGAGATCAGACCCTGGAGGGCGCAGCCGTTGGCAAGGAAATCATCGATGATCAGAATGTGATCATCGGCATTGAGGAACTTCTTGGAAACGATGACCTGATTTTTATTCTTATGTGTAAAGGATTCCACCTCTGCAACGTACATATCGCCGTCGATGTTGATGGACTTGGACTTCTTGGCGAACACCATGGGAACACCGAACTCTTTGGCGACAAATGCAGCAATACCAATGCCGGAGGCTTCAATGGTCAGCACCTTGGAAACAGTTTTATGACCGAAGCGGCGCTTGAATTCCCGACCGATCTCCTCCATCAGCGCAATATCCATCTGGTGGTTCAGAAAGCTGTCCACCTTAAGCACGTTGCCGGATTTGACAATACCGTCTTTTACGATTCGCTCTTCTAAAAAGTTCATCTCTATGTAGTCTCCCTTATTAATAGTTTATTTTACAATTAAGGACAAATATTCACAATTATGTTAGCACAAACTACATAAAAAGTCAAGGGGCACGCAGTGCCGACAGCCGTTGTGGTTGCAGTTTTTTTGAACCGACAGCTTTTTGTTGTTGGCATTGTTGGCATACAATCCCTAATTCTATACAATGCACCACTTTTCGGGGATATGGTGCATTTACTTATAGTTGGGACAGTAATTTATTTCTTGCATTATTTACCGCAGGCAACCGCTTTTTAACCGTCAGCTTGATACCTACCTTTTTACAGACATCGGACAGGATACCCTTCAAATCCTCGTCGCATATAGCGATTTCGGAGGGCTTGCCGTATCTCTCAACAAAATGATCAAGCACGTTGAAAACAATACCGGGTTGATTGTGCGACGGCGAGAGC
>JAFXKJ010000009.1 GCA_017531765.1 Clostridia bacterium
CCGCAACCGTGTGTTCTGCGAGGAGCCCGACGGTATCAGAACAGAAGCACACGACCCCAGCCTTATGGTTGACCCCCACCTCATCATTTACCATCCCGTTCGCGAGATCGGTGAAGGTCTTATCGTAACAAACGGTGACCAGACCGATACCATCTGGGAATACCTCGCCAAGGGAGAAAGCTGGGAAGCTGCTCTCCGCACCCGTCAGTTCGAGGACGACCGCCCCAACTGGACACCGAGAATCTCAGGTATTCAGGCACGTGACGGCAGCTACAAGATGTCAATTCTCAAGGCGGCTGATCCCGAGGGCAACGCCTGCGCGAGATTCTTCTTTGAGTATCCCGCTACCGCAGGTCTCGGTCACTTCCTCCACACCTACGTGTGCGACGGAAATCCCGTGATCCCCACCTTCCAAGGCGAGCCTGAGAGAGTATCAATTCCCGACACTGCCGAGGAATTTGCAGACGAGCTTTGGAAGAATCTCGACGAGGACAACAAGATCTCCCTCTTTGTTCGCTACACAGACCTTGAAACCCGAGACACAGAGCAGATCATCATCAATAAGCATCAGAAATAAGAAAGGGCGTTAACTGAAAATGAAAGAATTTGAGCTTAAATACGGCTGTAACCCCAATCAGAAGCCGTCCAAAATTTATATGAAAGACGGAAGCGAGCTTCCTATTAAAATTCTCTGCGGCAGACCCGGATACATCAACTTCCTTGATGCCTTCAACTCCTGGCAGCTGGTTCGTGAGCTTAAAGCGGCGCTCGGTCTTCCCGCTGTAACCTCCTTTAAGCACGTAAGCCCTACCTCCGCGGCTGTGGGAATTCCCATGTCCGACAAGCTGAAGAAGGCTTGCTTCGTTGACGACATCGAGGGACTTGACAACTCTCCCCTCGCTCTCGCATATGCCAGAGCAAGAGGTACCGACAGAATGTGCTCCTTCGGTGACTGGGTAGCGCTCTCCGACGTATGCGACGTTACCACCGCACTTCTCATCAAGAGAGAGGTTTCCGACGGCGTTATCGCTCCCGGATATGAGCCCGAGGCACTTGAGATCCTCAAGTCCAAGAGAAAGGGTAACTACAATATCGTTGAGATCGATCCTGACTACGTTCCCGAAGTTCAGGAAACAAAGCAGGTGTTCGGTATCACCTTCGAGCAGGGCAGAAACAATTTTGAAATTAACGAGGCGCTTCTCAAAAATCTCGTAACAGCTAACAAAACTCTTCCCGAGTCCGCTGTACGCGACCTTATCATCTCTCTCATCACACTCAAGTACACACAGTCCAACTCCGTATGCTTCGCTATCGACGGTCAGGCGATCGGTGTCGGCGCAGGTCAGCAGTCAAGAGTTCACTGCACACGTCTCGCAGGCGGCAAGGCGGACACTTGGTTCCTCCGTCAGCATGAGAAGGTGCTTAACCTTCCCTTCAAGGACACTCTCGGCAGACCCGACAGAGACAACGTTATCGACGGCTACATCAACCAGAACGAGGAAGATGTTTGCGCTGACGGCAACTGGCAGAAGTATTTTACCACTCAGCCCGAGCCCTTCACACGTGAGGAACAGAGAGCTTATCTTGACACCATCGACGGTGTTGCCCTCGGTTCCGACGCGTTCTTCCCCTTCGACGATAACATTGAGAGAGCTTACCGCAGTGGAGTCAAGTACATCGCTCAGCCCGGCGGCTCCATCAGAGACGATATTGTTATCGCCTGCTGTGACAAGTATGATATAGCAATGGCATTCACCGGAATGCGCCTCTTCCACCACTGAGATTTTTTCACTCACTCCCGATTTTAAGGGGAGTGAGTGAAAAAGTGAAATATATGCCACAAGAATGTGGCATATGTGAAATACAGCTTCGCTGTGTGAAATATTTCATCCACGGGATGAAATGTGAAATATTCCGCTTCGCGGAATGTGAAAAAGCGGGGCGGTACGTTAAAGAAACGGAGTTATATTAAACATGAAAATTATGGTTGTAGGTGGTGGCGGACGTGAACACGCTATCATCAAAAAGCTTAAAGAAAATAAGAACGTAGAGGTGATCTTTGCGCTTCCCGGTAACGGCGGTATTGCCGCTGATGCGACCTGCGTGCCCGTTAAGGCTACTGATATCGAGGGAATCGTTGAGTTTGCAAAGGCAAATGCTATCGATTACGCGGTAGTAGCTCCCGACGACCCGCTAGTTCTCGGTGCGGTCGATGCGCTGAACGCCATCGGTATTCCCTGCTTCGGTCCCGAAGCTAAGGCGGCTATCATCGAAGGCAGTAAGGTATTCTCAAAGGACCTCATGAAGAAGTACGGTATTCCCACCGCGCAGTATGAGGTATTTACCGATATGGACGCGGCACTAAGTTATCTTGAGGACGCTCCCATTCCCACGGTTATCAAGGCTGACGGCCTTGCACTCGGTAAAGGCGTTATTATCGCTCAGACCAGAGATGAGGCAAAGAAAGCTGTTGTCTCCATGATGCGCGACAAGGCATTTGGCAAGAGTGGTGACAGGATCGTAATCGAAGAATTCCTCACAGGTCCCGAGGTTTCCGTTCTTTCCTTTACAGACGGTAAGACTGTCGTTCCCATGATCTCCTCCATGGACCACAAGAGAGCAGGCGACAACGATACGGGACTCAATACGGGCGGTATGGGTACTATCGCTCCCAACCCCTACTACACCGATGCGGTTGCATCCGAGTGCATGGAGAAGATTTTCCTTCCCACAATTAACGCGATGAACGCAGAGGGCAGAACGTTCAAGGGATGCCTCTACTTCGGTCTTATGATCACACCTCACGGTCCCAAGGTAATCGAGTACAACTGCCGCTTCGGCGATCCCGAAACTCAGGTAGTGCTTCCTCTCCTTGAAAGCGATCTTCTTGAGATCATGATGGCAACAACAAACGGTACTCTCGCTGAGACCGAGGTAAAGTTTGCTGACAAAAACGCTTGCTGTGTTATCATGGCATCGGGCGGTTACCCCACATCTTATAAGAAGGGCTTCGAGATCACTCTTCCCGCTGAGGTTGCAGAAAACGTTTACGTTGCAGGAGCAGAGATCGCTGACGGCAAGCTTGTAACAAGCGGCGGACGAGTTCTCGGCGTAACTGCAGTTGCCCCGACCCTTAAGGATGCAATTGATGCGTCCTACGGTATGGTAGAAAAGATCAGCTTTGAAGGCGGATTCTTCAGACATGACATCGGCGCACGTGCGATGGCTGCTAAGGAGGCATAAATAATTATGGTATACAGAATATTTGTAGAAAAGAAAAAGGAGCTCGCTCTTGAAGCTAAGGCTCTCCTTTC
>JAFXKJ010000061.1 GCA_017531765.1 Clostridia bacterium
TGTAACCGATTAAATGCAAAATGCAAAATGATTTTTTATTAAATGTGGAGTGAGTTATTTTGTAGGGCGGGGGTTTACTCCCGCCGTTTTCGTTAAGATTTAGCCGTACGTTCGCGGGCGAACACAGTTCGCCCCTACGGGATTCTGTAGGTTTTCGTGCGGAGTTAAGACGGAACGGAATCAGATATTGTAGGGACCGCCGGGGACGTCGGTCCGTTATCGTATGGGTTAAGGTTTACGTAGTGGGTGTGACAGCCGTTGCACGTCTGCCCCTACAATATGTGTTGAGAGATTTCTCTCACACTTCTCTTGCCGTAACCGTATACCCTCTACGGCAGTTGGAGGTGATACTTAACTCACCGCCACGTCTTCTCAGCGTGATCTTTCCGAAATTACGCGGCAGGATCAGCGTCGTTGCGAAATCACGTTCCTTGAATCTTACGTTTATACATATCTCCTTGTCGGAAACATACTCAACAGCGTATGCTCCGTGGGTCAACGCACCGATCAGCGCCGCCGCCCATCCCTGAAGCTGTTTTCCTTTTCCCTCACCCGTGTTTCCGTCAAGATATTCGCCCGGGGTGAAATCTCCCGCCATTTCAAGATCCGCATACCCGATCTTGCGTATGAGAGACTCCGCTTTCTCCGCGTGTCCCGTCATGTAACGTCCCATTACGTCGCAGAACATGAGATACGGCCAGATTCCTCCGTTGTGGTAATCTCCCGGCTCGTTCATCATTACCGCCTCGTAGGTACGGTAGGGGAAGGTCTCGCGGATTCCGTAATCGTTTTCGTTTGCCTCAAGAGCCTTGTATATCTTCTCAACTCTCTCCTCGGGTATGACTCCGTAAATGATGCCCGCCGTCTGGTCGATGAGTACCTGAGGCAGATGCCGTCCGTCGTACCATACCTCCGCGTAGTGGTCAACGTCCCAAAGACCGCCGTCGGCAAAATCGCGGTTCAGATTTGCAAACGCCTTGTCGTAAAGCGCACCGTACCTCTCCGCCGTTGCGTCATCGTCCATGATCCTCGCAAGATATACCCCTTCCTTCAGCACCGCAAGCCACAGAAGATCAAAATGAGGCGCTAACTTTCTTCCCTGAACGAAGGTTACGTCCTTCCAGTCCCCCCAGAATGACATGGGATTGTCGGGAGGTGCCTGCTCGGGCAGTCCGTCGCCGTCGCGGTCGAAGGTAATGAGGAAATCCGCCGCCTTAACGTAGGAGTCCCACATTTCCTCAAGGAAAGTGTAGTCTCTGTGGTATCTGAAATATCTCGCGATCCTCAGACAGTAGTATTCGTTAATGTCAATATCGTAGTCTCTCTCAATTCGGGGGAGGACGGTGGTTGGGATCTTTCCGTCAGGGCGCATCCAACGCTGAGAGGTGCGCATGATGTCACGCTCCAGGGACGGCCAGAGGGAAAGATGAATATAACTTGTCCAGAATGAGTCGCGCTGATTCAGCTCGGAGTATCCCATGGTGATGACCTCGCCGGAAATCGCACTTTTTGTGAGAATTATCGCCGCGGATGAGTACCAACGGGTGTAAAGATCGATCTTCTCGTCCCCCACGGAGGGAAGAGAGGAAATAAACTCGTCGACACCCGTCTTTATACCGCAGAGGTTGCGGGAAGCCGCCGCGCAAACGTGGGTGGGAGTGTCATATTTCATTCTGTAACGGTGGGTAGGCTCGAAAACACCCGTGAAGAAGGTTATTTCCCTCGACGCGCCCGCAGGAACGGTGACGCTTGCCGTAAGATAGATCATGCCCTCGCGGGTGTTGTCGCCGTCGGCAGTGTCGGCTCCGCTGACCGTAATGAACACGTCGCGCATATTTACAGTGGTCAAAGCGCCTGAGGTGTTACATTCGCCGTATCTGCCGAAGGAATCCATCACTCCCTCGGGGGTGGTCTGCCATTCGTGATATATGCTGACAGTCTTGTCCTCGCCGCCCGAGTTTTCGAGAGTGAAGGATGTCATAAGATAGGGCGCGAACATATCCTCGATGTCGAAAACGGAAATGGGTGCGACGGCGTAAACCGAAAGCTTTACGTCGTCCGCAAGAGGCGCCTCCGCCATGTAGCGGGGATAGATGTGCTCCGTTACATTCCAATCAAGCTCACAGTCACACTTGGTATTGCCGTCAATAGTAAAAGAAAATCCTGCCTGACCCGCTTCGCGGATGGTGTTATTTTGATGAAAATGGGGAGGATTGTAGAGAATCCTGCCGTAGAGTCTCCCCTTCGGGGTGACTGAGGCGGACATTGTGGCGTTACCCACAACGAGTCCCGTAAATTTTTCGGCTGTGAAATTCATATATATGTTCTCCTTTATATAAAATACGGAAACAATGATGCTGCGGCATCGTTTTTTTTGTAGGGGCGGATTCCATATCCGTCCGTATCGTAGGTTTACAACCTGCACGATATGGCTATCGTCTTACGTAAGATTATCGCAAACTGTAGGGGACGTTTTCCGTAAGGAAAATTTCACGTAGCACCGAGGTGCGGAGTAAAACCCCATGTGGCGTCCCGCCTCGTGGGATTACAACCTGTACGTTATGGCTATCGCCTTACAAAAAAATACCCTCTCCGTCATTTGCCGGCAAATGACACCTCTCCCGGAGTGAGAGGCTTTACTTTGGCTGTGGCTGAACTCATTGGCTCGCCCAGCGGGAGAGCTGTCAGCTTTTGCTGACTGAGAGGGTTCGCCTCGCCCGGTTACAAACCGCACATCCGCCTGATAACCTACCGCACCATCCCCCACTAACCCGTAGGGGACGTTTTCCGTAAGGAAAATTTCACGTAGCACCGAGGTGCGGAGTAAAACCCCATGTGGCGTCCCGCCTCGTGGGCTTACAACCCACACGTTATGGCTATCGCCTTATGTTAAGAACCATCTCAAACGCCGAATGTTTCACTGTTTGCTACGCAAACAGGCACTTCGTTCCTCAATTCCTTGGCTACACATTTCTTTTTTGTTGCCTTCGGCAACAAAAGAAATGTGAGAAAAAGGTTACGTTTTGCTTGTAAACCATACGTTTGGTTTATCATCGTTCGAACAAGATTCTTCGCAGGCTCAGAATGACACGGGCAGTACGTTTTACTTACAGCTCGCACGTCCGACCTACAACCTGCCGCACCGTCTCCAACTATCCTGTAGGGGACGTTTTCCGTAAGGAAAATTTCACGTAGCACCGAGGTGCGGAGTAAAACCCCATGTGGCGTCCCGCCTCGCCCGGTTAAAACCGTACGTTGCGGTGCCGTCTTTCACATTTGATTTGACCTTTCGCATTGCTACCGATGCAACGTGCCTTTGGCCTTTTACTTCGCGTAAAGCTTTCCTTGGTAAGAATTCCTCCCGTAAAGCTCGCGGTCTATCATATTTGCGATCTCCGTCTTGCGGCGGCACCACAGAGGCGCAAGAAGCACGTCTCCTTCGCTGTCTCCCGTGACCCGCGCGATCACCGTCTCAGGCGGCAACAGCTCAAGCTGATCGCATACCGTCTCTACATATGCTTCTCTCTCCATGGGAACGTATTCGCCACGGAGATACATCTCCCCGAGTTCCGTTCCGCGCAACACGTTCAGCAAATGTATCTTCACCTGTTCGGGACGGAGCTTTGCCACTTCTCGGGCTGTGTTTATCATGTCCGACCTGCACTCTCCCGGCAGACCGTTGATTATATGTATCCCAAGAGAAATACTGCCTCCCGCAGTACGCAACGTTTCCACTCCGCGGAGAAAAACGTCATAGCCGTACCCGCGGCGTATCACCTCGGCAGTCCTGTCGGATGCGCTCTGCAGTCCAAGCTCCACCACGACGGGAAGCCTCTCCGATATCCTCGTCAGCTCCGACACAGCCTCGTCAGACAGACAGTCTGCACGGGTTGCTATAGCCAGCATTACCGCACCCGGGAGACTTGCCGCCTCATCGTACACTCTCCGTAATACCTCGGCGGGAGCATAGGTGTTGCTGTTCGCCTGAAGATAGGGCACGTACCCCACGGGAGTCCACTTACCGCAGGCGATGGCAACGGCGCGGTCATACTGCTCTCGGAGAGTATTTCCACGCGCGGCACCTGATCCGTCAAGGCAGTAAATGCACCCGCCAACTCCGCACGTTCCGTCCTTGTTCGGGCAGGAAAATCCCGCGTCAAGGGGGATACGGGCGATCTTCCCGCCGAACTTGTGCTTTACGTAATAGTCAAAGGTTTGGTATCTCTTGTTTGAATCGCTGTATTTGTAGGGATTTTGTTCCCTCTGAGTCAGTTTTTTCATTTGTTCCCGTCTCCGAGACGTTTTTTTATGAGATAAGCCTCAAGCTCACCTCGGGAGTTTGTCAGCTTCTCGTCTATCACCTCGTCAAGAAGCTCACCAAGTAGCCGTCCGACCTCGGCACCGCGTACGCCCGTGATCTCCATCACGTCGTTACCGGTTATCCTAAGGGACGATATTTTCACACATGGATCTGTCGCGGCAACACTTTCGTAAAGCTTCAAAAACTCCCCGTGAGCCGTGAAATCCCCTGTGAGGGCAAGTCTGATGGCGGCATAGGCGTAAACGTCATCTCTGTCAAGACGTCCCATAAGACGCTTGACCGCAAATTTGTCCGCAGGATAATCCGTCGCCGCCGCTTCTGTCAGTGTCCTGCACCTCTTTCGGTCTGCCGCAGAGGATTTAAGGCTGTTCATATAATTCACGGCAAGCTTCCCGGAGTCGGCTGACACTTCATCTGCAGAAATCCTGCAAAGAAGGGCGAGGCGGGATACGTAATCCCCTTTGGGAAGCTTAGCTACCTTGTCCGCACACGAAGCAAAGGCTTTGGCGGTCACTCCATCGGCGCAAATGGCGAGAATATCGGGATAGTCTCTCAAAATACCCTTGGCACCCACACCGCAAAGGAGCTTTGTAAGCTCAACGAATATCCTTTCCTTGGAGATGCCGCGTAGAAGGTGGCATTCACTGCGCACCGCATGGGAGGTGGCAGGGTCAATGGTGAAGTCGAGAACCGAAGCGAAACGGAGCGCACGGAGGATCCTGAGACCGTCCTCGTTAAAACGTGCCGTGGGCGAGCCCACGCAAACGATGCGCCGTTCTTTCAGGTGCTTCATTCCGCCGAAGGGGTCCATGAGCCCCAGCGTGGGGCTGTACGCCATGGCATTTACCGTGAAGTCACGTCGTGACAGGTCAAGGGTGATGTCGTCGGTAAAACTGACACTGTCCGGGTGTCGATTGTCGGTGTACTCTCCGTCGATGCGGTAGGTGGTGATCTCAAGCGGCTCACCCTCGCTCATGACGGTAAGGGTACCGTGCTTCAGACCCGTTTCAATGACACGGTGATCCGCAAATACGCGGAGCATATCACCGGGGAGCGCGTTGGTTGTTATATCGTAATCGTTTGGGAGTCTTCCCATAGCATCATCTCTGACACAGCCGCCCACAAGGTATGCTTCAAAGCCGCATTCTTCAAGTCTGCGGATAATGGGTATTATGTAGCTTGGTATATTCATAAGCTTTTAATCTGTCTCTTTGTGTTTATTTTTTACTTGGTTTTCTTTATTGTTTGGGTTATTTATTATTTGGTTTTCTTCTTTATTGTTTGGGTTTATTCGTTATTGTTTGTTAGCTTTTTTATCACCGCGCTAAAACCGCCACGTTATGGCTATCGTTTTACAAAAAAATACCCTCTCCGTCATTTGCCGGCAAATGACACCTCTCCCGGAGTGAGAGGCTTTACTTTGGCTGTGGCTGAACTCATTGGCTCGCCCTGCGGGAGAGCTGTCAGCTTTTGCTGACTGAGAGGGGTATGTCCCGCCCCGCCCGGTTACAAACCGCACGTTATGGCTATCATCCATGTTAAGAACCATCTCAAACGCCGAAGTTTCTTCGTCACTTCGTTCCTCAATTCCTTGGCTACCCATTTCTTTTTTGTTACCTTCGGCAACAAAAGAAATGTTAGAAAAAGGTTACGTTTTGCTTACAACCCACACGTCTGTCCGATAACCTGCCGCACCATCCCCCTCTAACCTGTAGGGGACGTTTTCTTTAAGGAAAATTTTACGTAGCACCGTAGTGCGGAGTAAAACCCCATGTGGCGTCCCGCATCGTGGGATTACAACCCACACGTTATGGCTATCGCCTTACAAAAAAA
>JAFXKJ010000062.1 GCA_017531765.1 Clostridia bacterium
GAATCTCATACCGCTTACAACTTCTACGAGATAAGCGAGAATATCGTGACTGAGACCGTAGTTCCACGCGGTTCCGGGTTCGTCAACGAGAGGCCACTTAGCGATCTCACGGATAACGTCAC
This sequence comes from Clostridia bacterium, assembly GCA_017531765.1. Classification (GTDB taxonomy): domain Bacteria; phylum Bacillota; class Clostridia; order Oscillospirales; family CAG-272; genus RUG11130. Next base: position 123 of record JAFXKJ010000062.1, read on the forward strand.
CTGTGGGACAACGTCCGCCTGTCTTTTCTCTGATAGCCTTGATTGAAGCCTGATTTATGTCATAGTTATATCCCGTACTCATGGAGAACAGGTCGCGGATCTTGATCTTGTTCTTTGCGGGAACGAGAACTGTATTTCCGTTTTCATCCTTTTCCTTAACCTTCATATCGCTGAACTCAGGCATATATCTCTCAAGCGGGTCATCAAGAAGATAAAGTCCCTTTTCGTAAAGAGTAAGTGCCGCCGCGCAGGTAATGGGCTTGGAGCAGGACCACATATTGTAGGTCTCATCTCCCGTCATCTTTTTACCCGCCTCAATATCAGCGTAACCCGCAGCGTATCTGTGAACGACCTCACCGTCCTTGATAACGATGCAAGCGTTACCCGGCATTCTCCATGCGACAAGTCTGTCGAGCAGTTCGTCGAGTTTTGTGAAATCCATATATTTCTCCATAGATGTAAATTTAATATCGTATAGTTAAATCATACTACAAAATCGGCACAAAGTCAAGGGAATGGCAGCTTTCCTCTTGAAATTTTCAAGCTGTCATGATAAAATATCCACAGTAAAACAATACATGAGGTGAAGTGTCATGAACGAACGTTACGAAATTGATCTGCATATGCACACCATGCTGTCGGACGGCAAGGAAACTCCCGTAGAGGTAGTAAACAAAGCCGCCGCGGTAGGACTTAAGAAAATCTGCCTTACCGACCACAACTCTCTCCATCCAAGCTATGATAAGCTGAGAGAGTATGCGAAAACCAAGGGCGTTGAGGTGCTTCCCTTCAGCGGATGCGAAGCAAGCGTTGTATATTACGAAGAGGACAAGCCTCTTTTTATGTTCCATATGCTTGTATATGGAGATGACGAAGCCATAAGAGACGAAAGATTCGTCTCAGCCGTCAGCGGTTATTTCGACAGAAGTGTCTTCGTTGCCACCAAGCAGTACGAATGTCTAAAAAAATCCGGCGTTGACTTGTCATGGGACGAGATATTCATTTATGACAAGGACATTGCCCCCATAGAAAAGATGGACAAAGCTTCCGAAGACCATATTGCCAAGAATCTTGCAAAAAAATTCGGCATCACCATGGAGGAGGTCTGGGAAAGATACGGAGAGGCGCTCTCTCATCCTCGTTACGGGGCGGCTGAGAATCTGCTCCACATGGCAAAGCACGCCGATGCGGTAGAGCTTATCAAGCTTGCAAACGAGCTTGGTCTCGTTACCGTTGTTGCACATCCAAGGTGGATAGATGCGGCGTTTGAATGTGACGCTCATCTTGCCACTAGAGAAGGCAAGGGAGCAATGATACGCCGTCTCCATGAAGCGGGGCTCGACGGAATCGAGGTATGTCATCAGCTTGTACATGATGAAGATAAGGTATTTTTCACGGAACTCGCAGAAGAACTCGGAATGATCACAACGGGCGGCAGTGACTACCATGCAGAAGAAGATTACGGCAGTCATCTCACAGAGTTCGGTGTAAGCGAAGAAGGACTGAAGAAGCTCTGCGACCTTATGGATAAGAAAAAAGCCAAAGCAACAGGCAAATAACAGGAGATATAGAAATGGAAATGAAATATACTATCGACCTTCATATGCACAGCTCCCTCTCCGACGGTAACGAAAGCCCCTGCGGAGTAGTTGATACCGCCGCAAGAGTGGGACTCAAGAAGATATGTCTCACCGACCACGACGGAGTTCATCTTAACTACGATAAGGTGCGTGAATATGCCAAGACCAAGGGCGTTGAAGTGCTTCCTTTTATGGGTACGGAAGTGAATACACTCTACTATGACGGTGAAAAGCCTCTCGTGTCCGTACATATGCTGGTTTTCGGCGAAGATGAAAAGCTGAAGGATGAGAGATTCCTCTCCGTGATCCGAAATTATTTCGCCCACACAAATAAGCTTGCTGTCGATCAGTATGAAAAACTCCCTGAGATAGGAGTTGAGATGAGCTACGACGATCTCTTCCTCATTGACCCCGACGTCGCTCCCGTTTACAAACAGGAGATGTACTGCGCAAGCTACGTTATGAAAATGGCGGCAAAGAAGCTTGGCGTAGCCCCCGGAGAGCTTCGCGCAAAGTACCCCCATTTATTTCCCTTCAACCTCCCCTCCCGTTCCGTTTTCATGAGGCGCGTGGTTGATATGCCCGACACAGTTGAGCTTATCCGCCTCGCAAACGAGCTCGGTCTTGTAACCGTTATGGCGCATCCCTCGTGGCTTGAGTGGCTTTGGGAAGGAGACCAACATCTCAGAAACAACACTCTCGCTGAAAAGGTCATCCGTGAGCTTGCCGCCGCAGGTCTTGACGGACTTGAAACAAAGCATCAGGAGGTAGTGGCAGACGGCGCTACCGAGCTTGTTATGAGTCTTGCCGACGAGCTTGGACTTATCACCACGGGAGGCTCGGATTACCATGCCGAGGAAGACTACGGTAACGGTCTCGGCGTATACGGAACTACCGAAGAAGAGCTCGCAGTCCTCATGGATAAAATCCGTGAAAAAGCATCCCGCGCAGCAAAATAACTGTTAAACAAGATATTATGTATCAAAAATATATCATTGACCTCCATTTGCATACAATGATCTCCGACGGCAGTAAAACGCCATGCGAAGTGGTAGATTCTGCCGCCGCGGCGGGAATCAAAAAGATTTGTCTCACTGATCACGATGCACTGCACGGAAATTACGCCAAGCTTCGTGAGTATGCAAAATCAAAGGGCGTTGAGGTTCTTCCCTTCTCGGGAGTTGAAATCAATACCATGTACTTCGAGGGCGAAAAACCTCTCCTATGGGTGGATATTCTTGTATACGGCGACGACGATAAGCTTCGTGATCCGCGATTTACGTCACTTTTCAGCCGCTTCTACGGTCACACAAACGTGATAGCACGTCAGCAGTTTGAAAAGCTGCCGCAGACAGGAATTCCCATGAGCTTTGATGAGCTGTTTCTCCTTGACCCCGACGTCGCTCCCGTTTACAAAAACGATATGTACTGCCGAAGCTACATACTGAAGAGAGCCGCGGCGAAGATCGGTGTTCCTCATGAAGAACTGCGAAGCAAGTACCCCGACATTTTCCCCTTCAATCTCCCCACACGAAGCGTTAACCTAAGGCGTATTGCCGATATGCCCGACTCGGCAGAAATCGTTCGCATTGCTTCTGAGCTTGGACTCGTCACTGTTATGGCACATCCGCCGTGTATAGATCCGTTTTGGGAATGTGACGAGCATCTTGTAAACAGCGTTCAGATGGAAAAGATCATAAGAGATCTTGCCGCTGCGGGTCTTGACGGAGTTGAAGCGTGTCACCGCGAGCTTGCAGTTTCAGGCACAACGGAGCTTGTGAAAAGTCTTGCCGCCGAGCTTGGTCTTATCACCACGGGCGGAAGTGATTACCACGACGAGAAAGAACGGGGTAACGATCTCGGCGTATACGGCACTACCGAAGAAGAACTCGCCGTACTTATGAGAAAAATCCGAGAAAAGGCGAAAAAAAGAATAAAAAATTAAGATAGTTTTCCCCGATTCTATTGACAAGTTTGGAATAATCCGTATAATTATACTTGGAAGCATTTTGTAGTTACGACTACCGTGTTCCCCTTAACTACATTGGCTGAAAGGTTGGTATTTATTATGAAAACTAAGTGCGCTGTTATCGGTTACGGCGGAATGGGCGGTTGGCACACCGAGCATCTTCTTAAGAGCGACGTTGCTGAGCTTGCCGGTATTTATGATATTAAAAAAGAAAGATGCGATCTCGCAGAGTCCCGCGGAATCCGCGCTTACGCTTCAAGAGAGGAACTCCTTGCAGATCCCGAAATTGAAGTTGTTACCGTTGCTATTCCCAACGACGTTCACGAAGAGGTCGTTGTAGCTTGTCTCGATGCAGGCAAGAACGTTATATGCGAAAAGCCCGTTACTCTCTCTATGGAAAGTCTTGAGAGAATGATCGAGGCGGCTAAGAGAAACGGTAAGATCTTCTCCGTTCACCAGAACAGAAGATGGGACGTTGACTATCTCGCAATGAAGCACCTCAGCGAAACCGGTGAGATCGGTGAGATCATCAACATCGAATCCCGTATTCACGGCAGCCGCGGTATCCCCTCCGACTGGAGAGGTATCAAGCAGTACGGCGGCGGTATGCTTTATGACTGGGGTGTTCACCTCATCGACCAGGCACTCATGGTTCTCGGCTTTGACGGTATCAAGAGTGTTCGTTGCACCTTCGAGCATATCACCAACGACGAGGTTGATGACGGCTTTAAGCTTTGGATCAACTACGAAGACGGCAAGGAAGCTTTCATTGAGGTTGGTACATACAACTTCATCGCTATGCCCCGTTTCTACATGAGAGCTAAGCACGGCTCCGCTTTCATCTCCGACTGGAGAGAAAACTGCCGCGTTGCAAAATGCAAGGCATGGCATGAGTCAGACGTTGTTCCCGTACAGACAGCGGCAGGTCTTACAAAGACCATGGCTCCCCGTGACAGCATTACTCTTGATGAGTATCAGCTTGAGCGTCCTCACTCCGACGTACATGATTACTACAGAAACTTTATCCGCACCGCACACGGTGAGGATACGCAGTTTGTAACTCACGATCAGATGAGAGTTGTTCTTAAGGTCATCATGAAGGCATTCGAGTCCGTTGAATGCGGCGAAAAGGTTGCGTTCTGAAATTAACTGAAATTTAAGCCCGCAGGCTCCGCCGTTCAAACGGAGTCTGCGGTTATTTTTCATTTCGAATCAATGAAAGGTGTACAAAAACATGGAAAGACTCCGGCTTTGGGAAGGCGTGCCTCCCCATTTTGATCCCGAAAAACATATTGATGCAAACGTTAACGCTGTCCCCGGCATTACTCCCTATATCGTACCCGTACAGAAGGATGAAAACGGAAACGTAAAGAAAACGGGTGCCGTTATCGTGTGCCCCGGCGGGTCTTACGTCGACAGATGTGAAAGCTACGAGGGCAACGACGTATGCGAATTTTTCAATTCTCACGGAATCAGCGCGTTTATGCTCAATTACCGTGTGTTCCCCTACGACTATCACGCCATCAGAGCAGACGTTAACCGCGCTGTAAGATGGGTAAGATATAATTCCGAGAAGTACAACATCGACCCCGCAAAAATTTCTCTCATGGGCTTCTCCGCAGGCGGTCACCTTGCAACCATGGGTGCTACCAATTTTGACTACGGACTTTGTGACGGTGACGAGATCGACCGTGTTTCATGCCGTCCCAACACAGCGATACTTTGCTATGCGGTTATCAGCATGACCCGCGAGATAACTCACGAGCACTCGCGCTACGTTCTTATCGGTAGATTTGAGGAAGAATATAAGGAATCTCTCGTAAAACAGCTTTCGGGCGAGCTTGCCGTTAAAGAAGACACTCCCCCCATGTTCCTCTGGCACACTGCCGCCGACGGATGCGTTAAGGTTGAAAACTCCCTTGGCATGGCCACCGCCCTCTCCAAGGCAAAGATACCCTTTGAGATGCACGTATTCCCCGACGGCGAGCACGGTCTCGGTATGGCTCAGGATACCCCCGGCACCTGTCAGTGGCCGCCCCTTATGATAAATTGGCTGAAGAGACTTGAATACTGATATGGAAAAAATATATCTTTGGGACACCACCCCGCCTTATTTTGACGGAAATATCCTCCAGGACACGCCGTCTCTCACACCTTTTATCGCAGAAAGAAGTAAAAAAGAGAAAACGGGTGCCGTCATCGTTTGCGCGGGCGGATCATATATAGTAAAAACCAAGCACGAGGGCATTGACGTGGCTGAAAGCTTCGCCGAAAACGGATTTACCGCGTTTAACCTCGATTACAGAGTTTATCCTTACGACCATAAGGCGATACTCAGTGACGTCAGACGCGCGGTAAAGTGGGTCAGGTATCACGCAGAGGAATATAACGTGGATCCCGAAAAAATTTGCGTTATCGGCTTTTCAGCGGGCGGTCATCTTGCAACGCTCAGCGCAACGAATTACGACTCAGGTTTTGACGGCGGTGACGAGATAGACAAGCTCTCATCCCGTCCCGATGCGGCTATCATCAGCTATGCTGTCATCAGCATGGTGCCGCCCTTCTCTCACGAGCATTCCCGTTATGTTCTCATCGGAAGAGAAAATGCAGAAAAGCGGGGTGAGCTTATGGTAAAATACTCAGGCGAGCTTGCCGCTGACGAAAACACGCCTCCCGTCTTTCTTTGGCACACAGCCGACGACGGATGCGTTGAGGTGGAGAACTCAATAAACTTAGCTTCCGCACTCAGCCGACATAAGGTACCCTTTGAGATGCATATATTCGATAAGGGTCCCCACAGCCTCGGTATGGCGAAGGATTTCCCCGGTGCGGGACAGTGGGGCGCCCTCGCTTTCGATTGGCTAATGAGAATGGGATTCTGATATAAGACAGGAATCAGAAAGGACACTATATGGAAAACATTAAGCTTTGGGAAAACGGTACTCCCTATTATGACGAGTCCTTCGGACAGAGCGAAACGTATCTTACCCCTCACATCGTCCCCGAAACTCTTGACGAAAACGGAAATGTAAAGAAAACAGGTGCCGTTATCGTCTGCGCGGGCGGCGGATACGAATTCCGCGCAGATCACGAGGGTAACCCCGTTGCACGGTTCTTTAATCAGTACGGAATCAGCTCATTTAACCTCGCTTACCGCTTTGCGCCATACAACTATTACGCAATCAGAGCCGATATCAACCGTGCCGTAAGATGGGTGAGATATAACGCAGACAAATATAACATCGATCCCGAAAAAATAGCCGTTCTCGGCTTCTCCGCGGGCGGTCACCTTGCAACTATGGGTGTAACTCAGTATGACAGAGGACTCGATGACGGAGACGAGGTTGACCGCACCTCCTGCAGACCCGACGCGGGTATTCTCTGCTATCCCGTTGTAACCTTGGAATCTGACTACACTCACCGAGGCTCAAGAAATAATCTCCTTGACGGAATTGAAGAACCGCTTTACAGCGAGCTTATTCATAAGCTTTCAGGTCAGAACGCCGTTACTGAGGACACTCCTCCCATATTCCTCTATCATAATGCAGATGATGAGTGTGTTCCCGTGGAAAACTCCATTAACATGGCAACGGCACTTTCCGCAAAGAAGATCCCCTTTGAGTTCCACGTATTCGAAAAGGGCGAGCACGGCGGCGGTCTGTACGATTGGCTTGAAGGTACACGTCAGTGGCCTCACCTCGCGGCAAATTGGCTTAAGAGACTTGGTTATTAAGAAAGGAATAAATAATTATGGCAATCATTAATCTTTGGGAAAAGGGTAAGACTCCCTATTACAATGCAGAATACGGTCAGCCTGAGACAAGCTTGATCCCTTACATCGTTCCCGAGCAGAAGGACGAAAACGGCAATGTTAAAAAGACAGGCTGCGTTATCGTTTGTACCGGCGGCGGATATACACACCTCGGTCCCCGCGAATCTGACCCCATGGCTGAACTTATCAACGAGGCGGGCATTTCCGCATTCGTTCTTAACTATCGCTTCGGTCCCTACAAGGCTCCCGCTATTATTTCGGACGTTCAGCGTGCGGTAAGATGGGTACGCTATCACGCGGAAGAATTTAACATTGATCCCGAAAAGATCGCTTGCATGGGCTTCTCCGCAGGTGGACACCTTTCAAGCATGGCGGCAACTCTCTTTGACTACGGACGTGATGACGGAGACGAGATCGACCGTATCTCATGCCGTCCCAATGCCGCAATCCTCTGTTACGCCGTGACTACAATGAATCTCGACTACGGCGACGATTATTCAAGAAGCGTATTCATCGGTGGCGCCGAAAACGAAGATGCCCTTGAGAAGCTGTACTCAGCTCATCTGAACGTAAAGGATGACACTCCTCCCATGTTCATCTGGCACACTGCGGCAGACCCCATCGTCCCCGTTGAAAACGCGCTTCAAATGTCCACAGCTCTGTCAGCAAAGAAGATCCCCTTCGAGCTTCACGTATTCCCCGACGGAGCTCACGGCCTTGCCCGCGCAGAGGATATCCCCGGCACCTGCCAGTGGTCTGACCTCCTCAAAAACTGGCTTCAGAGACAGGGATTTTAACGAAAAATGATTTCTGCAGAAATTCTGTCCGTCGGCACTGAGCTTCTTCTCGGCGACATTGTCAACACCGACGCGGCATTTATCTCTAAAAAGCTCGCCGAGCTCGGAATTCCGCTGTATCATCAAAGTGTGGTGGGAGATAATGCCGAAAGGCTTGAGGCTGCCGTAAAAGATGCGCTGGGACGTGCCGACATCCTCATTATGACGGGCGGTCTCGGCCCCACCTGCGACGATATTACAAAAAATATAGTCGCAAATGTGTTCGATTTACCCCTTGAGCTGTGCGAGGAAGCGGCAGGTGACATAAAGTCATATTTTGACGACATCGGACGCCCTATGACCGAGAATAATCTCTCTCAGGCAATGCTTCCCCGTGGAAGTGTCGCACTGAAAAACAATCACGGAACGGCGCCCGGAGTACTGCTTAAAGGAAAAATCCTCGGAATCGACGGAGAAAAAACGGTGATCATGCTCCCGGGACCTCCCCGAGAGCTTGAGCCTATGTTTAATGAGTCGGTTCTTCCCTATCTCAGAGAGAAGTCGCCCTACACCTTCTTCAGCCTTAATTTGCACCTTTATGGAATCGGTGAATCTGCGGCTGAAACTGTGCTTCGCGACATAATGAGCGAGTCCGAAAATCCCACCGTTGCACCGTACGCCGCCGAAGCTGAGGTGAGAGTGAGGATCACCGCAAGAGGCTCGTCTCGGGAAGAATGTCTCACGCTTTGCCGTGAGATGGCTGAAAAGATCCGCACTACGGAGATCGCCGGATACGTGTTCGCCGAAAGCACATCTGACGACGAATCCTCAGAAGTGCTTGTACGACACGTTATCGGAATGCTACGTGAACGCAGCATGACCGTCGGTACCGCAGAAAGCTGTACCGCGGGTATGATAGCATCCAAAATCGGTGATATTCCGGGTTGCTCCGACGTACTCATGGGCGGTGTAGTGTCATATGCCAATGAAGTGAAAACGGGTGTCCTCGGTGTACCCGATGAAATTCTGAAACAGTACGGCGCTGTATCCGAAGAGTGCGCGCGCTATATGGCTGAGGGTGTCAGACGAGTCCTCGGATGTGACGTTGCCGTATCCGTTACGGGAGTGGCAGGTCCGGGAGGGGGTACCCCCGATAAACCCGTCGGTACAGTGTGCTTCGGTGTGTCCGACAGGAATGGGACTGTCACTTCCACAGAGCAATTCGGCTCAAAGAAGGACAGAGGCAAAATCAGACGGTTTACCACCTCTGCGGCACTGATGAAAATAGTAAAAAGACTTCGGGAAAATTAAAGAGAAGTATTCAAAAATGCCGCAATCTGTGGTATAATCTAAGTGTAATATAGTAAATAATTTTTTGGAGGATAAAACCAATGAACAAGTTAACAGATTCTTTTGTACTGACTAACGGCGTTAAGGTTCCCTGCCTTGGCTACGGTACATTCCAGGCTCCCGACGGAGACGTTACCAAAAACTGTGTTATCGAGGCTCTCAAGGTAGGTTACCGCCACGTTGACACAGCTTTCGCATACGGTAATGAAACATCCGTTGGCGAAGGCATCAAGGCTTCAGGCATTGCAAGAGACGAGATTTTCGTTACAACCAAGCACTGGGTAACCATGCGCGGCTACGATAAGGCTACCGAGGCTATTGACATATCTCTCAAGAACCTCGGCCTTGACTATCTTGACCTCTACCTCATCCACTGGCCCTGTGTTGAAAAGGTTTCTCCCGATTGGGCAGACATCAACGCTTCCACATGGAAGGCTTTTGAGGACGCTTACAAGGCAGGTAAGATCCGCGCTATCGGTGTAAGTAACTTCCAGAAGAAGCACACTGACGCTCTCCTTGAGAGATGCGAGATCGCTCCCATGGTAAACCAGATCGAGTTCCACCCCGGTTACACTCAGATGGACACCGTTACCTACTCTCAGGAGAAGGGTATGCTCGTTCAGGCGTTCAGCCCCCTCGGCTGCGGTGCTGTTCTTGCAGATGCTACTCTCGCTGAGATCGCCGCTAAGTACGGCAAGAGCGTAGCTCAGATCTGCCTCAGATTCGTTCTTCAGTCCGGTCTCAACGTTCTTACAAAGTCCGTTACTCCCTCAAGAATTCTTGAGAACACACAGATCTTCGACTTCGAGCTTTCCGCTGAGGATATGGCTACCATCGCGGCTATGCCCCAGCTTGGCTTCACAGGCTGGCTTCCCGAGGAAGCTCCCGCTGATGCTCTCGTATGATAAACGATAAGTCAATATGATTTGTTATGGGGCTGTCGCATTTAGCGCCGAACAAAAGACACGAGGAAATTAATTGTCAAAGCTTCGGAGGGGGCGCAAGCAAATAGCCATTAAAGTGGAAATCCGCCGATTTTTTTCGGCGGATTTCTCCATTTTATGTGTCTTTTTA
>JAFXKJ010000010.1 GCA_017531765.1 Clostridia bacterium
CCGCGATCAGCTCATGCTCATGACCTTACGCTTTATGGACTACATGGGTATCGGTTTTGAAAATTCCGCAGATGTCGTTGAGTTTGGGGATGCCGACAAAATTGCCTCATGGGCGGCTGTGGATGTTGAAGCCACACGCCGTGCGGGTCTCATAAAGGGGGATGCAAACGGTAACTTCAATCCTCAGGCATCTGCGACCCGTGCCGAGATCGCAACCATCGTTGTACGCTACACTGAAAAGCTTCCCGAGGCAATTGATCCTATGCACGTAAAGCTTGAAAATATCCTGAGCCTCGTTGAAACTCAGTCAGGAAAGCATATTATCTTCAAGTTTAGCTCAAGCTCAGCGGTAGCAGCTAACTATTACAGCGATACAAGCATCAGACAACAGTTGTTCTCGCAGATGGGACTTAATTTGAACAAATATGAGGTCGTTATCAGTAATGACGATATGGGAGTGATCAGAGATGTATACTCCAACTTGTCGATCGGCGGATTCTCAATTAAACAGGTAAATATGGCTATCAAAAACAAGCTGACAGGAGAGACCACGGAGTCTGTAAAGCTTTCATTTATGATGAAAAAGGTAGAATCAACGTATACGGAAACAGATCCCGACAATTTCGATCACGGATTTGATGAAAAGGTGTATGCCGAGGCACTCAACATCTCTCTACGCTCTGAGGGAAATATTGCAAGGCTTGCGGCTTTCTTCAATAAGGCTGAAAAGGGAGAAAACGTGACAGTTGGTTACATCGGCGGTTCTATCACCGAGGGTGCATCCGCACAAGCAGGTAAAAGTTGGGCGGAAACCACACAGAGCTGGATCAGAAAGCACGTTGACCCTGATGCGAAATACGTAAACTCAGGTATCAGCGGATCATCCTCAGCACTCGGTCTTCTCAGGCTTGACCGCGACCTGATCTCAAGCGAATGTGATCTTGTATTTATTGAATATGCGGTAAACGATAATCCCGGGTCCGATTTCCATCGCAGTTCCTTTGAAACGCTTATCAGACGTTTGCTTGACGACGATAATACGCCTGCGGTAGTTATCGTACTTTGTGTTACCGGATCGGATGCAGAGGATCGCTATGAACATATGGAAAGCATTGCGGATTATTATGATCTCCCCGTTGTTGATACACGCCGCGCTGCTCATTACATCTTCAAAAACACAGAAATGACGTACGCGGATTTTGCTTTTGACGACGTTCATCCGCAAAGCTTCGGTCACAGAATGATGGGTGACATGATCATAAATCTTCTGAACACCGTAAAAGATCATGCAAAAACAGCAAGTGCTGACGAACTTAAGATCGAAAAGCCTACTTTGGCATGGGTCAACGATGACGTCATGTACGGAATGAAATTATATAACGCCGCAGAGCTTCTTACTGCTGAAAGTACATGGAAACCCATGATAATGGAAAGTGTTTACGGATTTGACAAGGGTGTAACATCCTCATCAAGCTCAGATGTGCTCAGCTTCAGCTTCACGGGCAAGTACCTTACCGTTGCTCCCTTCACCGCGCCGATGGATATCGAGGTTTCCGTTGATGGCGGAGCATATTTCAGAGTGACCTGCGGACACGGCTACAGGGTTGAGCTTCAGGAGGTCTGCAAATTTGACACTGTAGGAACACACAGTGTCAATATCCGCATCCCCGAGCAGTATAACGGTACGGAATGTACTCTCCTTGCCTTCGGTATTGGATAAATCATTAAACTTTCGGTTCAATTTACCAATTAAGATCTGCTTCAAATCATATAATTGCCAATATTTAGTATTCAAAAAATAATTAATACCTGAAAAGGAGAAACAATATGAAAACCTTAAAAAGACTTTTGATTGTTGTCTGCTGTGTTGCCGCACTTGCAGCTATGGCATTATGCGTTAGTGCGACCAAGTGGACAGACGTACCCGACGACGCGTGGTATACCGATGCAGTCGTCGAGGCGAACAGGCTCGGTATCATGAACGGTACCTCCGACACAACCTTTGCTCCTCTCAAGAACCTCACAAGAGCAGAGTACGTGGCTATTCTCTTCCGTCTCAGCGGCGGTGAGGCAAACCTGCCCTTCACTTTCACCGACGTTCCCGATGACGCATGGTACCGTCAGTACGTAGGCTGGGCTGAGCAGTCCGGCGTTATCACCGGTTACGGCAACGCTGAGACCTTCGGCGGTAACCAGCTTATCACCCGCGAACAGCTCATGCTCATGACCTCACGTTATATGGATTACGAGTGCATCGGTTTCGAAAACTCCGATAATGCTGTTGACTTCAAGGATGCCGACAAGATCTCCTCATGGGCTGCAGTAGGCGTTGAAGCTACTCGCAAGGCTGCTCTTATCACAGGTGACGCTAACGGTAACTTCAATCCTCAGGCTCCCGCAACAAGAGCTGAGATCGCAACTATCATCGTTCGTTACACAAACAAGCTTCCCGAAGCAGTTGACGCTATGTTTGTTAAGTACGAAAACATGCTCGACTACATTAAGTGCGACGAAAAGGGCAAGCCCGAGCTTCACTTTGGAAAGTGGATCCCCTTCAGAGAAAACAGACCTGACGTTATCGGAGAACAGATCCTTCCTCAGCTCGGTCTTTCCGAAGACAAGTATCAGATCACTATGTCTGATACTCAGTTTTATGCTTTTAGAGATACTCACAATCAGAACTGCTATCAGGCAAGAACTCCGGTAGGTGAAGCAAGTACTATTCCGATCAGCTTCTCCATCAAAAATCTTGAGACCGGTGAAACTACTAAGTCTAAGGGTCGTGTATTCAGCGTTTACTATGACGACTTAACAATTGACGGTAATACATACGACCTCGGTATTTCCGACGAGCTCTATAATACTCTTGTCTCCAATACAGTTCAGTCCACAGGTAACATTGCCAGAATCGCAAAGGCGTTTGAGAAGGCAGAAAAGGGTGAAAAGATCAGCATCGGTTACATCGGCGGTTCACTTACCGCAGGTGCGGGCGCTGACAAGAACGGCGCTTGGCCCGATGCCGTTACAGACTGGTTCAGAGTTCAGTATCCCGAATCTGAGGTTATCGGTACCAATGCAGGCTGGGGCGGATCTAACTCAGACTACGGAAATACCCGTCTTCAGAACCACATTCTTAACTATGACCCCGACATCGTATTCATTGAGTACGCAACTAATGACGGCAACGATGACTACAACCGCAGAAGCTTCGAGTGCCTCGTAAAAAGATGTCTCGAATACAGTGAAGACACTGCTGTGATCGTAGTTCTGTGTTATCAGGAAGGCAGAGAGGGAAAGTCCGCAGTCAGCGACGCTCACTTAGCTATTGCAGAATACTACGACCTTCCCGTCATCGATATGCACGACGGATTTACTGCAGGTATGAATACCGGCAAGATCGACGTTTTAGACTTCACCCATGACCGTGATCATCCTACAACTTGGGGTCATCAGATAAAGGCTCACATGACAGAGTATTTTCTGAAGGTTCTCCGCAATAAAGCTAAGGATGCCTCCGCTGACGAGCTTAAGGTCAAGCCCCTTCCCGCTACCATGCTCCACGGTGATATGTTCCTTGGAATCCAGACCATCGACCATCTGAACAACACCGACAAGATCGTGTCCTTCGGAAGCTGGGAAATGAATGTTAACACGAATTTCACTAATGACAATCAGTATTCCTCCCCCATTACTCACAAGGGCGGAAACGATCCTCTTGTATTCAAGACTGTTGGTAAAGAGCTCTATATCCACAGCTACGGTGCAGGTCTTGACGATGACGGTAACGGTGAAGCGGTAATCATTGAGATCACTGTTGACGGAAAATACAAGTTTGAATCTAACGGTGGAGACAAGCCGTACGCTGTAACAAAAGATCTTCCCGAGGGTGAGCATACGGTTTCAGTAACCGTAAAAAATCCGAATCCCGACGATCCCTTTGTTATCAATCTTATTAACTACCGTTAACCGTTGATCACAAACGAAGCTGTTTCCGAAAGAAACAGCTTCGCTTTTTTATATTTCATTAGTATAAAAATCCTCTCTACAGTTGACTTTTTATAAAAATAGTTTTATAATAATGTTATCTTAAATGTTCTACGTGAACTAAAAAGGAGAAAACACATGAGAAACCTCAAAAAACTTCTTGTAGTTGCAAGTTGTCTCGCAGTTCTTTTCTGCATGGCTGTTTGCGTTTCAGCTACAAAATGGACAGACGTACCGGATGATGCATGGTACACATCAGCTGTCGTCAAGGCTAACGAGCTTGGTATCATGAACGGTACCTCCGACACCACCTTTGCTCCTCTTAAGAACCTCACAAGAGCGGAGTACGTGGCTATTCTCTTCCGTCTCAGCGGCGGTGAGCCTAACCTTCCCTTCACTTTCACCGACGTTCCCGATGACGCTTGGTACCGTCAGTACGTGGGTTGGGCTGAGCAGTCCGGCGTTATTACAGGTTACGGAAACGCTGAGACCTTCGGCGGTAACCAGCTTATCACCCGTGAACAGCTTATGCTCATGACCTCACGTTATATGGATTACGAGTGCATAGGTTTCGAAAACTCCGATAATGCTGTTGACTTCAAGGATGCAGACAAGATCTCCTCTTGGGCGGCAGTAGGCGTTGAAGCTACACGTAAGGCAGCTCTCATCACGGGCGACGCTAACGGAAACTTCAATCCTCAGTCTCCTGCGACCCGTGCCGAGATCGCAACCATCGTTGTACGCTACACTGAAAAGCTTCCCGAGGCGGTGGACGCTATGTACGTAAAGTTCGAAAACATTCTTGATTACCTTGAAAAAGATGAAAGCGGTAAGCCCGTTCTCAGATTCGCCAAGTGGATTGAGTTCAGAGAGAACCGCGGTGACGTTGTAGGTGAGCAGATCCTTCCTCAGCTTGGTCTCTCCGAAGACAAGTATCAGGTGGTAATGACAGATTCCGCTTTCAGACAGCTCAGAAATACTCATCATGATAATTCCTACGGCGGCAAGATCGAGATAAATACCTCAGGAATTATTCCCATCAACTTCTGTATCAAGAATATTGAAACAGGTGAAACAACTGCTTCCAAGGGTCGTCCGTTCAGCGTATATTATATTGAAACCGTAATAGACGGTAACAGCTATGACCTCGGTATCGCTGATGACCTTTACAAAACCATCATTGACGCATCTGTACTTTCAACCGGCAACGTAGCAAAGCTTGCTAAGAAGCTTGCTGCAGCTGAAAAGGGTGAAGCTCTCACTGTCGGCTATATCGGCGGATCTCTCACCGCAGGTATCGGTGCAGACCCCAACGGTAACTGGCCCTCTGCTGTGACAGATTGGCTCCGCGCCGAGTATCCGAATTCTGAGATTACGGGCGTTAACGCAGGTATCGGCGGTACAAACTCCGACTACGCCAACACACGTCTTCAGAACCACCTCCTCAATTACAATCCCGACATCGTGTTTATCGAGTTCTCCGTAAACGACAGCTCCGACAACGACTACAACCGCAAGAGCTTTGAAACTCTGGCAAGAAGATGTCTTGAATTCGGTGATGACACCGCGGTAATCGTTGTTCTCTGTAACTCCGGTACAGGCGACGGTCCCGAGGTAAGAGAAGCTCACATTGCTATCGCAGAATACTACGGTCTTCCCGTTATCGATATGCACGCAGGCTTCGTTGCAGGTGTAAACACCGGCAGAATTACTGTAATCGACTATACTCACGACGGTATCCATCCCACAACATGGGGTCATCAGATGAAGGATCACATGGTAAAAAATATGCTGAGCATTATCAGAGACGAGATCAAGTCAGCTTCCGCTGATGAGCTTACAGTTAAGGCTCTTCCCGAGGCTATGCTTTACGGCAGAATGTTCGAAGGACTCGAGACCATCGACGACAAGAACAACACAGAGGCAATCAAGTCTCTCGGAAGCTGGGAATACATCACTCTTGAGGATGAGATGTACTCTCGCAGTATAAAGCACAACGGCGGCTCCGAAGCTCTCGTATTTGAATTCACGGGTACTGAGCTCTATATCCACACATGGAACCACGAACACGAAAACGGTGATCCTGTCACTCTTGTTGTAAACATAGACAACGGCAAGTACGTCTATGAGCTTGATTCCATCAGCAAGCCTTACCTCGTTACAAACGAGCTTTCCGCAGGTAAGCATACAGTATCTGTAACTGTTAAGAATCCTGCCGCTGATAATCCCTATTATATCCACCTTATCAACTACAGATAATTTCATATCTTATAGAGAAGGGGCTGTCGCATTTAGCGCCGAACAAAAGACACGAGGAAATTAATTGTCAAAGCTTCGGAGGGGGCGCAAGCAAATAGCCATTAAAGTGGAAATCCGCCGATTTTTTTCGGCGGATTTCTCCATTTTATGTGTCTTTTTA
>JAFXKJ010000063.1 GCA_017531765.1 Clostridia bacterium
AAGGAGACTTTCCATGACCTCAAGAACGTGGAAGGTCATATCGGAGTAAGCTCTGATCGGACGACCATCGGTGATAGCCTTTGCCATATCGGCAAGTCCGAGACCGCGACTGTTTTCCTTATACTTGAACATAAGGGGAATTTCACGTCTTTCGTCATTTTCGGGACGGTAAAGCTCAACGGGGCCGCCGAAGAAGTTGGGGTCAGGCACGTAAAGAGTACCCTTTGTACCGTAAAGCTCAATGGAATCACGTCTCATGTATGTGTCAAATGAAGTAACAAGAGTTACGATTGCACCTGACTCGAATCTGAGTGTACCAACGATATGAGTGTCAACGTCAACGTCAATTATTTCTCCGAAATGGGGCTGACTTGTAATCGTACGCTTGTCAAAGCTCTTTTTGGTCATGGCGTAAACGGATTCGACGTTGCCAATAAGATTTACAAGAGCTGTGATGTAGTAGGGACCCATGTCAAAGAGAGGTCCGCCACCATGCTTGTAGTAGAACTCAGGATCGGGGTGCCATGTTTCGTGACCGTGACAGAGAAGCTGACCTGAACCGCCAACTATATCTCCGATGTAACCGTCGTCAATGAGACGGCGGCAGGTCTGTATTCCCGCGCCCATGAAAGTGTCGGGCGCACCGCCAACCATAAGTCCTTTTTCTTTTGCGAGAGCCATGATCTGACGTCCCTCGTCAAGTGTTGCCGCAAGGGGCTTTTCGCTGTAAACGTGTTTTCCTGCTTTCAGTGCCTCCATGGTAACGTCGAAATGTTCGTAAGGACGGGTAATGTTAAGTACGATGTCAACTTCGGGGTCAGCGAAAAGCTCATACATATCACGATAAAGCTTGGGAATATTGTAATGCTCAACAGCCCACTCGGCTCTGCTTCTTATAAGGTCGCAGACACCGATGATCTCAACCTCTTTGTATAAGTTCGTAAGATTTTCAAGATAAATACTACTGATGGCGCCGCAACCCACGAAACCGATTTTAGTTTTTTTCATGATTTAAGATCCTTTCTCAGAAATTCTTTTTGTCTGTGAGGAAGCGGTCAACGGTAAGTCCCTTTTCAGCGGCATACTCTCTTCCGCCTGCCGCCCAGATAAGTCCGCGTTTCATGAGTTCCTGAGCCTCGGGAGCTTCATCAAATACGCTGTCCTGATGTCCTACGGAGAGATAGAATACTCTTCCGAGTCCCCAGAACTTTGTCCACATTACAGGGAGATCAACAGGCTTGTTTGCGATGTGATAGTAGGGTGCCTGCGGATTTGGGAAGCGTGTGGTAGCAAGAACTTCGATAGCGGGGTCTACGTGAACGTAATACTGTTCGCTTGTTACCTCAAAGCTGTCGATTCCTTCAGTAAGGGGATTTGCGCTGGGAATAACGTCAACTTTGTAGGTTACGAATCCACCGGGGTGGCTGACCCACTGACCGCCGCAGATGAACTGCCATTCGGTATTGGTACGGAAAGCGTCACACATACCGCCGTGATTACCTGCGAGACCCATTCCTTCTCCAATTACAGTGGATATGTTACCTGTCGCTTCCTCGGGAAGCTTATCCATTGTACAGAAGGGCACGAAGAGATCGTATTCACGGAGCTTGTTAATGTCTAAAAGAACGTCGTAATTGTCAAATACGTCAACTTCATAACCTTCTTCTCTTAGAATACGTGAGAAACGTGTTGACTGTTGTACCGGTTCATGTCCGTCCCAACCACCGGTGATCATAAGTACCTTTTTCATGGTTTTTCTCCTTGTTTGGTATATTACTGCATATTTTATGTCTCAGAGCTTCGCCATTGTGGCAAAGTCTTCTTTAAGATGTGAGTAGAGCTTTTTGTAAATATCGTAGTAGCATTCGTACTGCTTGTGTCTTTCGCCGTCAGGCTCAACTGTGTCACGAAGCTTGACTACCGCGTCGCACGCTTCTTCAACTGACGGATAAATGCCCGCCCCCACCATTGCGAGTATTGCCGCACCGAGGGCGGGACCCTCGTCAGATTCAATACGTGAGCAGGGGATGCCGTAAACGTCAGAGAGCATCTGACGCCACAGCGGACTCTTTCCTCCGCCGCCGCAAACGAGCATGGAGGAAACGTCGGTGTTCATTTCGCGGAGAACAGACAGAGAGTCAGCCTGAGAATAGCACACACCCTCCATTACGGCGCGGATCATGTCACCTCTCGTGTGTATCGCTGAAAGTCCGACAAACGCGCCTCTTGCATTTGGGTCAAGGTGGGGTGTTCTTTCGCCCATGAGATAGGGAAGGAACAGAAGCTTTGAAGCGCCGATCGTTGACTTTTCCGCCTCAGAGTCCATGATAACGTAGGGGTCAACTCCCGATTCCTCGGCTTTTTCAACTTCATCTGAGCAGACAGTGTCGCGAAGCCATCGGAGAGAGAGACCTGCCGCTTGAGTTACGCCCATTACGTGCCAGCATCCGGGGACAGCACAGCAAAAGGTGTGAGCTCTGCCCGCGGGATCGATAGACATTTTATCGGTGTGTGCGAACACGACTCCGCTTGTGCCTATAGTAGTGAAAGCTTTACCGTCACAAACAACGCCCATTCCTACAGCCGCGGCGGCATTGTCGCCCGCGCCCGCAACAACGGGAGTTCCGACGGCAAGTCCCGTGAGACGGGATGCTTCTTCGGTAACGTATCCGCTGACCTCGGGGGATTCGTAAAGCTTTGCCAGAAGGGAAGTGTCAATACCAAGCTTCTCGCAAACCTCCTCAGACCAGCATCTCTTACCGATGTTCATAAGCTGCATTCCCGATGCATCGGAAACGTCGGTTGCCGCCTCCCCCGTCAGCATAAATCTTACGTAATCCTTGGGCAGAAGGATCTTTTTGCATTTGTCGAAAATTTCAGGTTCGTGCCTCTTGACCCACATGATCTTGGATGCGGTAAATCCCGTTAGGGCAGGATTTGCGGTGATCTCGATAAGTCTGTCATGACCTATGAGCTCTTTGATAAGTTCACATTCCTCGCCCGTACGACCGTCGCACCAGATGATGGATCTGCGAAGGACGTCGCCATTTTCGTCAAGCATAACAAGCCCGTGCATCTGTCCCGAAAGACCGACCCCCGCAATGTCAGCAGGTGAAACACCGCTTTCGGTGATCACAGCCTTACAGCTTTCATAGGATGCACGCCACCAATCGGCGGGCTCTTGTTCAGCCCAGCCGTTCTTTGGTTGATATAAGGGATATTCCACGGTGTGGGAGGCGATCTTTTTTCCGCACTCATCAAAGAGAACGGTTTTCGTGCCTGATGTACCGATGTCGATACCTACTATATATTTCATGATAATCTCCGTTCAGCCTACTGCCGCCAATCCGGGGCGCTATGGAAGGCTATGATAGTATCTCAGCAGAAGAGAATACCGTTAAGTACGTTTTCAAGGTATTCCTGTCTGCCGCTTGTGTTGGTTTTAACGTCGCCCATCTGCAGAGCATATGCTTCAAGCTCTTCGATAGTTGCACTGCGGTCAAGGATCTTCTTGCCGATGCCTTCGCTGTAGCTTGCGTAGCGATTCTTAACAAACGTGTCAAGTCTGCCGTCATCCATGATCTTCAGAGCCATTCTGAAGCCGAGAGCGAAGGCATCCATGCCCGCGATGTGAGCGTAAACCGTATCCTCCCAAGTATTGGAGCCGCGACGAGCCTTTGCGTCAAAGTTAAGACCGCCGTTGGTGAATCCGCCCGCCTTCAAAACCTCAAGCATACAGAGAGTTGTGTCGTAGATGTTTGTGGGGAACTGGTCGGTGTCCCAACCCAAGAGCATATCCCCGATATTTGCGTCAATGGAGCCGAAAGCACCGTTGACTCTTGCCATGGCAAGCTCGTGCTGGAAGGTGTGTCCCGCAAGAGTTGCGTGGTTTGCTTCGATGTTTAATTTGAAATCCTTTGAAAGACCGTGCTTGTTGAGGAAGCCAATAACGGTTGCGGCATCGAAATCGTACTGATGCTTGGTAGGCTCCTTGGGCTTCGGCTCGATGTAGTAGTCGCCCTTGAAGCCGATCTTACGACCGTACTCGCTGGTGATGCGAAGGAGATGAGCCATGTTGTCAAGCTCAAGACCCATGTCGGTGTTAAGGAGAGTTTCGTAACCCTCCCGTCCGCCCCAGTAAACGTAGCCGTTACCGCCGAGCTTTACGGTGATCTCGATGGCTTTCTTGATCTGAGCTGCCGCAAAGGCGAAAACGTCAGCGTTGGGGGAAGTTCCAGCTCCGTGCATATATCGGGGATTTCCGAAGCAGTTTGCAGTACCCCAAAGGAGCTTCTTGCCGTTTTCCTTCATAAGCTCAGCCATAAGGTCCGTTATCACGTCAAGACGTTCGTTGCTTTCCGCAAGAGTTCTGCCCTCGGGAGCGATGTCGCGGTCGTGGAAGCAGAAATAGTCGATGGAGAGCTTGTTCATAAGCTCAAAAATTGCGTACGCCTTGTTTTTCGCGTGCTCCATGGGGTCTGACGTGCCAAAGGTTTTGTCGTGAGTGTCAACTCCGAACATATCGGTGCCCCCTGCGCACATGGTGTGCCAGTAAGCAACGGCAAATTTGAGATGCTCTCTCATGGGCTTGCCCGCAATTACCTCATCGGGATCGTAAAAGCGGAAAGCGAGGGGATTTTCGCTTTTCTTGCCCTCGTATTTTATAATCGGTATTTCAGGAAAAAATTCTTTCATTTATATAACCTCCAAAATGAAAATATACTTTTTCGAATACAATTATATAACAAAACCATTGAAAAATCTCGCCAAAAATGGTATAATAATCAGACAAAATTTGACTTTTTTGGGAGATTACCATGTTTTACGAGCTTGATCATCCGATAGTATCCGATTATAGGTTTTTCGGAAGTGACGAGAATTTTGAGTTTCCCACGCATATACACTACAACTATGAAATAATCGTGGTTGAAGACGGAGAGATGGCGGTGAGTGTGGGGGATGAGGAATACCTCCTCCGCCGCGGTGAGGCAGTGATAGTATTCCCGAATCAGATCCACTCAATGAGAACGCCGCAGAAAAGCCGACACCGCTTAATAGTGTTCGATCCGGGACTGGTCAGCGCGTATACCCAAAGAACAGAGGGCACGTTTCCGAGGTATTCTAAGTTTTTACTGCCGCCTCATCTCTTTGAGATGTTTTGCCGCCTTAACATGAATACTGATATATTGACTTTGAAGGGCACGCTGTATCTCATTTGCGCGTCTTTCCATGAGAGTGCGGAATATTCCGTGACTGACAAGGCGCTTAACAACCTGACCTTCAAAATATTCCGTTATATTCAGGAAAACTACTCCGGCGAATGTACCCTTGCGGGGCTTGCCCTTGAGATGGGTTACGATTATTCATATCTGTCGCGGTATTTCAAGCGGGTGATCGGGATATCGTTTAACGAATACGTAAATCAGGTAAGGGTGAGCCACGCCTGCTACCTCATGTCGAATTCCGACATGAACATGATCGAGATCTCATCGGAATGCGGCTTCAGGTCAGTGAGAAGCATGAACCGTAATTTTAAGGACATCACGGGGGGAACACCGTCGGAATACAGAAAGCAAACACTTGCGTGAGGCTGAAAAAAGAAAACCAAGGATATGCGTAGGACGGTGTCCTATACGTATCCTTGGTTTGTGTGTTTTTGTTAGGCTTACTATTGACATCGAGTCACTTAATGTCACGAATGAAATGGAACTGAAAATGGGGGATTATTTTACTGTTTTTTGAATGTATACGTCAGATAATCCGAAGCATTCTCCTATATATGAATTATAGTATTGAATCATTTCAAATTTCAAATCCATTACTCCGGTAACATCCAACGTTATTTGAAACGGTCGTGTATTTGGATCTATAGATGTGTCAGAAAAAACGCATACACCATCAGCATATATTTTAAGAGAACCTGATTCCCCATCTCCCAAACCATAAATTGTTGCCGAAAAGGTGTTGAATTTTGCCGACAAATCATATGTGCCGTCGGCAGAGGTAAAGTTTTTCTCTATTCTTATGCAATGGTAATGTTTGGTGCTAAATACATCCTCGTCTTCATCTATATCGTTACAGATAGAACAAACGCCATTTTCCAAAATAATCCTTACGGATTATGAAATATTTTGCCGCTGGCAAAATGTGAAATAAAATTCGTTCCTCATATGCCGTAGGCATATTTCATGCGCGTCAGCGTATTTCATATTGCGTAGCAATATTTCACTCGTTCCGTAAGGAACGAATTTCATTGAAAAAGAAAGACACGCCCTCGCGTGTCTTTCTTTTTCTGGAGCTGATACCCGGATTCGAACCGGGGACCTCATCCTTACCAAGGATGTGCTCTACCGACTGAGCCATATCAGCTTATTTCCAACGGAAGTTATTATACCACAGATCTTTGGGTTTGTCAAGCGTTATTTCTCTTTTTTTTAGTTTTTCTTCAACTTTTTTGTTTTTTTTTTGAGTTTGCTATAGTGTTGAAAAATCATCGGCGTACAACTCACAATTATTGTACGCCGATATTCTTCCTGTTAATGCTTACTCGCCGTATCGCATGATCAGCTCGTTCTGAGTCTCTCTTTCGCAGTCAATAAACTTCTTGCTAAAGCCGCCAACACGGACGATAAGGTTTCCGTGATCCTCGGGATGTACCTGAGCATCCTTCATGTCCTCAAGGGAAGCTGTGGTGATCTGCGCAAGCTGACCGCCCATCATCATGAATGTCTTGATAAGACCTGCCGCCTTAGCTCTTGACTCGGGAGTCTGAAGAAGCTCGCGGGGGAAGAGCACGTTACAGCCCGAGCCGCCCATTCCAAGGTGGAGGGGCATCTTTGCAACGGACGAAAGCATACTTGTAACACCGGCCCTGTCAGCGCCCGTTCTCGGACCTACGCTGTTACCGAGAGGCTCTCCCGCATAGCGTCCGTCGGGAAGCGCACCAACCTGTGCGCCCATTTCAATGCCGCCCTCAAGGAGGGAGCAAGCGCCCGTGAAGGGTTGACCGCGGCGGGAATTGTATTTTCCGATCTCACTCCAGAAGTGACGGAGAACGCGGGCTGCCATTTCGTCAGCCTCGTCATTTCCGTTGCCGTACTTCGGCACGTCGCGGAGCATTTTTCTTATATCCTCATAACCCTCATAGTTTGCTTTAAGTGCGGCATCAAGGGTCTCAAGGGAGATCTTCTTTTCATCGTAAACAAGCTTCTTGATGGCATAAAGAGAGTCGCCCACAGTTCCGTGACCGCCTGTCTCAATACAGCCGTAGTTGTATACTGCTCCGCCGTCGTCAAGGTTAAGACCGCGTTCGATACAAGCCTCGGTCATACAGGATTTGATAAGCTTTGAAACGTTTGCTACGCGAATGTCAACTCCGTAGTTGCAAAGCTGAATGAAGAATCTGGTCAGATACTCTACCTGAGAGGTGTATGCGTTCCAAAGCTCGTCAAATGTCCGAAAATCCGTGAGGTTTCCGAGAGTCAGACCGATCTGAGCGTAGCTGTCACCGGGATTCTGACCGTTGTTAAGGGTGATCTCAAAGATCTTCGCAAGGTTAATGGAACCGTCCTCGCAACCGAAATTGCTCTTACCCGGAATTTCGATCTCCTGACAACCGAGGATTGTGTAATTTCTCGCGTCTTCGAGGGAAACGCCGTAATTCATAAGACCCGGGATGATCTGCACGTCGGAGGCGACGGTGGGGTCGCTCATACCCTCGCTCCAGGTGGTGACGATAAGGTCAAGGAGCTCTGCTGGTGTGTTCTCGTGGATCCGCACCGCAACGCGGGGGTGAACGTCGTGGTTTTCGCGGATTATCTGGAGCACGAGATACGTAATATCGTTGGATGCGTCACTTCCGTCTTCGGGTTTGACACCGCCGAGGACTACGTTGTGGCTTCCGTGCTCCCAGACCTTCATGATGATGTCTGCAATCATCTGAACGTCCTCGTCGCTGCCCGTGAAGAAGGGAAGCATATACTGGTCAAATCTGCCTACGCAGTCAACGCAGTCCCAAAGAGCGTATGACCACATGAGCTGACCTGCCTCGCGGAGGTTTGTGGGGGCATCCATTGACACACGGCGGCAGTTTTCCGCGATCTCAAGGAGCTGAAGTTTCCATTCGCCATCAGCCGTCTTTGACAGTTCTTCAGCGTAGTCGGCATATTTATTGATCCACGCGGAAAAGCCTTCCATGATAATGCGGCAAGCCTTGTAAAATGCCTTTCTTTTGACGTCTCCGTCAGGGGTGATGCTGTCGTAATGGTTGATCTGAGCTATGGTGCCGCCGATTCCAAGCTTCATGAGCTTGTCGTAGCTTGGTACGGTATGACCTTGGAACGCGCCGGGGAACCACAGAGCATTTGACGGCCAGTAGATTGACCCCATGAGTTCAAAGCCTTTTTGGTCAATATAGTCTCTGTCGAGAGGGAGCATACGGCTTTTTAGCTTCATTGCTCTCTCGCTTCTTTCCCAACCGCCCTTAAGGCCCTTGGAGAAGTGGTCGTAAATGGGTCTGTTGGGTCTTGTGAAGCCCACAAAATATTCGCCTTCGGTGATAATGGGGTCGCTGACCATCCAGGATTCCACGATACCGTGGGCGAGACACACAATGTATGGCTCGTCGGGGTATCTTTCAAAGGCATCGAGAAAGGGTTCGCGTCCGTCATCGTCGGGACCCGTAAAGGTGTCCTCTCTTTCGTCGCGGGACTTCAGTCTTTTCACTATCTGCTCACGCACAAGCGCGTTGCGTCCTTCAAATGTAAATTTCCCTCTGGGATTTGCCATGTTTACCTCCATTTTACTGTTTTATCAGTCGCCGTAGCGCTTGATAAGCTCGTCTTTTGTGTTTTCGCCGCATTCGTTGAATTTTTTCGAGAATCCGCCAATGCGTACGATAAGGTTTTCGTGATCCTCGGGGTGAACCTTCGCATCTATCATATCTTCTTTGGATGCGGTTGTGATCTGCGCGAGCTGTCCGCCCATTGTCATGAAGGTACGGACAAGTCCCGCAACCTTCTTTCGGGAATCGGGAGTCTGAAGGATCTCCTTGGGGAAGAGAACGTTACAGCCAGAGCCGCCCATTCCAAGGTGGAGGGGCATTTTGGTAACGGAAGAGAGCATAGCGGTAACGCCGCTTTTATCTGCCCCGGTTCTCGGGCCGATGGTGTTTCCGAGAGCCTCACCGGCACGTCTTCCGTCGGGCAGTGCGCCTGTAACCTCACCCATTCCGGTACCGCCGCCGAGAAGGGAGCAAGCACCTGTGAAGACCTGACCGCGGCGTGTCGTGTACTTGCCGATCTCGCTCCAGAAATGACCGAGCACGCGAGAAGCCATTTCGTCAGCCTCATCGTGGTTGTTTCCGTACTTGGGAACGTCGGAGAGCATACGTTTTACGTCCTCGTAGCCCTCGAAGTTGGCTTTCAGCGCCGCATCAAGAGTCTCAAGAGAGATCTTCTTTTCATCGTAAACAAGCTTCTTCATAGCGTAGAGGCTGTCGCCTACCGCCGCATGGCCGCCCGTTTCAACACAACCGTAATTGTAAACGGAGCCGCCCTCGTCAAGCTGAAGACCGCGCTCCACGCAAGCCTCAGTCATGCAGGATTTAACCAGCTTCGACACGTTTGCAATGCGTATATCAACACCTCTGTCGCAAAGATCGCAGAAGATTCTTGTGAAATATTCGATATTTTTAGTATAAGCATCCCACAGCTTGTCGAAGGTATCGAAATCCGTCAGGTTACCCAAAGCGAGGCCTACCTGAAGGTCACCGTGGATCCTGTCACGGCCGTTGTACATAGTAAGTTCGAAAATCTTCGCCAGGTTGATGACACCGTCCTCACATCCGAAGTTACTCTTGCCGGGAATTTCGATCTCTTGACAGCCGAGTACGGTGTAGTTTCTCGCATCCTCGAGGGTAACGCCATATCCCATGAGTCCCTCGATAATGGACTTGTCGGAAGCCACTGTGGGATCGCTCATCTGGTCTCCCCAGATCTCTGCAATGTACTCAAGAAGCTCATCGGGAGTATTGTCGTGTACTCTGACCGATACGCGGGGATGCACGTCGTGGTTTGCACGGATCATGTTGAGAATGAGATAGGTCAGCTCATTCTCGGCGGGGGAGCCGTCCTTGGGTTTTACGCCGCCGATAGTGATGTTATGTACGCCGTGCTCCCAGAACTTGAGCATAAGGTCGGCGAGCATATATTTTTCTTCATCAGTACCCTTGTAGAAGGGATACATATACTGGTCAAAGCGGCCGATGCAGTCTACCCAGTCCCAAAGGCAGTAGCCCCACATAAGCTGACCTGCCTCGCGGAAGGTCGTGGGAGTGTCAAGGGATACCTTACGGCAGGTTACGGCGATCTCGCGAAGTTGGTCTGCCCACTCGCCCTCAGTCTTGTCTGCAAGAGCATCCGCGTCAGAGGCAAGCTTTATGAACCACTTTGAAAAGCCCTCCATGATAATGCGGCAAGCCTTGTAGAAATTCTTCTTTTTTGTATTTCCCGTGGGAGTGATGCTGTCATAGTAGTTGATTTGTTCAAGTGTTCCGCCGATACCAAGCTTCAGGAGCTTGTCGTATGAGGGAACGGTGTGTCCTTGATAGCCGCCCGTACCCCAAAGGTAGGTATACGCCCAATCGTACGCTTCCTTGCCCATGAGTTCAATACCGCGGGCGTGCATATGATCATTGTCAAGAGGTAGCATACGGCTTTTTAGCGCCATACCCCTCTCGTCTTCAAAGTAACCCGTGATTCCCCATGAGAAATGCTCAGCAATACCTCTTCCGGGACGCTGATAACCTGCAAAATATTCACCCTCGTTGAAGAAAGGGTCAGATAAGAGCCATGAATCGACGATGCCTCTTGCAAGATTAATGATATACGGGTCGTTTGGGTGATTTTCAAAGGCATCGTAGAATGGAAACCTGCCGTCGTGAGAGGGGCCCGTGTCAGTACCCTCTCTGCCTTCCTTGTCACGGAGTCTCGGGAGGATCTGCTCGCGTACTTTGAGGTTTCTTTCATTATATACAAATGTCTTGAATTTGTCTGTCATTGCTTTCTCCTTTCAAATCATGGTCAAAGAAAATCCGATATTCTGAAAAATCAAAAAACAAAGCGACCTTTCCGCCATAAAGCAGAAGGGTCGCTTTGCTGTTTTACATAGCGGTTGAATTGTTTTGGAATCAGTCGCCGTAGCGCTTGATAAGCTCGTTCTGAGTTGATCTGCCAAGCTCAACGAACTTCTGGCTGTATCCGCCTACACGAACTATAAGGTTACCCCAATCCTCAGGATTTTCCTGAGCCGCGATCATGTCTTCCTTTGATGCGGTGGTGATCTGTGCAAGCTGACCGCCCATCATCATGAAGGTCTTCACAAGTCCCGCAACCTTAAGTCTTGCTTCTCTTGTCTGGAGGAGCTCTTTGGGGAAGAGAACGTTACAACCGGAACCGCCCACGCCAAGCTTCAGCGGCATTCTCGCAACGGAAGTGAGCATATTGGTAACACCACTCTTGTCGGCACCGGTTCTCGGACCGATGGTATTGCCGAGAGGCTCGCCTGCGAAACGTCCGTCGGGCATTGCTCCAACGTTACGTCCCATGCTGATACCGCCCTCAAGGAGGGAGCAGGCACCTGTGAACACACCGCCGCGGCGGGAGGTGTACTTGCCGATCTCGCGCCAGAAGTGCTCAAGAACCTTTGCGGACATGGCATCTGCCTCAGCATCTCCGTTACCGTACTTGGGTACTTCACGGAGCATCTGTCTTACTTCATCGTAACCCTCAAAGTTGGCTTTCAGAGCCGCATCAAGAGTCTCAAGGGAAATCTTCTTTTCATCGTAAACAAGCTTCTTCATAGCGTACATGGAGTCGCCTACAGTACCGTGACCGCCTGTTTCGATTACACCGTAATTGTAGATGGTACCGCCATCGTCCATATTGAGACCGCGCTCGATACAAGCCTCGGTCATGCAGGATTTAACGAGCTTTGCTACGTTTGCGTTTCTGATGTCAACACCCATGTTGCAAAGGTCAAGATAGATTCTTGTGAAATACTCGATCTCTTTTGTATACGCATCCCAAAGCTTGTCGAAGGTATCGAAATCGGTAAGACCGCCAAGGTCAAGACCCATCTGAATATTCTTCTGCACGTCATAGCCGTGGTTGATGGTAATTTCAAAGGCTTTAGCAAGGTTGAATGAACCGTCCTCGCAGCCGAAGTTGCTCTTACCGGGAATCTCGATTTCCTGGCATCCGAGAAGGGTGTAGTTTCTGGCATCCTCGAGAGTTACGCCATAGTCAACAAGACCTTCGATAACGTTCTTGTCGGAAGCGATCGTGGGGTCACTCATTCCCTCGCTCCAAAGAGTAACAATGAGCTCAAGGAAGTCTGCGGGAGTATTTTCGTGGATACGGCAGGAAACTCTGGGGTGAACGTCGTGGATGGTACGTATTGTCTGAAGTACAAGGTAAGAGATGTCATTTGTTGCATCACTTCCGTCTTCAGGCTTCACACCGCCGATAACAACGTTGTGGCTTCCGTGCTCCCAAACCTTCATGATGAGCTCTGCGATCATCTGCTTTTCTTCGTATGTGCCTGTGTAGAAGGGATAGAGGTATTGATCAAAACGGCCTACGCAGTCGACCCAGTCCCAAAGGGCGTAGCCCCACATGAGCTGACCTGCCTGATGGAGAGTCTTCGGAGCATTCCATGATACGTAACGGAGGTTTTCCGCATTGATGAGAAGCTGAACCTTCCACTCGCCCTCAGCCGTCTTTGCAAGCTCTTCGCAGTAATCGGCGTACTTATTGAACCATGTTGAGAAGCCTTCCATCACGATACGGCAAGCTTTGTAGAAATCTTTCTTCTTTTTGTTGCCTGCGGGAGTAATGCTGTCGTAGTAATTAATCTGTTCGATAGTACCGCCCACACCAAGCTTCATGAGCTTGTCGTAGGAGGGAACGGTGTGACCCTGATATCCGCCTGCCCACCAAAGGCGGTCGGTGTTATGGTATGCTTCCTCACCCATAAGCTCAATTCCGCGCTTATCGATGTGCTCATACGCAAGGGGACGAACCTTCTTTATCATTTCCTCGGGGGCGTTGTCGCTGTTAAGACCGCTGACACCGAAGGAGAAGTGCTCGTGAATATGACGGAGGTTTCTGTTAAAGCAAGCGAAATACTCGCCTTCGGTAACGACGGGATCGCTGTACATCCATGAGGCGACTATACCTATTGCCTGGATCACGATACCCGATTCGTCGGGATTCTCGTTGTATGCATCAACGAAGGGACTCTTGCCGTCGTCGGGCATACCCGTGAAGGCACCTTCTCTGTCGTCGCGGGGCTTCAGACGGGGAAGAACCTGTTCGTAATACTTTTTATTTCTTCCTTCAAATATAAATCTTTCATCAACTTTGCTCATATATGATAATACTCCCTTTCTGATTTGTTCTTTAACTGTTTGTTTTTTAGCTGTTTGTTTTTTAACTGTAACGGCTGATGATCTCATCCTGGACTTCAAGGCCGAGCTCAACGAATCTCTGGCTGAAGCCACCGACACGAACGATAAGTCCGCCCCAGTCCTCAGGCTTTATCTGAGCCGCGATCATATCCTCTTTTGATGCTGTGGTGATCTGCGCAAGCTGACCGCCCATCATGAGAT
>JAFXKJ010000064.1 GCA_017531765.1 Clostridia bacterium
GATGGTTATAGACTCAAGTATTCCGAAGAATCCAAACGTATTCTCTCACTCTATGAAAGAGAGTTTGAGGACCGTCTTTCAAAGGATGAATATGCATGGCTTGCAGAGCGTGGTTGTGTAAAAACCAACGGAGATTATGACGGACACTTCAAATCTGCATGGCAGATCGTGGTTTTGGCAAGCAATGAAATTCGTGATAAACTTCTTGCTATCGGCGAGCGAATCAAGGTAAAGTATCAGGCTGAATTTGATGCACTGAAGGCACCTTATGCCGAGGCTGTACTGGAGTCGGTTCCTGCACACCTTAGAAAGATTAAAGCGTATGAACTGCAGTTTGTATTCCACGCAGACGGATGGTTCCTGGTACACTGCATTACAACGCTTCTGAAGAACGGCAAGCTGAAGGAGCCTACCGAAGGCCAGAGGAAATCTCTGACCACACTGATTGCTAACGTGTAAGTAATTGGGGATGTCGCACTCAGGTGAAAATGCGCCATCCCCTACATTTTATTTGACATTTTGCAGAGTATTCTTCTAAATACGACACCCACATAAATTTTCAACAAATTGGTATTTCAACTTTACTGGTCGGTTTTCAACCGCGGGAGAGAAACTGTGTCGGTGTTTTTTTTATATCGCTATGGACACCTTACCTTGAATGTGCTATAATATAATCACTTTAAGATACGTATTTCGAGGTGCAGTATGAACGTGCTAATAATTGACGGGCAGGGGGGCAAGATTGGTGCTCAGCTTGTCCGTGAGATAACAGAGAGGTTTTGTGACGTAAACGTAAGTGCCGTGGGAACAAACGCCGTAGCCACCGCGGCTATGATCAAAGCGGGGGCGAAAAATTCGGCTACAGGTGAGAATCCCGTTGCGGTTGCCTCCCGTAAGGCTGACGTGATCATAGGTCCCGTGGGGATCGTGATTGCCGATTCCATGCTGGGTGAGGTTACCGAAAGGATGGCGCTGTCCGTGGCGCGAGCAGATGCCGTCCGCATTCTCATTCCCATGAACAAGTGCGAGAATTTGGTAGCCGGTGTTGTGAGCTGTAACACTGCCTCGCTGATAAGTGATGCGGTAAGTAAGCTTCAGAATATAATTTCGGGCGAAAAGGCTTGATTTTCCATGAATTTTATGTTATAATGTCTCAGCCTTTCAGAAGAACGGCACGGAAAACAGAAGTTTTCAAAAACACTAAACTATATTTTTATTGATGCTAAGAAGGCGTTGTTATCTCAGAAGGGGTAATGGCGCCTTTTTGTACTGAAAAGGAGATAATCATGATCAAAAATCACAACAGGCTCTTGAAGATGGTGCTTTCCGCTATGTTTTTGGCTCTTGCATACGTGCTGCCGTTCCTTACGGGGCAGATTCCAGAGGTGGGATCAATGCTATGTCCCATGCATATTCCCGTGATTCTTTGCGGATTTATCTGCGGTCCTACGTGGGCGCTTGCGATAGGAGCTACGGCACCTCTTTTACGTTCCCTTACTCTTCATATGCCGCCTCTTTTCCCGACGGCAGTGTGTATGGCTCTTGAGCTTGCCGCATACGGAGTTGTTGCGGGTATTATGCACAAGGCGCTTCCCCAAAAGAAGCCTTACGTGTACCTTTCTCTCGTTATCTCCATGCTCGTGGGCAGACTTGTGTGGGGAACTGCTATGTTCGTTTGCACGGGCATAAACGGCGGAGCTTTTACTTTTTCCGCGTTTATAGCGGGAGCGTTCACAAATGCGCTTCCCGGTATCATTGTTCAGATCGTTCTCATTCCCGTACTTGTTATGGTCTCGGAAAATAAGAAGATAATAGGCTTCAAAGAATAAAAGTACATATGACAATTTGCTGAAGGGGATGTCGCATTTAGAAAAAATGATCGGCAAAACGTATAATGATGTGTAGGGATCGGCGTCACTGTTTCGCAAGCGATACAGTGACGCCGATCCCTACATTTATTTGTACATTTTTACCTTAGTGCGACAGTCCTCCGCAGCCTTTTATATTTTGATGTTTTACCTTGCAGAGAGTCTTTGATCGAACATCCATTTTACGATTTCGATTTTCTTTGTCGCATAATGCCATGAGCTGTGGCCGTAACCCTCAGGTTCTTCGTAATGGATAACCTTGCTTCCCGCTTCTCTGATAGCTTCAACGAGCATTCGGCTGCTTCCAACTCCCACGGTGGTATCATCTACCCCGTGAACAACGTATAAAGGTACGTTTACCAGTACAGTCGGGTCTTTTATGCTTCCGTAACCGCAGATTGGCATTGCCGCCGCAAAATAGTCGGGGTATTCTTGGATCGTACTCCAAGTGCCTGCGCCTCCCATTGACAGTCCCATAAGATAATATCGGTCGGGATCGGTTGAGTAATTTGACGCTATGTGTTCCACAAGCTCCACGGCAAGACTTGACTGCGCTCCCTGAGGACATATTATGATAGCCTCTGTTACGGGTGTGTTTTCAAGATTGAACATATTGCGCATACAAAGGAGAGTTGACGTTGATCCCTTACTTTCGTCTACGAGATTTTCTCCCATACCGTGAAGCGAAAGGAGGACAGGGTATTTTTTGTCGGGACTATAATCAAAGGGAACGAAGAAACGGTATTTTATTACGCTTCCGTCGGAGGATGTGAACTCTTTCAGATGGAAGAAATCGTAAACGTCAACAGCGTTCACCGCTTGATTTGCTATTGCGTATTCTGCGCGGCTCAGATGAGTTATATTGGATTTGGAAAACTGAAAATCAATTTTTTCGGGAATCTTCAGGTCTTGGTTTTCGAGGAAGCTTAAGACCTTTACTTCAAAAACCTTGAAAAGATACGAATATAGCTGTGAGTCGTTGGTACAAAGGATAATGTCATCTTCCACGTGACGGATCAAAAAATCGCCGCTTGGAGCTAAGTCACGGTAGGGCATTTCAGCACTGTCTCTCACATTCCCGAAAACTATCTCACGTCCGTAGTCGTCTTTTGCTTCACTTGCTTTAACCCCATTGATCTTCAGTCCTTTTTCGAAACGCATATCGTAAAGAAAGTCTTCTATGATACCTGATAGAATACTGTCGCTGTCGTCGTAAACAACAGTGTAAGTGAATTTTCCGTCCTTTACAACGTCAAGAAGGGAAGTACTGCTTAGAAGGGGGAGAATTCTTGTGACAAGAGTGGCGATCTCGGCACGGCTTGTGTTTGAATTAGGATTGAAATTCCCCTTTTCGTCACCGATCATCAGTCCACAGGTGCCAAGCTTCTCGATATATTCCCTTGACCACTCAGGGAAAGAGAGCCTGTCGGCAAATGAAACAGACGAGTTGATATTTGTCAAAACACCTTTGCTTTCCAAAAATAACACGGTGATCTTTGCAAGCTCCTGACGCTGTATCGGTGCGTTGGGTTTGAAGCTTCCGTCGGTGTACCCCGTAACAAGTCCTTTTTCCACCGCCCATTTCACGCTGTCCGAATACCATGCAGAGCTGTCGGTATCTGTAAAGCTGAGGCTTCCGCTGAGATTTTCAGTGTTTTCCCCCGAGAGGCGGTACATTACCGTTACAAGCTCGGCGCGGCTCATAGGCTGCATTGGTGCAAACCGTGAGTTTCCGATACCTTCCATTATGCCTTCGGAGTATACGGTTTCAACTGCACTGCGGTACCAAGAAAAACTGTCAACGTCGTTGAAGGGCAACTCAACGGAGAAAACGTGAAACGCACATCCCAGAAGGATGGTTGCCGAAAACAAGGCGAATAAGATTTTTTTCATAACGGCTTTCCTTTACTTGATTACTTAGAAAGTATATTTTTTATGGAATCGGCTTTTCTGTTTGCGAAATGACAACTTGTCAAGTTAATTATATCATAAAAGCAGTAAGTAAACACTCTCATGGGATATTTTGCTGAGTTTTAGGTATGTTTTGATAATACTCACGCATTTACTGCTTTTCAAAATCTACTTTCCATGCAGATATAAAAAGACACGGTCGGAACATTTGCTGTATTCCGACCGTGTTTACTGTGATTACTTAAAACTTTTCGCAGAATCTCATGAGAATGGTGGCAACCTCGCTTCTTGTTGCGCTTCCTTGAGGGTCAAGGAGTGTTTTGTCTCCCGAAGGCTTACCGGTGAGGAGTCCCTCGGCGCACGCCCAGCGCATAGCCTCAAGCGACCATGAGCCGATCTTATCAGCGTCGGGGAAGGAATTAACGTCCATTGTCTTTGAAACGTCGTAACCCTTGTAGTTGCAGTATCTCATAAGGATAGTTGCCGTCTGCTCACGGGTGAGGTCGCCGTCGGGGGAGAATTTTGTCTCCGCAGTACCGTTTACGATGCCGTTTTCGTACGCCCACGCAACCGCCGCACGGTACCAATCCTGAGTGAGGTCGTCAAAGGGCACGCTTGCCGCCGACATACACTGACCGTCGAGTCTGTAAAGCACAGTTACAAGCTGAGCGCGGCTCATCTTCAGCATGGGAGAGAACGTTGTAGCCGAGGTGCCGTTCATCAGACCGTTTTTGTACGCGAAATCTGCCGCGGAGTAGAACCAGTCGCCGCTCTTCACGTCGTCAAAGGACATAACCTTTGCCTCCGCCTTGTCAACGAGACCGATGTCACCGAAGGGAATACTGTAGAAACCGGGAATCTCGGTGAACACCTTTGCATCTGTCTTGAGAGTAAAGTTGCCGTTTGCCGCATCAACGAAATCGTCAAGATTCTTCGCAACGAGCGTGTTACCCGTGAAGTCACAGCTTGACGCAATCTCCTCAGCCATTCCGTGAGTGTGCCCCGCGAAGCTCATTGTCATTGCCTTCGGACCCTTACCGGATACGTACATGGCGTTGTTCTTTACGATGTCGAATGCGGGGTTAAAGAATGCGTAAAGATCGTCAAGCTCAAAGGTGTTTTTCTTGTACTTAAGCTTCGCGAGATCGGGGTACTTTTCTGCCCAGATTCCCGTGCTATAGGGAACCTCCTCGAACTGAACACCGAACTCCCATGTGTCGCCGGCCCAGAATGTAGGATCCTCAGCACCTGTTCTTGATCTTGAATCAACGGCAAAGGGAGCAGAAACGTTTGAGTTCTTGTTGTCGTATATATCAATGAAGATATTGTTGAAAATAGTGTTATCGCGGCCGCCGCCCATCATCATTGCCTGACCGTATACGTTGGTGATTACGTTTCCGTATGCCGTCTGACCGGATAGACCGTCGTCGAAGTATATAGCCTTTGCGTCACGGAGTGTTTCGTTTCCGATGTCATGGAAGTAATTGTAGCGGAGCACGTTGCCGTAGTAGGTCCACTGACGTCCCGCATAGATAGCACTCGCGTCGGCGCTGTCTGTGGTTACGTGATGGATGTGATTATATTCAAAGACGTGATCGTTGCCGTAGTAGAGGATGGCAAAATGTTGTGAATACGCCATCTCGTTGTGGGAA
>JAFXKJ010000011.1 GCA_017531765.1 Clostridia bacterium
AAGAAGCTTTTCCTCAAGGGTGACCGTTGCCTTTCCGACAAGTGCGCACTTGACAGACGCGCAACAGTTCCCGGTCAGCACGGCGCAGGCCGTAAGTCCGTAAAGGAGTACGGTCAGCACCTCAGAGAGAAGCAGACTGCACGCCGCTACTACGGTGTACAGGAGAAGCAGTTCAAGAAATACTATGTAGTTGCAGATAAGAAGGAAGGCATCACAGGTGAGAACCTTCTCTCTCTTCTCGAGCGTCGTTTCGATAACGTAGTATACAGAATGGGTCTTGCAAGCAGCCGTAAGGAGGCTCGCCAGCTCGTTCGTCACGCACACTTTACCCTCAACGGTAAGAAGGCAGACATCCCCTCCATCATTCTCAAGGTTGGTGATGTAGTAGCTCTTAAGGAAAAGAGCCGCTCTTCTGAGAAGATCAAGGCCCTTATGGAGAATATGGCAAACACCACAGCTCCCAAGTGGCTTGAGCTTGATGCAGCAGCTGCAAGCGTAAAGGTTATCGCTATCCCCGCAAGAGATGACGTTGACTTCCCCTTCAACGAGCAGCTCATCGTCGAGTTCTACTCTAAGTAATAAGGTAATAACCTGCCTTAGCATCTTGTTTGCGGTCGGTTATTGCCGTCGAAGTCAAGGCAGCTTCGTGTAAAACCGCAAGTGCCCAAGATGCAGATTCCGGACAAAGGTCACGGAAAACAAATAAAAATTAGGAGGTTGTTACAATGATCGAAATAGAAAAGCCCAATATTGTTACATTGGACGTGAGCGAAGGTGGCGAAAAAGCCACATTCGTAGTCGAGCCTCTTGAGAGAGGCTACGGCATTACTCTCGGAAACTCCCTGCGCCGTGTGCTTATGAGCTCACTGCCCGGGTATGCTGTAACAAGCATTAAGATCGACGGCGTACTTCATGAGATCTCCACCATTGACGGTGTGAAAGAGGATGTTACAGAAATCGTACTTAATGTTAAAGGCATTACCGCAAAGCTTCACTCCGTAACTGTGAAGAACACAATGATCGATGTCACAGGTCCTTGCGTTGTCACTGCAGGTGATATCAAGCAGGATGCAGATATCGAGATCCTCAACCCCGATCACGTGATCGCAACTGTAGGCGAGAATGTTCGTTTCCATATGGAGCTGTCCTTTGCTAAGGGCCGCGGCTATGTTTCTCAGCAGAGAAACAAGGAGATATATTCCGATGAAAATCAGGGTATGTCTGCACCTATCGGTACTATCTTTACCGATTCGATCTACACTCCCGTGTACAATGTAAACTACAATGTTGAGAATACACGTGTCGGCAATATTACAGACTACGATAAGCTTACTATCGAGGTTCTTACAGACGGCACAAGCTCAGCAAAGGAAGCGATTTCATATGGCGCCAAGATACTCAACGAACATCTCAACTTGTTCGTAGATCTCTCGGACGAGGCGAAGAACGCTGAAATTATGGTTGAAAGCGTTGCGACCGTTAAGGAGAAGGTACTTGAGATGACCATTGAGGAGCTTGACATGTCCGTACGTAGCTTCAACTGCTTGAAGCGCGCGGGCATCGA
>JAFXKJ010000065.1 GCA_017531765.1 Clostridia bacterium
AACAGCGGACTTACCGAGGGTGAGCACTGCACCGTCTGCGGCACGGTTACAATTCCTCAAGAAACTATCCCCGAGACGGGGCACAGCTTGGTGAAGGACACACCTGTAGCTCCATCATGTACCAACAGCGGACTTACCGAGGGTGAGCACTGCACCGTCTGCGGCACGGTTACAATTCCTCAAGAAACTATCCCCGAGACGGGGCACAGCTTGGTGAAGGATACTCCTGTAGCTCCATCCTGTACGAACAGCGGACTTACCGAGGGTGAGCACTGCACCGTCTGCGGCACGGTTACAATTCCTCAAGAGACTATCCCCGAGACGGGGCACGTATTCGGCGAATGGACTACGGCGACAGAGCCCACCTGCACCGAAAAGGGCACGGAAACTCGTTCATGCCACTGTGGAGAGGTGGAGAATCGTGAAATCTCCGCTATCGGTCACGATTTCGAAGACAGCTTTACCGTTGACGTTGAGCCGACACTTGAATTTACGGGAAGCAAGTCACGGCACTGCAAGGCTTGCGACGAAAAAACCGACATCACCGAAATTCCAAAGCTTACCCCATCAGTTGATTCCTCCGAAATGTTTAGTGATATTCCCCGTGATGCCTGGTACAAGAAATCGGTAGATTTTGCAGTATCAAAAGGTTACATGAACGGTATCGGCGGCGGAAAGTTCTCCCCCGACGGTGTTATGACACGCGCCATGGTAGTCACCGTTCTCTATAGAATTGAAGGTGAGCCTGAAGTCAGCGGCAACGTTCCCTTCACCGACATCGAGGCAGATTGGTACAGAAATGCAGTTGCATGGGCATACCAAAATGCCATCGTCAAGGGCACCTCCGACACAAAGTTTTCCCCCGACGGAGAGATCACGAGAGAACAGCTTGCGACTATCCTCTACAGATACGCAAGCTTCAAGGGTTACGACACATCGACTACCGCGAGCCTTGACAGCTTTCCCGATGCAGACAGCACAAGCTCATGGGCACTTGATGCCATGAAATGGGCGTATGCGGAAGGTCTCATCACGGGAGCTTCAAAGGGCGGAAAAATTCTCCTTGATCCTCTCGGCATCGCTTCAAGATCGCAGGTAGCAACCATATTCATGCGATTTGATACTAAAAAGAGGTAATATATTAAAAAACTTCCTTATTCGCAAAAGATAAGGAAGTTTTTTATTTGTTATCAGCTTCCTTGCTATGGCATAGAGCCACGTCTTGAAGGAGGACCTGCCGAAAAAGCGAGGTTTTTTATTATTAACTTTGTAAATGTTTCCTGCACCACTTCTTCGGCAACGAAAATATTACCCACGATGCCGTTTACGTACAGGAGCATACCGTCTCTGTAGTCTCTGACGATCTCAACCAGTCCTTCGTCATCACCTTCGAGGAAACTGCGGTAGCTACTCTCACCGTTTACCATCATTTACGTCCATACCTTTCTTCGATTTGCGACGGTTTCCCATCACACAAGGAAAAATCATATTTGCGAACTTTCCTTGAACGCGTTCACCGATTAGACGGAGAAAACGCGAAAACCTCCCGCGAAAAAACAAAAATTTTATGCTTTGATTATACCATTTTTATTTTAATATGTCAAAAGGAAAAGGGGTTGTCGCATTTATAAGAATGATCGGCAAAACGCCAAATAATGTGTAGGGACCGGCGTCACTGTTTGCTTCGCAAACAGTGACGCCGGTCCCTACAGTTGTTTGTGCATTTTTACCTTAGTGCGACAGCCCCTTTTCCTGAATCAATTTTTTCAGTTCAAAAAATCTTCGCTTCTGCCGGGAGTATCACGGAGAGGCTGACCCGTGGTAAGGTCACATTCGTACAGTTCAAAGCCTGCGAGAATTTCTTCGGCGATGGATTCATTCAGACGAATACTGACAAAGACGTCATCATACGTAAAATAGATCATTAGGGTTGGATCAGAGTCCAATGCAATTTCGGTAACCAAAGCCAAAACTTTTCGATCGCCAACGGTATATTCTTTTTCATATACCGTTGTGTATTCGAGTTCATCTTTTGGATAATATTGTTTATAATTATCCGTAGTAGCCAGTCCCGGGAACATTACTGACGTTGCCCACGGACCTCCTTTGACCGCTGCTTCTTTAGCGATAGACTGATCCATATAAGTAGTGTAAATACTGATAATACTTTGGTTCGAATCTGATGTCATAAACAATATGCAAGGCTTTCGTGATGATTCATACGAGGAATACAAATTCATTCGCGTATAATTAATATACTCTCCACAAACAGATTTTCCGTTTATAAAAGGAATCATATATCTACTACTATCAAGAATATTGTTTCGGAAATTACCGAAAATACCGTTTACTATCTCGTCATCTGACACAAAAGTCTTTTTAGATGTGTCGTACAGATATTTCTTTTCAATTTCGGTAATTTTTTCAAGTTTTTCTTTATCCGAGTTTAGAACCTCATCAACAAAACTTTCGTAAGAGTAGTGCAAAGACACATAATGCAAATCATCGTATTTTTGATCTGAAATCGTCGGTCCAGCAGTCGGACGAACTACCTCTCCGTCACTCGGTACTTTCTCTGTCACCTCCGTATCAACTGCCGTTTCACTGTCAAACATTGAACAGTCACCCAAATATTCATAATATTTGTTCCCGTTTTCATCATAATATTCAACGTAAAAACTATAGACTGTCGTTAAAGTATCCCTTTGTCTATGTGCAGTATAATGTGGGATGCATTTGATATTATTTTTGACATATTCAAATTCATCTCCGTAATCAAATCTTCCAAGAATATAATTCAATGCAGTTTGATACGTCACCATATTCGCTTGACTTGTCACAGAAGTATCTCTCGGCTTATAAACCCTAACTCTTGCAGACACTCTATCGTTTTCGTCACCTTCATAGTCACTAAAACTTAAGAACACAGAAAAGCATCCCTTATCACTGGTTCTCTTTGACAAATTCAAATAGTCAGATTTCTCGTATACATAAAACCAATACGAATGACTGTAGTCAAGATACGACTCCCACATTTCAATATAGGGGTCGGCTATTCCAAGATGCGCAATAGCCGCAGTGTAATATTTCAAATTTTTTACATAATCCAGCGCTTCTGTCGGATTAAGATCAAAATAGCCATCAACAGCTCCTATATCAAGACTAATATTGATAAGAGTATTTGCTGTATTATAATTGATCCGCCTTGGAGCGTCATATCCCGCAGGCCATGAATCACTCCGCGCAACATACTCATCATCTGTTTCGTAATAATTGCTTCCAATTTCTCCGGGATCATACTCATTCCCGTAAAGCTTCATGATATATTCTCGAAACCACGTCTCCCAACCTTCATTTACAACATCTTCATCAAAACTATGTTTATAAGAGTTTATAGGAAGAGGATACGTACCGTCGTAAAATACACTTTCATCTTCAAAATAATAGTCATATTCGTTGACGTAGTAAAAATCCCTATACTTCTCCTTTTCTCCATCAGAAGGTGTTTCATCGTAGTCGATATCCAAATCAGGTGTTTCGTTATCGGGTGTCTGCGGCTCGCAGTCAGGTGTTTTGTTATCGGGCGTCTGCGGCTCACTCGGTGTCTGCGGATCTTCTTCAGGTGTATTAGAATATTCGTCGTACGTCACATCTCCTGTTACGGAAGTAGGCGGAGGCGTTACCGGCGTGATATCCGTTGATTCTGTCGGATCTTCCGTTTCCGGAGTCCGAGACTCGCTTTCCGTAGGGTCTTCGCTTTCTGTTACCGATTCGGTGGGTACGGAATTCTCCTCGGTATCTGAAGTATAGATGTCATCGGTATCGGTGCTTTCATTGACTGCATAGCCATGAGTCACCTTTGGCGGCTTATTCGGCGCATCTTTTCTGTCCGAACCGAACATCCACGACACAGCACCTATACCAATACACAGTACAAGCGACGTCAAAACTACGGTCAGCTTTTTGATTCGCGACTTCTTTTTTTGTAAGATTGCGGCTTTTCTTCTTCTGATCTCGGCAACTGATTCTTCATAGCTCATCATAGGTAAAGCCCTCCTTTTCAAGTTCTGATTTCAGAGACGTTCTTGCTCTGAATATTAGGCTGTCAAACTGACGGCGAGTCTTTTTCATAACTTTCGCCGCATCTGCATAGGCAAAATTTTCAAAGTACACAAGCCATAACGCCTGAGTGTGCTCAGGTTTCAGTTTATGCATACACCGTCTGACAGCGGCATTCTTCTCACTGCGCAGATATTCTTCTTCAATCAAGGAATCCGCTGTAATTACAGATTCCACTTCATCAAGGGGTACGTGATTTTTCTGTTTTCGCAGAGTATCTAATGCAAGATTTCTTCCGATGGAATAAAGCCACGTCTTAAAGCTTCC
The DNA here is from genome assembly GCA_017531765.1 of Clostridia bacterium. Taxonomy (GTDB): domain Bacteria; phylum Bacillota; class Clostridia; order Oscillospirales; family CAG-272; genus RUG11130. The sequence goes on from JAFXKJ010000065.1 coordinate 4,387, forward strand.
CTCTCCGTGAAAACGGGGTCTTTTTATTGTCAATTTGGTAAAGGTATCCAGCGCGATCTCTTCTGCAAGAGACATATTCCGAACGTATGTATTTATGTAAAGCACAAGTCCGTCTCGGTATTCCCTTAAAATATCTATAAGGGCATCTTCGTCGTCTTTCAGATACCTTTCATAGTAGTCCTGACCTTTATCCATATCATTTCCCCCTTTCATGGGTATTTTACGGCCGTTCACCTATTAGACGTATGAAACAGGCAAAAACCTTCGGTGTTTTTTGAAAAAAATAATATTTTTTTGTAATTTTATTATAACATTATTTTCGTAAGGTGTCAAATCGGCACTTGAATCGGTTACGCCTGAAATACAGTTAAGTGTGCAAGCCTATTTTGACCATAAAAAAGGGCGGTTTCCGCTTAATATCATTAAGCGATAACTGCCCTCATTTCAAAAAAGTTCGTTTACTGTATCGGTATAATTACTTTACTCTGCGGAGTGTAGCCACAGGACCGCTTGCCCCATAGCTTCCGTCTGCTCTGTAACCGCACTCCCACATTTTACACAATACAATGTCACCGTTTCCGTTAGTAAACTTCAGGTAAAAATCAAGATTCATTCCATCGTCGGACAAAACACACACGTAGTTTTTTTCGAAATAATCTCTGACACCGAATGCTTCAAACTCTTTCGCCGCGTCTTCATATAAACTGTAAAAATCCTTTGTATTTTTGTAAGTCTCTCTCATCGAATACGGCACGTCTGACGCGGTGAACTGTATATCGGCTTCTTGGGGCTGACCGTACTCGGCCGACAGTATCTCCCCATGCACCTTTACAAACTTTGATTTTCTGTAAAGCTGCATCAATGACACGTCATCAGTTTTCGGTATAAATATAAATTCGTAATAATAACGGTCGTCAGCATATCTTTCATATTTTCGCTCGACGATGTACTCTTCAATTCCTGCGTAATCAAGCATTGCTTTGAAATGCGGAAGAGAGATAACGTATTCGTATATCTCGTCGTATGTGAAATCATCTCTTACGTGAGTTGTGGTATTTGTAAGCGTGGCATAAGCGGTAGTCTCATAGGTGTTCTCACCGTTTTTGATACGCGCAACATGGAATTTGACGCGAAACTCCGTGCCGTAAGGGTCTTTTTCGGGTGCAAAGTATCCAATGAAATTCATATTTGTGATTTGCTCATCCACAACGTTAAAAAGCTGATCTGTGATTTGCTCATCCGCAACTCCGCAATAAGCTTCCACAAGGCGTTCGATACAAGGTCTCTCTTCCGCCAAGTATTTACCCTTAATTGAAAGCTCATTCAAAGACAAAGGCAAATTGACAGCATTTATAAAGTAATAATCATCGGCAATAAAGGTGTATTCTATAGGATAATCCGATTTATTGCTAATAGTCTTGTAAATGAGCTCATAGCTTACGGTAGGTTCGTCCTCCCAACTATCAAATCCCATTTCTCCCCCGCCGCCTGAGCCTGAGGGAAAATTTATTTTCGGATAATATGTCTGTGACTCAAGCTTTCCAATATCAACAAGTCCCTCCGTTGGATCGGGGTCTGTTACAGGCGGCTCGGTCGGCTGCGGCTCTGTCGGCTTCGGCTCTGTTGGCTTCGGCTCGGTCGGCTTCGGCTCTGTTGGCTTCGGCTCGGTCGGCTGTGGCTCGGTCGGCTGTGGCTCGGTCGGCTGTGGCTCGGTCGGCTGTGGCTCGGTCGGCTTCGGCTCTGTTGGCTTCGGCTCGGTCGGCTTCGGCTCGGTAGGCTCCTCCGTAGACGTCTCTGTGGGACCGTGAGTCTTCACATCCGTCTCGGTATCGCTTTGAGGCTTACTTTCAGTATCACTGTTCACACTGCTTTCTGTATCTGTTGTGTTTTCCGTATATGAGGTGTCATCGTTTGTTGTCTCTCCCACTCCCATGGTGATCTTCGGTACTTTGCTTGGCGCTTCCTTTTTGTGGACGCTGATCATGAAGGATGTGCCGCCTATCACGGTGAACAGCAGTATTACAGTCATTACCGCCAGTGTTTTCTTTACTTTTTCTCTTCTTTTTCTTATATATGTTTCTTTTCGTTTTAATATTTCTTCAACTATGTCACGCGAATTCATCATAATCAAAACCACCTTTCTCAAGTTCTCGTCTGAGTGCTCCCTTGGCTCTGTAGAGCAGACTGTCAAATTGATGACGGGACTTTTTCATGATACGAGCCGCGTCAGCTATCTCAAATTCCTCAAAGAAAACGAGTATAAGTGCCTGCCTGTGTTCAGCTTTCAATTTACTCAGTGCCCGATGCACCTCTCTTTTTCTTTCGTCGATGATAACCTGCTCGAAAACGCTCTCCGTGTCGGATACTAAGTTTTCTATCTCGTCAAGAGGCACGTTTCGCTTTTGCTTCTTTATGTAATCTATGGCAAGGTTGCGTCCGATTGCGTAAAGCCACGTTTTGAAGCTTGATTTTCCAAGATACTTTGGCTTTTTAATTACAAGCTTGGTAAAGGTATCGATCATCAGATCTTCCGCTGAGGTAATATCGGAGACGATACTGTTAAGATACAAAACAAGTCCGCTTTTATAGTTTTCCACAAGATCATACAGTGCATCGCGGTCACCGTCAAGGTATCTGCTATAGCTGTCATCGTAGTTACTCACATTCAGACACTCCTCTCCTTTAGTTTTTACGGCCGTTCTTCTATTAGACTGTTTCTGTACACCCAAACACACGGTCGGTTTTGATATTTAAAATTTTTCTTTGATTTTTTGGAGTTTCTCCCGAAAACACCTAAAACAACGAAAAAACCCTGCCGAATAATCGGCAGGGCGAAAAAAACTTATTACTTGTACTTGCGCTTTCTTGCAGCTTCGGATTTTTTCTTTCTCTTTACGCTGGGCTTCTCATAGCACTCTCTCTTGCGAAGCTCTGCCTGAATACCTGAACGCTGACACTGTCTCTTGAAACGACGGAGCGCGCTGTCAAGTGATTCATTTTCCTTTACTCTAACTTCTGCCATCAACATTCCCTCCCTTCGCACTTGGAAACAGACAGTT
>JAFXKJ010000066.1 GCA_017531765.1 Clostridia bacterium
CGGCGTCCTCGACGGTCCGTAACGAAGGATTTAAGACTCAAAATATATCTTAATTCAACGAAACGGACCGTCGAGGACGCCGGTCCCTACACATTATTTGGCGTTTTGCCGATCATTCTTATAAATGCGACAACCCCTTTTTCTTCTTAATTGAAATATGAAACACGTTATTTACAGTTTCAAAGGGATTGTTACGTGCGCGTTATTTGTTTTGCGCAAAATGCAATGACCCATTTATTATTTCACAACGATCTCCGCATCCTTCTCACCTTTGATGCACTCAGCGGTGATTACTACCTTTGCTACGTCATCACGTGAGGGAAGCTCATACATGAGACCTGTAAGTGTCTCCTCAAGGATCGAACGGATACCGCGGGCTCCTGTGTTACGTTCGATCGCGCGCTCTGCAACCTCGCGAAGCGCACCGTCGGTAAATTCAAGCTCAACATCGTCCATGGAGAACAGCTTCTTATACTGCTTTTCAAGAGAATTCTTAGGCTCTCTCATAATGCGCACGAGAGCATCAACGTCAAGATTCTCAAGACTTACGATGACGGGAAGTCGTCCCACAAGCTCGGGAATAAGTCCGAACTTTACAATATCGTGTGCGGTAACGTCCTTGAAAAGACCCTCAGAGAGCTTCTCGGACTTCTTCTTGATGTCTCCGCCGAAGCCGATGGTGGACTGACCCTTACGCTGACCGATGATCTGGTCAAGTGTGTCAAATGCTCCGCCGCAGATGAAGAGAATGTTTTCGGTATTGATCTGAATGAAGTCCTGATTGGGGTGCTTTCTTCCGCCCTGGGGAGGAACGTTTGCGACAGTGCCTTCAAGGATCTTCAAAAGTGCCTGCTGAACACCCTCGCCCGATACGTCACGGGTGATGGAACGGTTTTCGCTTCTTCTTGAGATCTTGTCGATCTCGTCGATGTAGATAATACCGCGCTCCGCCTGCTCAATATCGTAATCCGCCGCTTGAATGAGACGGAGAAGGATGTTCTCAACGTCTTCACCAACATATCCTGCCTCGGTGAGAGTGGTTGCATCGGCGATGGCGAAGGGAACTTTAAGAGTCTTTGCAAGGGTCTGAGCGAGGAAAGTCTTACCTACACCGGTAGGACCGATGAGAAGAACATTACTCTTCTGAAGGTCAACATCCTCGGCTTTTGCGTTCTTGTCTTTCTTTTTATCCTTAGCCTTGTTATCAAGGTACATCAGACGCTTGTAATGGTTGTAAACCGCTACTGCAAGGGCGATCTTGGCTTTGTCCTGACCGATAACGTATTCATCAAGGGTGGCTTTTATCTCCTTGGGAGTAAGGAGAGATTCGCGTGTCAGCTCTTCGGCTTCAGCTGTGGGAGCTCTCATATCAAGCTGTGAATCTATAAGCTCTCCGCAGATGTCAATGCAGTTATCGCAAATAAATGCCTTTCCGTTGGGAGAGGGAATGAGAAAAAGAACCTGATCCTCGCTGCGTCCGCAGAAAGAGCATTTATGAGTTTTCGGAGTGCCGTTATTAGTGGGCATTTATTTATTTTCCTCCTGAATAGTTGTATGTTCATATCAAAGGCAGATGAAATATCATCTGCCGATAATAGATATAATTATTCGTGGTGTGTAATAACCTTGTCGATAAGACCGTACTCACGAGCGGCATCAGCTCTCATGAAATTGTCACGCTCGGTGTCGCGCTCGATCTCTTCAAGAGGACGGTCTGTGTTCTCAGCAAGGATACGGTTAAGGTTATCTCTTGTACGGAGAATGTGCTCAGCATGGATCTTGATGTCGCTCGCCTGACCCTGCGTGCCGCCGAGAGGCTGATGGATCATGATCTCGCTGTTGGGAAGAGCATATCTCTTGCCCTTAGCGCCTGATGAAAGAAGGAATGCGCCCATACTTGCCGCCATACCGATGCAAGTAGTGGAAACATCGCATTTGACAAAATTCATGGTGTCGTAGATGGCCATTCCGGCGGAAACGGAGCCTCCGGGACTGTTGATGTAAAGACTGATGTCCTTGTCGGGATCCTGAGCTTCAAGGTAGAGAAGCTGTGCTACTACAAGAGAAGCTGTCGCATCGTTTACCTCGTCGGAGAGGATAATGATTCTGTCATTGAGCAAACGGGAGTAAATATCATAAGAACGTTCTCCTCTGTTAGTTTGTTCTACGACCATTGGAACAAGTGCCATAACTTATACCACCTTTCAAAATAATCAAATAATTTCAGATAGTGCCGCTGCAAAAACAGCGGCACTTGTACTGACGGAATTAAGTTGTGAGTAAATTACTCAGCGTCTGCAGGAGCTTCTACAGTCTCAGCAACTTCCTCAGCGGGAGCCTCTTCAGCCTTCTTTGCAGACTTTCTCTTAGCGGTAGCGCGCTTCTTGGGAGCCTTCTTTTCGCCGTCGGTTACGTTTGCAGTTTCCTTAACAAGATCAACAGCCTTCTTAACCTTCATATCAGCTACGAGTGCTTCAACAGCAACAACTTCCTTAACCTTGTCTGTTTCCATACCGTAAGCCTCAGCGAGTCTGCTGTATTCTGCTTCGATCTCTTCGTCGTTTACTTCGATAGCTTCAAGCTCAGCGATCTTTTCAAGAGCGAGTCTTGTCTTTACCTGACGCTCAGCGTCGGGACGCATCTGCTTGCGGATGGTGTCAAGGTCAAGACCGGTGTATCTGAAGTATGTAGCGAGGTCAAGTCCCTGCATACGGAGTCTGTTGTCGTAGTCACGAACGAAGTTCTCAGTCTCGTTCTCGTACATTGCTTCGGGAATGTCAGCTACGAGCTTCTCGTTAAGAGCAGAAATGAGCTGCTCTTCAACGTCTGCATCAGCAGCCTTGTTGTTTTTCTCAGTAAGCTTTGCCTTAATATCAGCCTTATATTCATCAAGAGTATCAAATTCGGAAACGTCGCGAGCGAACTCGTCGTCAAGCTCGGGAAGCTCGTTGAACTTGATGCCGTTCATCTTGCACTTGAACACTGCGGGCTTGCCTGCAAGCTCAGATGCATGATACTCCTCGGGGAATGTAACGTTTACGTCGAACTCATCGCCGATGTTACGGTCTGCGAGCTGATCCTCGAAGCCGGGGATGAACTGACCGGAACCGAGCTTAAGGTCGTGACCTTCAGCCTTACCGCCGTCGAAGGGAACACCGTCAACGGAGCCTTCGTAGTCGAAGTTTACAACGTCACCCATCTGGGATGCACGGTCTGTAACCTCGATCATTCTTGCGTTGCGCTCACGAACGCGGTTAAGGTCAGCATCAACGTCAGCATCAGTTACTTCAGCAACATTGCGGGTGACTTCGATGCCCTTGTAATCGTTGATCTCAACGTCGGGCTTTACAAATACCTTTGCAACAAGAACTACGCCGTTCTCATCGATCGTTTCGATGTCGAACTCGGGTCTGCTTACGATAGTCTTGTCGAAATCCTTTATAGCATCTTCATATGCTGAGGGAAGAAGCTCGTTGATAGCATCCTCATAGAATACTTCCTTACCGTACATCTTTTCAACGATAGCGCGGGGAGCCTTACCCTTTCTGAAGCCGGGAATGGAAATGTTCTTGGCAGCCTTCTTGAATGCCTTGGTAAGAGCTGCATCAAATGTTTCCTTGGAAGCATCGAAAGTGATGCTGTACTGGTTTACACCAATCTGTTCAGTCTTTTTTATACTCATGATCTTTATGTCCTCCGATTATTTTAATCTATAATCATAGCTTTTATTATTGTATAATTTTTTTGTCAATATGTCAATATGTAAAACATAAAAACAACATCAAAAAATGTTTTTTATAATAGTGAAAATCACAAAAAAGGCAGAAACTACCCTGTTTTTGTAAGCATGGGGATGAAGTTAAGGTAATCTGCTGAGATAATGCTTATGGGAATTCCATGGGAATTGATACTCCGCGGGATACTGTAGTTCCCGTGAATATGTCCGTAGAAGCAAGCGGAAACACCATAGCTTTCCATCAATTCGAGCATATCCTCAAAGATAAAATCACCGAATACGGGAGGAAAGTGAAGATACACGATTATAGGCAAATCTTCACCCGCTTCACTGCGGAGTCTGATTCCCTCGTCGAGACTCATTTTGAGTCTCCCGCATTCCCTTGCGGAAATGAGAGAATAATCAACACTTTTGTCACTTTGAAGTCTTTCTTCGATAAACCAACCTCTTGTGCCGCAGATAACGTGCCCGTCTCTGATATACGCATTGTTGTGAAGAAAATCTATGGTAGTGATGCAGTGCTCAGCGAGAAACTTTCTCATTTTACCCAGCGTTGTCCACCAATAGTCGTGATTTCCTTTACCGAGAAGCTTACGTCCCGGCAAAAGGTCAATAAACTTCAAGTCTTCCAAAGCCTCGTCGAGCTGCATTGCCCAGGAGATGTCCCCCGGAATTACTACGGTGTCACAGTCCGTTACAGCAGCACGCCAGGCTTTTTCAAGCTTTTGGGTGTATTCCTGCCACCTCGCACCGAAAATGTCCATGGGCTTATGAGCTGACAGTGACAGATGAAGGTCAGATATGGAAAAGAGCGCCATATTTACCTCCGTATAAAGAATTTATTTTTCGATAGCAACCGCAGGCATATCGGAAGGATCAACCGTACGTGTGAATCTTACGGGAAGTGTAAGTGTACGGAGAAGGGGGGAGGGAATTTCAGTGCCGGTTGCCTTGGAGAGTGTCTCAAGGATCACAGCGGGCTCGTCGGAGGTGATCTTGTGTCCGATAGCCTCAGCTACGTCTGCGGCAAACTTGTAGGGGCTTGCTGTGGAAGCGAGTACGGTAACCTTTGTGTCGCCTGATTCCTTCATGTACTTTCTTGCACAGCCGAGACCTACTGCGGTATGGGTATCTGCAAGATAGCCGTTCTTTTCAAATGTATCACGGATAACCTCTGAGGTTTCCTCCTCGGTGAGGTAGTAGCCTTCAAATACCTCGCAGATGGTGTTGTGGAGAGACGTGGGAAGAGTGTACTTGCCGTTTTCCTTCAGCTCACCCATAAGCTCGCTTGTAAGAGATGCACCGCCGATAACGTAGAGAAGTCTCTCAAGGTTACTGGAAATGAGAATATCCATGGAGGGAGACATGGTCTTAAAGAACTCACGTGTTCTGTCGTATGTACCTGTCTTGATGAAATCGGTGAGCACGCAGTTGGAGTTGGAAGCGCAGATAAGCTTTGCGAGTGGAAGACCCATGCAGCGTGCGATATAAGCGGCAAAAATATTACCGAAGTTACCTGTGGGAACGCAAACGTTAATTTCCTCACCGTCAACGATGGTGCCGTTTTCGATAAGATCGCAGTATGCGGAGATGTAGTAAACGATCTGAGGCGCGAGTCTGCCCCAGTTGATGGAGTTGGCACTGGAGAAGAACATTCCGTCTTCAAGAGCTTTTTCTGCAAGAGCCTTGTCGGAGAAGATAGCCTTAACGCCGTTCTGAGCATCGTCGAAGTTGCCGTAAACAGCGCAAACGTTAACGTTGCCGCCTTCCTGAGTTGCCATCTGCATCTTCTGCATACGGCTGACACCGTCTACGGGGTAGAATACGGTAATGTCAACACCCTCAACGTCACGGTATCCTTCAAGAGCCGCCTTACCTGTGTCACCTGATGTTGCAACGAGGATGCGAGCCTTTTTGTCTTCGCCTGTCATTGTGAGAGCACGGGAAAGGAGTCTGGGCATGATCTGGAGTGCCATATCCTTGAAGGCGCAGGTAGGACCGTGCCAAAGCTCAAGTGAATTTATACTATCGTCGATCTTTACGATGGGAGCCGCGCCGCCCTTGAACTTTTCTTCCGAATATGCCGCTTCACAGTCGCGAAGAAGGGCATCCTTATCATAGTCCGTGAGGAACATGGAGAGGATGTATGCCGCGCGCTGAGCATAGCTCATAGGTCTGAGGGTGGCAACGTCAAGACTGGAAATACGGGGAAGCATTTCGGGCATATAGAGGCCGCCGTCGGGAGCAAGGCCCTTCTTTATTGCCTCAGCGGAGGATACGTATGCGGGGGTATTGCTTGTGTCTCTTGTACTGCGGTAATTCATTTCTTTTACTTCCTTTTTCGTTGGTTTGTTGTGAATTTCTGATTTATTGGTTTATTTAAGTATCCTTTCGGCAAATGAAAGCGCATTTGAAAAGAAGATCTTATCAAGTGCGGCTTCGGAGTAACCGTGATCTTTAAGCTTTTCTCTTAAAGACGGAATACAGCCGAGGTTTTCAAGGCCAAATGTATAGATACCCATTCCGTCGAAGTCGGAACCTATTGCCACATGGTCCTCTCCGACACAATTTACATAGTAATCAATGTGACCTGCAACGTCACTGATGTTTGCCGATTCGCCGTTAAGATGGGGCGGATAAAAGTTCACCCCCACCAGACCGTCTGTCTCGGCTATCCTTCTCAGATGAGATTCTCTGAGATTTCTCGGATGACTGTTTACGCTGTACGCGCACGAGTGGCTTGCCACAACGGGCATATTATATTCCCGTGCCGTATCTATTATTTCGTCGGCGCTGCTGGGGGAAGCGTGAGAGACGTCCGTTGCGATACCAAGTTCACCACAACGGCGGAGCACGTCTTTTCCGAAATCGGTAAGTCCGCCGTCACACTCAAAAGACGAACCGATAACAGTTCTTCCGCCCCATAAAGGCGTAATTAGCCTGACTCCCGAGGAATAAAGCACGTCAAGCTTTGAAATGTCGCTATCAAGGAGTCTTGCGTCTTCCACTGTCAGAATAAACGCAGGTCTGCCCGAATCAAGACTTTCCTTCAGCGAAGAACGAGACGTACAGACGGAAAATCCTTTTTTCTCACATTCGCCGAGAAATCTTTCCCGCACCTTGAAGAATCTGTCGTAGCTTTCCGAGTCTGAGAGCTCGTGTGGGGGGCAGAATGCGGCAAACTGTGCGAAGCTTTCGAAAGATGCAAAATATTTACTGCATAAATTGAGCTTATCTGAGTCAAATGTGACGTCAAACGCATGAATCGCGAGGGGAGTGTCCGCATGAAGATCGAAATATTTCATAAAAATCTCCATTCAGCCTATGGCTGCACAAAATGCGTGAAATAGCTGCAGTTTCGTTTAAAACTGTTTGAACTTTCACGCTAATCTCCATTCAGCCTATGGCTGCACAAAATGATAATGAAACAAACACGTGTCTGCGCAGCAGACAAAAATCGGCCTATTGATTTTTAGTGTTTGTTTACGCGTGAAATAGCTGCAGTTTCGTTTAAAACTGTTTGAACTTTCACGCTACCACCTCATCGGTGAACAGCATTTGGAAAATGCTTAATTTCAAGAACTCTGTAGGCGACATCATCTGGGTCAACGTACACCTCAATTATATCCAGCCTCGGCTGAAGCTCCAAGCAAAACTCTTTGTTTTCATGGATATACCTCAGTGCCGCATCTATCATGTTTTTACGCTTGGTATAATTGACTGCCGCGGCAGGTCTGCCGTATGGCGAGTGCCTGTCGGGATACTGACGTCTTGTTTTAACCTCAGCGAAGACGAGAAGATCACTGTTTTTTGCAATTAAGTCTATCTCAAATTTACCCACATAAAAGTTCTTCGCCACGATCTCAAATCCAAGGCCTTCAAGGTAGATTGCGGCGGAGTTTTCTCCGATGTGTCCAAAGCTTCTTTTATTCATAATGATATGTTACACTTGTGAATTGCGAAGCTTTTCCGCTTCCGCTTCAAGCTTTACTTTGTCTCGCTCAAGGAAGCTGAGAAAGCTTTTTCTGTGACAAGGAGATGGACCGAGCATATATACGGCAAGCTTGTGAGATTTGGTGGGATAACCCTTGTGTCCCGCGATTCCGTAACCGGGGTATTCTCGGTCAAGCTCTGTCATCATTCTGTCACGGGTCACCTTCGCTAAAATCGAAGCCGCGGCGATGGAGGGGGACTTTGCGTCTCCGCCAACGATGGCTACTGCGGGGGTGGTAAATCCCCGTGTCTGATTGCCGTCCACCAAAAGTAAGTCGGGAGTGATACCCGCCGCTTCAATGGCCCGTCTCATTGCGAGCAGGGAAGCGTTCAGTATATTTATCTCGTCAATCTCTTCGGGAGTTGCAATTCCGATGCCGTAGTGAAGTGCTTTTTCAACTATCACGTCGTAGAGCTTCTCGCGCTTCTTCTCCGACAGCTTTTTAGAGTCGTTGAGAGATTCTATCTCAAGTCCGTCGGGAAGCACGCAAGCACCCGCAACAACGGGACCTGCAAGGGGACCTCTGCCCGCCTCGTCCACACCGCATATAAGCTTTACGGTGTCGCTTTTGAATTGCAGATCAAAGGAAAAATCCATTATTCTGCCTCCGTTTCGGTCATGCAGGTGTCCCAAGGTCTCTCAAGGGAGATCCTGCCGATCTTTGCGCTTCTGAATTCATCAAGGACGATGGCAGATGCTCTTTCCGTGTCAAGCTCACCGCCCGAGATGAGAAATCCTCTCTTTCGTGCGACAGCCGCAAGAAGCTCATGAGGCTTCAGACCTTCAAGCTTTGACGCTTCAAGCTTATATCTTGTACAGAATTTGTCGGGAGCTGTTTTCAGAAGTCTGTCACAGAGCTTACCCGCAAGAGTTTCCGTGTCAAGGATCGCATCCTTGATAGCTCCCGTGAAAGCTAAGTTTTCTCCGATAGTCTCGTCTTCGAACTTAGGCCAGAGGATACCCGGCATATCAAGAAGCTCGATTCCGATATTTGTTGTTACCCACTGCTTTGACATGGTAACTCCGGGTCTGTCCTCAACTCTTGCTTTTTTTGAGCCGCTGAGTTTATTTACAAGTGAAGATTTGCCAACGTTGGGTATACCTACGATCATTGCCCTGATCTTTCTTCCCGCCATTCCCTTTGCTTCGTAGCGCTCAAGCTTTTCAGAGAGAATCTCACGGCAGGCGGGAGCAATGTTTTTGAGTCCGTCACCGGTTACACAGTCAATAGCGAGGGCATGGCGGCCTTCAGCTTTGTACTGTTCGATCCACTTTTTCGTAACGCTTTGGTCAGCAAGGGTGGATTTGTTAAACAGAGTGAGCACGGGTCTTATGGCACACATGGTGGGTATTTCGGGATTCTTTGAGCTTTGGGGGATTCTTGCATCGATCAGCTCAATCACGATGTCAACAAGCTTGATGTTTTCCGAGATAAGGCGGCGAGTTTTCGCCATATGCCCGGGGAACCACTGTATATTCTGCGAAGGCATAAAAACGCCCCTTCCTTTTTGTTTCCTGTGTTAAGGTATTAGTTTTCGTGGGGATTCTTGAACCATGTGATCTGGTTGAGAGGGAATACCCGTGCATAGACCTTGCCGACGATACAGCGCTCATCCACCTGACCGATAACGGGATCTCTGCTGTCCGCGGAATTGTTTCTGTTATCACCCATAACGAAAACGTGACCGGGTTCTACAGTGATGGGGTACTGGCTGTATGAAGTGCTTCTTCTTGAAGCATCGATGTAAACGTAGGACGACTCGTCAACCACCTTACCGTCAACGGTAACAGTCCACTTGTCGATCTCGTCGTCAACTACCTTAATGTCAACTACCTGTCCCTCAGTTGCGATTACTCTCTTAACGAGAGGGTGGGAAAAGTCGCGTCCGGGATTCAGAGGATCTTTTGCGGTAATATTGTGAATTACTACGATGTCACCGCATTTGGGAGTGTAGAAAAGGTCTGACACCAAAAGGTAATCCCGTCGCTCGTTGTTTCCGTAAAGAGTTTTCTCCATTGACTGACCCTCAACGATATTGAGGCGGCAAACAAAGGAGAAGCATATCAAAATCGTGATGGTAACGAGAGCAAGCATTTCAACAAAGTCATACACCGTACGAACGAAGCTATTCTCGGAGGGCGGTTTTTTTGCTTCTTCGGTGAAGAACATATCAGCGTCGTAGTCAGCTTCGGAATGAAGCACACAGTCATCGGGTATCTCGCTCAGGTCACCTGATCCTATTTCAAGGTCACAGTCTTTTTCATTAAAAGGGGTCTTTTCATTATCGTTCATAATAACCTCCATTCAGCATAACAAGGATTTTTCTTCGATCAAAAAACGTTGATCTTTCCGCGGTATCTTCAGTGAATAAGATACGAAAGCAGTGTAGAGCCGTCGTCTATCTTAACGTCAGTCGCACTGCAGCAAGCTTCGCTGAAGCTCTCAACACCGTTTACTGTCACCTTAGGATCGTAAATAAAGAAAGGTACGCTTTCGGGAGAGTGTGTTCTGATATCGAGGGGGGTGGGATGATCGGGGAGGACCATGATTTTGAAGTCGTCACCGCAGCCCTCAAGGTACCTGAGCACGGGCTCTAAGATCAGAGCGTCGATCTTCTCGATTGCAAGGTGCTTTACGTCATATTCGCCTCTGTGACCGCACTCGTCGGGAGCTTCAACGTGGATATAAACGAATTCACTTCCTCGCTTGAACGCATCGATTGCCGCATCCGCCTTGCCTTTGTAGTTTGTGTGGTAATTTCCAGTTGCACCGTCAACGTCAACGACTTCCATTCCCGCGCAGATGCCGATTCCCTTGATAAGGTCAACTGCGGAAACCACAGTGCCGTCAATTCCCCATTTTTCCTTGAAGGAGGGAAGTGCGGGGTTCTGTCCGGGGCTCCAGAGCCAGGGAGAGTTTGCGGGGCGCTTGCCCATTTCGCGGCGGCGTACGTTTACGGGGTGATCCTTCAGAATCTCATAACCGCGGCGCATGAATTCAAGAAATTCAGCGCCACCGTTGTTAGCCTTGGGAAGGTATTCGCCGATTCGTTTGCCTATTATGTCGTGGGGACGTGCGAAGTCATAAGTAGCGGAGGCATTCTTCCAGATAAGACAGTGGCGGTAGCTGATACCTGTGTGGAGTAGGCGTCCTTCCATGGGAAGAGCCTCGTTAAGAGCCTTTGTCAGCTCGTCAGCCTCCTCGGTTGTGATCTCATCCGCACTGTGGTCAAGCATAATACGGTCTTCGTAAGAGTCTTCATCCTCAGATACGGTAACAAGGTTACAGCGGATTGCCGTGTCGTCATCCTCCAGCTTGATTCCGAGGCTCACAGCCTCAAGAGGAGAGCGTCCCTTAGAATAAATTTTCGGGTCATATGAAAGAATGGCAAGATTTGCAGTGTCACTTTCGGGTACCATTGTAACGGGAACATTAAGTACGGTACCGCACACAGACTTTGCCGCAAGAGCATCCATTGTGGGCTTGTTTGCGATTTCCATGGGTGTTTTGCCGCCTAACTTTTCAGAGGGGCGGTCAGCCATACCGTCGGGTATGAGAACAAGATATTTCATAATCTTTAGCCAATCCTTTGCTTGAAATTATTTTGTGAAGCATGGGTAATGTATCAAAAAGCACCGTAAGTGCACAATTAGACATTATACTAAATTATTATATCACATTTTGATTCAATAAACAATGATTTTTTGTGAATATTCGGTTGAATCAATTAACAAATAAATGCCCAAGATACGAAGGTATCTTAGACATTTTGCAAGTATGCTACCGTATATTGCTTCTTTCGTTGCGTATCTCCCACTCTATCAGTAAGGCAAGGGCTGCTCTCAGCACGATGACTGCCCCGAGGATCGCAAGCTCGGAAAAATTTCTGACTATGACGGTACGCAATAGCTCGCTTCCCATTTTGAATTCAAGGGACAGACCGATTCCCTCTGCTAACTTCAGCCGTAATTCCCGATCTTTTTTGAAAAAACCGACGACTCCGCTTCCGACGGCGGCAAACAGTGCAAGAACTCCTATAAGCTCAACTGTCAGAATACCAAGCGTAATAAGCTTTGTAAACATTATTTCCGCAGTTTCAAAACCGTGCAAAAAAACACCCCCGAGACAGACTTTCTGTTAGTATCTGTAAAACCTCGGGGGGATATTCGCTACAGCTCCACTCTGTTGAGAATTTCTCCACGTTCAAATGCTCTGAGATTTTCTGCAACCATACCGATGAGTCTCGTCCTTGCTTCAAGGGAGCCCCATGCTACGTGAGGAGTGATAATTATATTTTTTGTATCAAGATAAGGGTGTCCCTTGGTCATAGGCTCTACGTCAAGCACGTCTATTCCCGCACCGCGGAGCTTTCCCGAGTTCAGAGCCTCCCGCAGCGGTTCTTCTTCAACAACACCTCCGCGGGATGTATTTATCAGAACGGCAGTGGGCTTCATAAGAGCAAGGGTTTCGCGGTTTACAAGACCTCTTGTCTGATCTGTGAGAGGACAGTGGAGGGAAAGATAGTCGCTTCGACGGAAAAGTTCTTCTTTTGTGACAAACTCTACCCCTTCAACGTACATTTTTCGCCTTGAAGTGGCGATGATGTCCATTCCGAAGGCTCTGCCGATTCGAGCGACCGCTTTGCCGATGTCACCCAGTCCGAAGATACCGAGAGTTTTACCCGCAAGCTCTGTTATAGGGTAGGAAAGGTATGAAAAGGTTTCTGAATTTGCCCAATCACCGCGGGATGTGGACTCACTGTATTTGCCTATACTTGTTGCAAAGTGCAGAATAAAGGCAAAGGCAAGCTGAGCTACGGATTCTGTTGAATATCCGGGTACGTTACATACCGCAATACCTCGCTCGCGGGCAGCGGTAACGTCGATATTGTTATATCCCGTGGCAAAAAGCCCCACGAAACGAAGGCTTGGGCAGGCGTCCATGATCTCCGACGTGATCTTAGCCTTGTTGACGATCACAGCTTCGCTGTCGCCGATAGCACCGGGAATTTGTTCGGGAGCTACCGTATCAAAATATTTTACCTCGCCTATCTCCTCAAGGGCAGCGAGTGAAACGTCTCCGTTTGTTACAGTGCATTTATCAAGAACTGCTATTTTCATGTTGATCTCCATTCAGCTTTTGGCTGCAAAAAATGATAATGAGTTATCTTTAGGAATTATAACATATATTCCATGCTTTTTCAATCTGCCGAAGATTATTTGTAAATAAAAAACGTACCGTATTGAATTTTTTCGTGAAATGCTGTATCATATACTGTGACAGATAAAGAAAGGTTAGGTCATAACCATGATAAAAAGAACAATATCGGTTTTACTTGTGATTTTAATTGTCAGCGGTATGCTTGTGTCGTGCGGTGATAATTCAAAACCCGCCGAGACAGTACACGTATCTGTGGATAACAGCTCATCTGCGGATGATGCTCTTGAGTCCGAGATCGACAGCTATATTGCAGAACTGTCGTCGGAACATAATTTCACGGGGAAGAGATTTACCTGGATCGGAGAAGGGGTGGAAGCGCCGAAGGTTGAAGAGGAGACGGGAGACGTTCAAAGCGATGCGTTGTACAACCGTCAGCGGACGATAGAGGAGCTTTTCGGAATCGACTGGGTAAACTACATTCCCGAGGGCGTTGAAGGATCGTATAACTGCGGTACCGTTGATGCGGTCATAGAAGACGTAATGGCGGGCACAGGCACGTTCAATGCCGGCTACGGAATGGAAAATCCCATAACACAGCCGCTGCTCACACAGAATGTTCTTGCTGATCTCAGTACGCTGTCGTACGTTGATTTTGAACGTCCGTGGTGGCCCGCGTCTCTCCTTGAATCCTACACCATAGGCTCGGCTCTCTATCTTCTGAACGGTCCAATTGTTACTTTCTACTATCAGGATGCTGCGTGTGTGATCTACAGCAAATCAGTTGCCGAGGACTATAATATTCCGGATCTGTATTCGATCGTCAAATCGGGAGAATGGACATTCGATAAAATGTTTGAAATCGCGGAGGCTGTGCCTCTGAATCAGAACGGTACGGGTGCATACCGTTACGGTGAACCGGAGGGGGTAGGTATTCTTATCGCTCACGGAATGGAGGTCGTAAAGTTTGACAGCTTGGGTAAACCCTATGTTGAAGAAAGCCTGACGAAAGAGCTGTCTGATCTTTCCGATAAATTTGCTCCCATTTTCAGCGATGACAATCAAACGGTTCACTGTAAGGTTATGTCTGTTACCGGTTCGGAGAAGTGGGAGAGTAAATACGGTTACGATACCTGCGACAGTATGTTCGCCGATAACAGAATTCTCTTTATGTTTATCCCCATTGACGAGGCGGCATGGCTGAGAATCGAAGAGGTAGAATTCGGAATTCTGCCCATGCCAAAGGGAAGTGCGGAGCAGGAAAATTACATAAGCTACGCTGACCGTGCGAGCACGCATGAGGTGTTTGTTCCCAAGTCGTGTGCTGATTTTGAAATGACTGATGTGATTTTGGAGGCAATGGCGGCTCTCGGACGCAAATATTTTAAGCCGGTATTTTACGATAACATCTTAAAAAGCAGATCTACATATGATAATCAGTCGAAAGAAATGGTGGATATAATTTTTGAAACGAAAAAGTACGATATGGTGGCGCTTCTTGACAAAAGCGGTAGCATCAACGGCGACGGATCATACACCACACTTGTAAGCGCTTCCGTTGTTGAAACGAACGTCGGACTTGCTTCGAAATTCAAAATGCAAGGAAGGACGATGAACAAACATATCAAAGAGCTTCTTGAATCCATCGAATAATAAATAATAAAAATAACCTCCGCTTTTTAGCGAAGGTTATTTTTATTAATGTTAATTAGTCGCTGATGTAGGGCATGAGAGCGATGTGACGAGCTCTCTTGATAGCAACTGTGAGCTGTCTCTGGTGCTTAGCGCAAGTGCCGGAGATGCGGCGGGGAAGGATCTTAGCTCTCTCGGAAACATACTTTCTGAGTCTTGCTGTATCCTTGTAATCGATGTCATCGATTTTGTCTGCACAGAAAGCACAAACCTTCTTTCTTCTGCGGTTGTTCTTCTGAGCGGGTCTTGCGGGTCTTTCGCTTCTTGTATTCTCTTTTGCAGGAGCTGCTTCGGGAGCAGTCTCAACTACAGTGTCCTTGATTTCGTTTTCCATATTAACGATTATCCTTTCTTATTATTAGTTTTCTCAGAGCTTAGAACGGGAGCTCATCATCGTCTGTGATCTCCTCAAATCTGGGAGCAGTAGGTGCAGACGCGGTATTGTATGCAGGTGCAGACTGTGCGCCGTAAGATGAGTAGCCTTCGGGCATATAGCTAGGGCTCTGGCCAAACTGACCGTAAGCTGCAGCTGCCTGCTGTACTGCTGCAGGGCTTTCGCTCTTTGCGTCAACGAACATAGCTTCGTCAACAACAACATCGGTAGCGTATCTCTTATTTCCCTGAGGATCTGTCCAGCTTCTTGTCTGGATGGAGCCTACAATGCAAATAGAGCTTGCCTTGCGGAAGTAACGTGTAATAAATTCGGCCTGCTGTCTCCAAGCAGTTACGTTGATGAAGTCAGCCTGTGCTTCTTCACCGTTCTTGCTGCCGAATCTTCTGTTTACGGCGATCGTAAAGGATGTCACAGCTATGCCGCTGGGAGTGGTTTTAAGCTCCGGATCGGCAGTAAGGCGTCCGCCAAGGATTACTTTGTTAAAGTTGAAGTTTGCCATGATCTTACTCTCCTTCGATTCGGTAAATCAGTAATTACTGGTGAGCAACAACGATTTCTCTGAGGATACCGTCGGTGATCTTGAAGATTCTCTCGAGCTCAGCGGGGAAATCAGACGCACTCTTGAAATTAACGAGTACGTAGTAACCCTCTGTCATGTCATTGATGGGGTATGCAAGTCTGCGGCGACCCCACTCGGAAACTTCACCGAGTTCACCGTTCTCTGCGATAAGACCTGTAAACTTTTCAACGAGTGCTTTTGTTGCATCCTCGGAGAGCTCAGGAGAAATCACAAAGAGTGTTTCATAAGAGTTCATAATCTTTTCCATAATTTTTACCTCCCTATGGACTTCAGACCGCTGCTTAAGATTTTCAGCGGCAGAGAGACGGCCAAACAGACCGTTCAAAAGC
>JAFXKJ010000067.1 GCA_017531765.1 Clostridia bacterium
AAGGGGGACTATTTCGCGACTGCGAAATGGTGGATGAGGAGAAATATGTTCACCAAAAAAGTAATTAATTCTCCTCATCAGTCAGATTCGCTGACAGCTTCCCCGCTGGGGAAGCCTGAACAGAGTTATACATGATAAATTGCTGACGACTGTTGATGCTTTGAAAAGGCAGGGTTTAAGTTTCGCTTCGCTCACCTCGACGGAGATGCGTGGTATTATAAATATACCGCAAAATAAAAAAACACGAAAGGAGACGTCACATGGGAAAGATAAATATACTTGGCTTTGACGTAGCCAATCTTATCGCCGCGGGCGAGGTCGTTGACAGACCGTCGTCCGTAGTAAAGGAGCTTCTTGAAAATTCCATCGACGCGGGAGCGACTACCGTAACCGTAGAGATTCAGCGCGGAGGCGTGGCGTTCATCCGAATTTCCGATAACGGATGCGGAATGGAGCCTGAGGATCTTCCCGTGGCTATTCTCCGACACGCTACAAGTAAGATTTCAAAGGCGTCCGACCTGGGCGCAATTGAAACTCTCGGCTTCCGCGGTGAAGCGCTTGCGGCAATTTCATCCGTTTCAAGGATTCGTATCTTCTCCCGTCCGAAGGACTCCGAAATGGGAGCCATCCTCACGGCGGAGGGCGGTGAAGTTCTTGACATTACCGAAACGGGATGCGCCGCGGGAACTACGATCGTCGTTGAAGACCTTTTCTTCAACGTTCCCGCAAGGCGAAAATTCCTTAAGAAAGATAATACAGAAGCGGCGGCGGTAGGCGCGGTTGTTGAAAGGATCGCACTGTCCCGCCCCGACATTTCAATAAAATACATATGTGACGGGGAGTTGAAATTCGTCACGACAGGTGACGGCAAGCTTTATTCTTCCGTATATTCCGTGTTCGGCAAGGAGATAGCTTCGCGTTCGCTTGAGGTGAACCGTTATGCCGACGGGATCACGGTCTCGGGTTACGTTTCCGAGCCGGATCTTTTCAAATCAAACCGCAACATGGAAAACTTTTTCGTCAACGGACGTTACGTAAAAAGCAAAACGGCAATGGCGGCTGTTGAGCAGGCCTTCAAAACAAGGATCCCTCAGGACAAGTTCCCCATTTGCGTACTTAATATCGACATTAACCCGGGACTCGTTGACGTTAACGTTCATCCCGCAAAGCTTGAGATAAAGTTTACCAACGAGAAGATCATATTTGATGCTGTATATTACGCCGTGATCAACGCTCTTGAATCTGCGGTGATCCGTCCCGAACTTAACATAGCTCCTCGCCGCACCTCCGTGACCGATGAGATGATGGAGAAGAAGGCGTCTCAGATCTCACCGTCCGCAGTACCGCAGATGAGACCTGCACCGAAGACGAGCAGTACGGTATCTGCCTCCCCCATTCGTGAAGCGAAGTCTGAGGTAACCTCCCGTACCGTTGAAACGACTCCCGTGAGTGATACTCCACGAACACGTGACTCCTCCTTCTGGATCGACGGCAAGGAAGCAAGACGCCTTCTCGGAGCATTCGTCCCCGCGGATACCCGACGAGAGAAGCCTGAGCAGATTAAGATTTCCGTGGCGGAAGAGACGATAACTGAAAAAGCTCCCGTCACGACTTCGGCAAATGCAGTTGAAACTCCGATGGGCGTAACCGAAAGTACCGTAAAACCGATAAAACAGCCTGAAATTATCGCGAATGACGCTAAGGCAATTGTCGAAAACACAAGAACGGAAAAATCAAGCATTGAGATCGACCCCGCAGAGGTTCCCGAATATATAATTCTCGGCGAAGCGTATAACTGCTACGTCATCGTGCAGCTTGAAGACAGACTTCTGTTCGTAGATAAGCACGCCGCCCACGAAAGAATAATTTTCGATGAGCTTTGCCGCAAAATGAAGTCAGAGAAAATCTCGGGACAGATGCTACTGGTTCCTTTGAAGCTGGAGCTTCTTGAGATAGAGGGCGATGCGGTTACCGAACACGCGGATAAGATCAAGTCCCTCGGATATAACTTTGAGACTGTGAAAAGCGGAAACAAGGTTACTCTCCGTGTGGACCAGATCCCCGAAATGCTCAGCACTACGGAAGCTTCCGAGCTTCTCATGAATCTTTCCTCCCGTCTTTGCGACGTTGGCGCGGGACTTGATGCGGCGGCTGAGGAATTTTTCTCGGCGCGGCTATTTCAGGCGTCCTGCAAGGCGGCGATAAAGGGCGGCAGAGTGTATGACACAGCTCACATCAAGTGGATATGCGACAGACTTCTTGTAAAGCCGAAAGACGGCGGCAGTGTGATACGCACCTGTCCTCACGGACGTCCCGTAGCCTTTGAAGTAAAGCGTTCGTCCATTGACCGACAGTTTGCAAGACTTGTGTAAGTCGGTAACACCGACGGTAATTCGTCCCTGCGGAGGAATTATACTAAATTGATTTGAAAGGAACAAAAGGAACATATATGTTTAAGCTTTTAACAACAGACGAGAAATGTAAAGCTCGCCGCGGTGAGCTTGAAACTCCCCACGGTACCATACAGACCCCCGTATTCATGAACGTGGCAACCTGCGGTGCCATCAAGGGCGGACTTTCAAGTGAGGATCTCGTTGAGGTTGGCTGTCAGGTAATGCTTTCCAACACATACCACCTCCACATCCGTCCCGGCGACAAGCTGGTACACGACATGGGCGGACTTAACGAGTTTACAGGCTGGCGCGGCCCCACACTTACCGACAGCGGCGGATTCCAGGTGTTCTCCCTTGCGGGACTTCGCAAGATCAAGGAGGAGGGAGTTTACTTCGCATCTCACATAGACGGTAAGAGGATCTTCATGGGTCCCGAGGAAAGTATGCAGATCCAGTCTCACCTTGCCTCCACCATTGCCATGGCTTTCGACGAGTGTATCGAAAACCCCGCGGCGTACAAGTACACAAAGCAGTCCTGTGAGAGAACTGTGCGCTGGCTTGAAAGATGCCGCGCTGAAATGGACAGACTTAATTCTCTCCCCGAGACTATCAACAAAAAGCAGATGCTCTTCGGTATCAATCAGGGAAGCACATATGAAGACCTGAGAATCGAGCACATGAAGGCGATCCGAGAGATCCCATGTGACGGCTATGCTATAGGCGGTCTTGCGGTAGGTGAGTCCGCTGATGAAATGTACCGTATAATCGACTGCGTTGAGCCCTATATGCCCACTGACAAGCCCCGTTACCTTATGGGCGTTGGTACACCTCAGAACATCCTTGAGGCTGTGTACCGCGGAGTTGACTTCTTTGACTGTGTAATGCCATCCCGTAATGCCCGTCACGGTAACGTGTTCACATGGAACGGAAAGATGAATCTCTGCAACGAGAAATACGCAAGAGACCCCCGTCCCATCGATGAAAACTGTAACTGCCCCGCTTGCCGTCACCACAGCCGTTCCTATATCCGCCACCTTATCAAGGCGAAGGAAGCTCTCGGTATGATGCTTGCGGTTTCCCATAACCTTTACTTCTACAACGATCTCATGCGTAAGATCCGCGAAGCTCTTGACGGCGGCTACTTCTATGAGTTCTATCAGAAGTACCACAATCTTTTGGCTGAGAGAAATCCCGACTGATGATATACGTAAAATTTTCGTCACCCGACGTAAGCCTCAACCTCGCGGCGGAATACTATTTTGCCGCTGAACGGGATCTGGGAGAAGACGTGTTTATGCTGTGGCAGCCCCGTCCCACCATCGTTGTGGGGAGCTTTCAGAATATCCACGAGGAAGTGGACGTCGCGTACGCGGGGAAACGGGGAATTGACATAGTCCGCCGTTTGTCGGGGGGCGGCACGGTCTATCAGGATGAGGGAAGCGTGCAGTTTGCCTTTATCGAGAAGCGGGAGGGCGATATTGACTTCCGCCGTTACCTTGAGCCCATTTGCACCTCTCTCTGTGAGCTTGGAATTGACGCTGAGATCAACGGACGGAACGACATTACCGTAGATGGCAGAAAGGTGTCGGGTAATTCTCAGTACCGCGTAGCGGGAAAGACCGTACATCACGGAACACTGCTCTTTTCCGTTGACATTGATGAAATGGAAAGAGCCACACGCCTGCCCGATTACAAAATCGCATCAAAGGGTATCAAATCCGTGAGAAGCAGGGTTTGCAATATGGCGCCCCTGACCGATAAGGTGAAGACTCCCGAGGAATTTATGGATTTTCTTGCAGTACGAATGACGGGGGAGAGAGTATACGAGCCCGATGAGGCGGAACACGAGAGAATTTCTGCAATTGCCGAAGAGAAATTCCGCGCCGAAAGGCATGGGAATCTTTCGCTGAAGTCACCGAAGTTTGATTTTGAGAAGCACCTTCCCTTTGACGGTGGAAATGTTATTATACGTCTCATGGTTAAAAGCGGTAGGATCGAGACCTGTGAAGTCAAAGGCGATTTTTTCACAAACATGGGTACAGAGTCACTTATAAGGTCTCTTTTGGGGTGTGAGTTTACCTGTGAGAGTGTTTTTGAAGCCGTTAAAAACTCGGGATTTTCCGCACTGGGTATCACGGCGGAGTCTCTTGCGGAAAGGCTTTCGGAAGGGATATAAATTATTTGAATAAAAAAGTTCCCCTCAGACATTGAAACGGAAATGTCTGAGGGGAAAATCATATTTCGGGCACCTCAGACGGGGGAGTACGAAAACCACCCGAGGTCAGTCCGAAATGTATGATTCAGTTGTTAGCTCGCGTTGGCAGTGGATGCGGGACCTACTGTTTCACGTCTCTGAGAGTAGAGCCATTCAAGATGTGAAAGGTTGTAGTAGCCTGCATATTCACCGCAAACGCCGTGTCCGTAACCTACGGTTTCATGGTAAGTTAAGTTTACAGCTCCTGCTTCCATGAGGTATTCGTAAACCATCTGATTATATTTTCTGTCGGAGTAAACGTCGTCTCTGTCGTAGATGTAATGGATGTTGACTTTTAAGGATTCGGGATTATTTTCAAAGAGATGAGTACCGGTCTCATCTGAATAGAAGGTAAAGCCTGTACCCGCAACGGGCATGATAGCCGAAACCTTTTCGGGACGGTGGATAGCCATTTGCCAGCTTCCGTCACCGCCCATGGATATGCCCGAAACGTACTGACGGGTACTGTCAGTGCTGTAGCGTTCGTTTATGTAGTCCATAAGATCGCAAAGTAGGTCGATGGTTCCGTCACTGTCATGCCACCAAAGTCCTTCGGGACACTGGGGCACCACCACGATACTGTCGTATACGGGGCTGTAGGGACTGAGGAAAGCGTTCTTTACGCAGGGGAGATGCTTTTCGTTGTCGTCACCCTGAGCAGAGTTGCCGTGGAGGAAAACAAGAAGTGGGTATTCTTTTGATTCGTCGTAATTCTCGGGAACGTAAATTCTGTAGGGAAGCGGAGCATCCTCTTCGCCGTAGGCGAATATTTCCTCAAAGCGGCTTCTTTTATACCGATCGTTAGGGTACACAAGGGGATCTAGCTTCGAGGTGATCTTTGCAAGCTCGGCGCGGGTGGCGTTTGCGGTGGGATTGAATCTTCCTTGCTCGTCGCCGCTGATGAGTCCGAAGTCGCGGAGCTTTTCCACGTTAGCGAGTGCCCAGTCGGGAATCTCAAACTGATCGGAGAAAATGTCTATCTGAGGGTCCTTCGTTGTACGCATTGCCTTGAAGGTAATGAACTCTCCCATAAGCTCAGCCATTTCCTGACGGGTGACGGGGGCGTCGGGACGGAGTGTGCCGTCGGGATAGCCTTTGACAACACCGTTTTTCTCAGCCCATCCCACGTAATCTGCGTACCATGCGCTCTTGTCTGCATCTGGGAAGGTGAGGTGTTCTCTGCAGCCTTCGTATTCAAGGTCGGACATACGGCAGAGCACCGTGATAAGCTCAGCGCGTGTGATGTTGGCGTTGGGGTCGAATATGCCGTCTTCCTTGCCCTCCATAATTCCCGCACTGTAGGCATCGAGAACGTATTCGTAGTACCAATCGCTGCTTTCAACGTCGGAAAAGGGGTTTTCCGGTGATGCTTCCCCATGAACGATTGCAGTTGAGTTCATGAGAGAAACAAGGACGAGGATCAAAGATAAAAGTTTACGTTTCATGATAATCTCCTTTCGGTTTTTGATGAAAAAACTCTGTTACACGACCAACGTGTATACTGTATTAAAAAGTATCTCCCCCGGACGGCAGATTCCGAGGGAGATAATCATATTCCGCGTTTTCTTGACGGAGGAGTACGAAAAACCGACAAGCAGTTAAACGTGGAATTTATGATCTCGGAATTATTTCGCGATGGCTGTGCTTTATTCAGGATCCACAGCAGCAGTCTCGCGTCTCTGTGAATAGAGCCATTCGAGATTTGATACGTCGTAGTACCCAGCGTACGCTCCGCATACGTCGTGATGGAGTCCACTGGTTTCGTAGTATGTGATATTCTTCGCACCCGCATCCAGAAGTGCTGAGTAAAGCTTTCGGTTATAGAACCCCGGCGAGTAACCGTCGTCCGTATCGTAGATTATGCGGATGTTTACGTCAAGGAGATCGGGATTCAGATCGATAATGCTTTCGGCGCCTTCCACACCGCTAATGAAGCCGTAAGCACCACCGGCGATGGGCATGATAGCCGAAACCTTTTCGGGACGGTACATAGCCATATGCCAGCTTCCCGTTCCGCCCATGGATATGCCCGAAACGTACTGACGGGTACTGTCGGTGCTGTAGCGTTCGTTTATGTAGTCCATAAGGTCGCAAAGCAGATCGATGGTTCCGTCTTGTTCGGACCACCAAAGTCCTTCAGGACACTGGGGTACCACCACAATGCTGTCGTATACGGGGCTGTAGGGACTGAGGAATGCGTATTTAACCACGTGAAGGTGTTTTTCGTTGTCGTCGCCTTGAACAGAGTTGCCGTGGAGGAAGATGAGAAGGGGATACTCTTTTGACTCGTCATAATCTTCGGGGACGTAGATTCTGTAGGGAAGTGGCGCATCCTCTTCACTGTAGGCGAATGACTTTTCGAACAGGGTTCTTTTATACCGATCGTTAGGGTACACAAGGGGATCCAGCTTCGAGGCGATCTTTGCAAGCTCGGCGCGGGTGGCGTTGGCGGTGGGGTTGAATCTTCCCTGCTCGTCGCCGCTGATGAGTCCGAAGTCGCGGAGCTTTTCCACGTTAGCAAGTGCCCAATCGGGAATCTCAAACTGATCGGAGAATACGTCTATCTGAGGGTCCTTCGTGGAGCGCATTGCCTTGAAGGTAATGAACTCTCCCATAAGCTCAGCCATTTCCTGACGGGTGACGGGGGCGTCGGGGCGGAGCGTTCCGTCGGGATAGCCCTTGACAACACCGTTTTTCTCAGCCCATCCCACGTAATCTGCGTACCATGCGCTCTTGTCTGCATCTGGGAAGGTGAGGTGTTCCCCAAAACCTTCGTATTCAAGGTCGGACATACGGCAGAGCACTGTGATTAGCTCAGCGCGTGTGATGTTGGCGTTGGGGTCGAATATGCCGTCTTCCTTACCCTCCATTATTCCAGCACTGTAGGCATCGAGAACATATTCGTAATACCAATCGCTGCTTTCAACGTCGGAAAAGGGGTTTTCGTTTGTATCGGCTGAAACGGTAACACAGGAGAGAGCAGTCACTCCCGCAAGTAAAAGAATGATGACGGATCTGAGTTTCATTATAGTTTAATATCCTTTCCGTGAATTGGATCTCACGTGTTTTTCTGATAATATTGTATCATAAAAAAGTCATATTTTCGGAATTAGGTATATTTTGCGTGTTTTTAGGTATTTTTTAATAAAAAACTTGCGGCTTTCCAAAATCTCCGTTTTTTTACAGATCGGAGTCAGCCGCAAGCTTTTTGCTATTCGTTTTTTTCGGGCTTTTCGTTGATGGGAAGTGCTACCTGAACACAAAACTTTCCGTCTTTTTCATAGTATTCGAAGATACCGTTGTATTTTTCTGTGATACTTCTCACACTTCTCAGACCGAAGCCGTGAGCGCTTTTGTCTTTCTTCGTGGTTGCAAGATCGCGGTTCTTTTCGATCACGGAAGATTCAATGTCGTTTTTGACAATAAAATTTTGATACCCGTTGAACACCGACAGATTCACTTCAATGAGCTTTTCGTTCCTTTGAAGCTTTGATGTGGCATCTACGGCATTGTCTATTATGTTTCCAACAAGCACGGCAAGGTCAATGTCGTCAATTGCGATCGAATCGACGAAAACACCTGAAACAAGGCAGGTCACATCCTTTACCGAATTCATCTTTGATGCTATTATATAGTCGAGCATGGCGTTACCGGACAGACTTGGGAAGTCATCCCGATTAAGTGATTCCTCGAAAGAAGTAATATATTTTTCGATGCCTTCGAAGTCTTTTTCGGCGGAATATTTCTTTAATATCAGCAGATGGTTTTTAAGGTCATGGCGAACGCCGCGAAGTTCGTTATTGGCTTTAATAATATCGGAATACCTGATCTTCTCCATTTCAAATTTGTTCATGTACAACTGAAGCCGATTGTTATCAGCCTCGGCTTTAACAGTGCGGTCAAACAGGATGAATGTCAAAAGATTTAATATGGCGGTTCCGGTAACTGCAATATAGATCTCCACTGTAAATGTGCCCGTATAAAAGTAAACGAGCTTCATGTAAAGGTACAGTGTGAACAGTGCGAATATGGGTGACAGACTGAGTGTGAGTACGGTCAGCAATCGGTGACTTCCGTCGCGGGAGAAGATCCTCAGGGTCACGAGAAGGATCGACGTCATGAGTATTTTCGCAACAGCGACGGTTGCAAGGACTATAGCAACGCCTGAATATCCAACCTCCGAAATCTCGGAGATGATGTTGGCATTGAAGTACATGACCGCAATGGCATTGGTAAACAGTGAAACAGCTTCAAATATGATCGGTGAAGCGATTTTGGCTACCGCATCACCCTTACACTCGGAAAAGGCAAAAAAGTACAGGAGTATGAGGGACAGGATACGGTGTATTATATTCGGGTCGATGGGAATGATGGTCGACTGTACAGAGTAAAATGGGGAACTTATAAATATAGCAGCCGCAACGACGGGAATGACCCATCGCCGGATGAGCTTTTTTGCTCCCGTGAAGGACGCCACAAACAGTGTACCGGCGATGGCATCGTAAAGATATAAAAAAATGTAAAAAAGCAGCTTCATATTACACCTCAAATAACGTCACTGCGCATATATCTTAGAAAATCTTCTTTAACGGCTTTAAGTCTCCCGCCGCGTCCTCCGGAGATTCTAAGAAGCACACCGTTCTCAAGATATACGTCGCAGCCGTCTATACGATGAATATATTTCATATTGACGAGGGTACTTGAATTAAGCTTTGTAAAATTGTGAGGAGCCAATTCTTTTTCAATTGCGGATATACACTTTCTGCAGGTAAAGTTTTCGTCAATGCAGAATATCTCTGCGTAATTTTTACCTTTGATCTTTTCGATATAAATAATTTTGGAGATGGGGATCTTCTGCTGACAGTTACCTGAGGAAACGTCAAGCGCACTTTGCTTTACCGTAAGCGCGAGGACGGCACTTATCATTGCCTCGGGCAGTTCTTTTGAAATGTGGGATTTTCTGATGAATCTGAACGGCGAAAATCTCATGGAGTAAAAAACGTATTGCTCATAATTTGACAGAAAAATGATAAGAGTATCGGGGAGCTCCGAATGAAAATACTTAGCCACCGAAATTCCGTCGGGCTCGGGCATATGGATGTCAAGAAGCAGGATGTCTATATGTTCGCACTTTGCGAAATCTATGAGGGACGATGAGTTTGAGAAGACACAAATACGGTATTCAACGTCACACAGGATTTCGCTGCAGAGGGATTTGCGTATCAGTTGTTCCGTATGTAGATTATGAATTTCTTCGTCATCGCATATTGCTATGGTTATCATGTTTACAGCCTTTCACTATTTGTTAGCATTAGTATCATAACACACAAACAGACATTTTGTCAATATCGGCAAATTACATGAATATTCGGGGAAAATCATGGAAAACAGACGGCAGATGTTGTTGGAAACTAACAAAAGAATGGTGGGTGGACGGTTTTTCAATGCTTTGTATTTTTTGTTATTCTTGTGAATTTGCATTAATGATTTGACATAAGTGATAAAGTGTACAATAATGTTGAATTTTGTTTGTTATTATGGTAGAATAATAAAAAGAAATATTTGGAGGATTATCATGACCATTTTACAGTGTAAAATGTGCGGTGCAAACCTTGAAATCATAAGAGATTCAAGTGTTGTTACGTGTGAATATTGCGGAACTAGTCAAACCATTTCAACGTCGAGAGACGAGATAATAACAAATTTATATAACCGTGCTAATGATTTACGTATAAAAGCGGAGTTTGATCGTGCGGAGAAAACATACGAGAAAATTTTAGAACTTGATAATACGGAAGCAGAGGCACATTGGGGTATTATTCTTTGCCGTTATGGTATTGAGTACGTGGAGGATCCCGAAACGAGAAAAAGAATACCTACTTGTCACAGAACATCATATGAATCGATTGTGTCTGATTCGGATTATATTGCCGCAGTTGGAAGTGCCGATGATCAACAAAAGAAAATCTATGAATCAGAAGCAAAAATCATAGATGGAATACAGAAAAATATTCTTGAAATTGTTAAAAACGAACCTCCTTTTGACGTATTTATTTGCTACAAAGAAACTGATGAAAACGGTAATCGTACCATTGACAGTGTCATTGCCAACGATATATATCATCAGCTTACTTTGGAAAACCAAAAGGTGTTTTATGCTCCAATAACATTAGAGGATAAATTGGGCAGAGAATACGAACCTTATATTTTTGCTGCCCTAAACACTGCGAAGGTAATGTTGGTTATTGGTACAAAAGAAAAGTATTTTCAATCTGCTTGGGTAAAAAACGAATGGTCAAGATTTTTGAAAATTTGTAAGAAAGACCGTTCGAGAATACTGATTCCATGTTATCGCGACATGGATGCTTACGATTTACCCGATGAGTTTGCACATTTGCAGGCACAGGATATGTCTAAGATAGGATTTATCAATGACATTGTTCGCGGTATAAAAAAGAATGTTAAAGTTGTAGAGGAACATATTGAAGTCCCCGTTGTCCGAAATATTTCTAACAGTGTTCAACTTATCCTCGAAGATGATATTATGTACGAGGGGGGAGTATTCGCGAATATCCCTCATGGATCAGGTAAAGCAATTTATAAGGATGGAACTGTTTACGAAGGTGAATGGTCACGCGGTAAACGTAATGGACAGGGAAAGTGTACGTATAGTGACCGTATATACAGTGGTGCTTGGGTTGATGACAAACGTCACGGACAGGGCAAGATTATATGGAATAAAGGTGGCGAATGGACAGGTGAATTTAAAGATGATAAAAGCTGGAACGGCACTGGAACGCGGCACTACAGTGACGGAAAATACGAAGGTCCGCTGGTAAACGGAAAACGTCACGGACAGGGCAAGATTATATGGAATAAAGGTGGCGAATGGACAGGTGAATTTAGAGACGAAGAACGTTGGAACGGTGCAGGAACGTGGTATTATACAGACGGAAAATACATAGGACCGTGGGCGAATGGAAAACGTCACGGACAGGGCAAGTTTATA
>JAFXKJ010000068.1 GCA_017531765.1 Clostridia bacterium
GTAGCTTTTCGCCGTGTGAAAAGCAGATTTCAAATTGGAAGGTAACCATAGGCTTCTCCCCTTGGGAGAGCTGTCAGCGTCAGCTGACTGAGAGGGTGAGAGGGATTATTCGTCCGAATCTCCTCATCCGTCAGCCTAACGGCTGCCACCTTCCCCGCTGGGGAAGGCTAATATTCGCTGTTCATACGGTGACGGAGATATCGCACCTGTAACCGATTAAATACAAAATGCAAAATGGACGTAGCTTTTCGCCGTGTGAAAAGCAGATTTCAAATTGGAAGGTAACCATAGGCTTCTCCCCTTGGGAGAGCTGTCAGCGTCAGCTGACTGAGAGAGGGGGGGAGGAAATGCAAAATCAAACGTGGAATTTCGTCCGCCAATGAATGTGTCATTTGACAATATCTGCCGAAAGACAAAACGAGGAGGTTTTACCCTC
The DNA here is from genome assembly GCA_017531765.1 of Clostridia bacterium. Classification (GTDB taxonomy): domain Bacteria; phylum Bacillota; class Clostridia; order Oscillospirales; family CAG-272; genus RUG11130. The sequence continues at coordinate 437 of JAFXKJ010000068.1, forward strand.
CTCATTTCTTTTGATTATTCCATATTCGCAAGAAGCTTTTCAGCCACTGCGATCTTCGTACAGGTACAAAGTATCTTTGTAGCAAGCTTAAGCTCCGCCATCTCGGGGAAGGAGGGGGCAATTCTCAGGTTAGAGTCCTCGGGATCACGTCCGTAGGGGTATGTAGCCCCTGCAGTAGTGAGTGTTACGCCTACGCTGCGGCAGAGCTGATATACTCTCTTGGCACAGCCGGGTGTGGTGTAATAGCTGATAAAGTAACCGCCGCGGGGATTGGACCAGTCAGCGATACCAAGTCCTCCAAGCTCGTGCTCAAATATCTTCTCTACAACTTCGAACTTGGGACGGAGGATATCTGCATGAAGCTTCATGTGACGGCGGATACCGTCTGCGTTTCCGAAATACTTAACGTGGCGCATCTGGTTGATCTTGTCGTAACCGATGGTCTGAGAAGCGAGGATAGGCTTGATATGCTCGATATTCTTTTCGCTTGCAGCCATGATAGCGATACCGCTTCCGGGGAATGTGATCTTTGATGTGGAGGCAAAGTAGAAGATCTGGTCTTCGTTGCCGTACTGCTTAGCAAGATCGAAGATATTAGCGAGATGTGTTTCCTCATCGTAAAGCTCGTGAACTGCGTATGCGTTGTCCCAGAAGATTCTGAAGTCGGAAGCCGCGGGCTTAAGAGCTGCAAGCTGCTCAACAACAGAATCGGAGTACGTGATACCCTCGGGGTTAGAGAACTTCGGTACACACCAGATACCCTTGACGGAGGGGTCGGAGCAGGCGATGTCGTATACAGCGTCCATATCGGGACCGAACTTTGTCATCTTGATCGGGATCATTTCGATACCGAGAGTACGGCAGATAGTAAAATGTCTGTCGTAACCGGGTGCGGGGCAAAGGAACTTGGTTCTACCCTGACGAACCCAAGGCTCGCGTCCGCCTGCAACTCCGAAGAGCATACAGCGTACGATAGTATCATACATTACGTTAAGTGAAGAGTTACCGAGGACCATGATCATATCTTCGGGAATGTCGAGAAGCTCGCTGAACATACGCTTTGTTTCAGGCAGACCGTCGAGGATACCGTAGTTACGGCAGTCGAGACCGGTTTCGGAGAAGCAGTCGCCTCTCTCGGAGATAACGCCGAGCATATCAGAGGAAAGGTCAAGCTGTGCCTGATTGGGCTTACCTCTTGTGAGGTCAAGGGTGAGGTTTTCAGCCTCCCAGTGTGAAAGTATAGCTCTCTGAGACTCAAGCTCATGAGTAAGTTCTTCTTTAGTCATTGATGCGTAGGTTTTCATACTTATTATCTCCTTATCGTCATATATTTATTGTTTGCCACTTGTTTTGCCACTTTAATTATTTGAGAAGTCCCGCAAGGATCCTCTCCTCAGCCTCCTCTGCGGTAAGTCCGAGAGTCTGAAGCTTTAAGATCTGATCTCCCGCGATCTTTCCGATAGCCGCCTCGTGAATAAGCTTTGCATCCACGTCGTTGGCGCATATCTCGGGGATACTGCGGACTTTTGCACGGTCCATGATAATGGAGTCGCACTGAACGTGGCCGAAGCACTCGGCGTTACCGTTTATTGCGGGGTAGAATATCTGAACGGAGTCGTCTCTCGCCACGCTTCGTGAGTTGATGCGTGCTGAAGAATCCTTTCCGTTGAGGTTTACGGTGGTGCGTGAGTCTACCGTTTCAACTCCGCTTGTCATGATACGCTCGGTGATAACGAGGCTTGCGCCTTCGGAAACGTCGATAACGGTATCACGCTCGGAGTCGGACACGCCGCCAAGCTGAACGGTCTCGATGTCGAGAGTGGAGCCTTCGCCAAGCTCGACCTTCATCTTGGGCTTCATGCTCTTGCCGCCGCCCGTACCCTCGGCGTAGTGCTTTTCAACGTACTTAACCTTACTTCCCTTGCCTATCTTCAGATAGTGTACGCCGTCGTGAGCGCTCTTCTCTTCGCCTGAGTTGTGGATTCCGCAACCCGCAACGATAAGCACGTCACAGTCGTCGCCCACAAGGAAGTCGTTGTATACGGTCTCGTTTATGCCCGTTTCGGTGATGACCACGGGGATGTGAACGCTTTTTCCGACGGTTCCGTCCTTAACGGTCACAACGATACCGGGA
>JAFXKJ010000069.1 GCA_017531765.1 Clostridia bacterium
CACCGTGCGAGTATTTCTTCGCCACCGCCGCGTGACGAAAAATCTCTCCCTGCTGCGCAGCAGGGAGAGATGAAAGAATCTATTTGTTTAACATATTCTTTTTGTTTTTTACGCTGTCTACTTGACAGGGGGCACATTAAACGGAAGTCGGGTTGTTTTCTTTTGTATTTCAGCCGAATATTTTTTCTAAAGAAATCGGAATCTTTTCAAAAATCGGAATCAAATTATATATCAAGGGAGCGAAAAATATGGCAGGCAGATAATCCGCAACCTTGATTTTCGTGATTCCCATAAGATTCGTACCGATCATTATAATTAAAATAGAGCCGGCGCAGGTCATTTCGTTTATTGCCCCCGCGCTCATTATGGGAGATATGAGACCTGCCAGGAGAACAAGACCACCTTGAATGATAAACACCGCAACGGACGAAAAGAGTACTCCGATACCGAGACTTGAGGCGAGCATCATTGATGAAACCAGGTCAAGCATAGCCTTTGTTATCAAAAGGGAATTGTCTCCCGTAAGACCCGCTTGAATGGAGCCTGTAACGGTCATCGACCCAACGCAGAATAAAAGGGTTGCGGTAATGATGCCCTCCGCAACGGAAACACGGGAGTCTTCTTTTTTGAATTTTACTTCCGCCATCTCCGCAAGACGTTTGATAGTGCCGTCTATGTTCAGTAACGTTCCAACGATTACTCCGAGAATCACCGAGGAGATGAGGATCAAAACATTCTCGCCGCTGAGACTTCCCGAGATTCCGATATACAGAGTACAGGCTCCGAGACCGATCATTGCCGCATTGCTGACTCTTTCGGGTATTCCTTTTTTGAATATCAAACCAATTGCTGAGCCTATGATAACTGTTATAACATTTATAATTACACCTAACATTTTCAAACCTCTTCCACTGACAGTCCAAAGCTTGGTCATTCGCGCTCAAAGGGAGCTTTTTAATAAATCACAACTGCCTGGGAATATATCAGATTATACGCCGCTTCCACGTCCTTGATGGGATATTTTACCTTACCTACCATGGGGTCGCAGATGATGAAATTATCGTCCTGCACGCCGCAGATGACAACGCAGTGGGAATGGCGATACCAATTCACCACTTCTCCGTCAAATTTCCATGATTCAAGGATATATGAGTCGGGAACCATGCCCAGCGTTCCCCAAATAATAACAGGATACCCACTCCATATGTAGCCGAGAATATCGTAAATGGAAGAAGAACTGATGTTATGAGCTTTGCGCGCGGAGTTTTCATCCGTCAGATAATCGTTTGCCGTTGTCACAACACAAGGAGCATAGCAGCCGTAGCCCGTTCTGTCCCACGGATTACCAACGTAAGCGTAGTAAGGATTTACCTTTCCCCACCTACCGCTTGGCATATATTCCTTGAAAAGAGTTGTGGGATCGATCTCATACCCGAGATAATCAAGCACGATGGCGAGAGAAACGACCTCACAGCCGAAGGGAAGACCGATGTACTCCTGCATTATATTTTCGCAGTTTATGGAAACGTAATTCATTTGATAAACTGCGTTGAATCCGGCAGTTTCACGGTTGGTTTTAGGATTTGGCTCCGAAGGATCGCTGTCAAACTCCGTTACTCCGACAGTATTTTTTTCGGTTACCTTTTCCGTTTCGTCAGGTATAGGGTCAGTCTCTTCGGATTCGGAAAATGTACCCGTTTCCGTTTCGCTAGTGGTTGTATTACCGCTTTCTTTTATTTTATCCGTGACAGTTTGTTTTTCTGAAGAAGCTCCGCAAGCGCAAAGAGAGAAGAGTAAAAGTATAGCGAGGATGATTGATGTGATTTTTTTCATTATATTACTCCATATGGCAGTTGTTATGTATATTCTACCATAGCTTATAGACAAAGTAAAGGAATATTCGACAAAAAATCCGTATCAGACCTTGTTTATCACGTATTTGTTTAGTCTGCAGAAAGCTTCCTCGACTTTTGTGAAGGGAAGTGCAAGATTCATTCTGATGTGGTTTACACCGCCGTGAACCTTTCCGTTTTGCCATGCAACTCCCACATCACAGCCTGAGTTCACAAGCTTTTCAAGAGTCATATTATGCTCACTGAGCCACTCTGTGAAGTCGGGGAAGAGCATATACGTGCCTTCGGGGCGGGAAACGCTGACACCCCTGAAACTCTTTTCTATGAAGTCACAGGCATATCTTACATTAGCGGACAAAACCTTGCAAAGCTCGTCTGTCCACTTCATCCCCTCATGGCTGTATGCTCCGATGAGGGCGTACATAGACAGCATATTCATAGAGTTGTAGTGGGAGAGTGAAGACTCCTTTTTAACTCTGTCTCGGAGGGTTTTGTTATATATCACGTGATACGCGTTCACAAGCCCCGCAAGATTAAACGTTTTTGAAGGCGCGTACAGAGCCACGGTGCGCTCTCTTGCATAGTCGCTGACTGACTGAGTGGGCACGTGACACTTTCCGTCAAGGAGTATGTCGGACCATATCTCATCGGATACAACGGAAACGTCATACTTTTTGAAAAGCACCATAGCCTCAGCTATCTCACGCATCTCCCAAACTCTGCCCGTGGGATTGTGAGGAGAGCAGAATATCGCCGCGTGGATATTGTATTCGCGGAGCTTCTTTTCCATGTCGTCAAAGTCCATGCGCCACTTGCCGTCACAGTCAAGCTTCAAGGGGCTGTGCACGATATTATACCCCGCGTTTTTAAGTGACATGGTAAAGCCTATGTACGTTGGACTATGTACGAGTACATTGTCTCCGCGGGAAGCGAAGGTGGCGAGAGCAGACAGAAGTCCGCCGAGAACACCGTTTTCGTAACCGATATGCTCGGGGAGCATACCGTTTACTCCGTTTCTCACCTTGTGCCAACGGATCACACTGTCAAAATACTCGTCTCTGGGATCAAAATAACCGAATGCGGGATGGGAAATGCGCTTTTCCATCTCACGGCAAACCGAGGGAGCTGTAGGGAAATTCATGTCCGCCACCCACATGGGGATGGCATCAAAGCCTTCTCGGGGAAGAGAGGGAGCAAAGCCGTGACCGAGACCGTCCACAGCTATAGCATCCATTCCGCGGCGGTCCATTATGGATTCAAAATCGAATTTCATTACTGCCTCCGAATTCAGTTAAGTCCGTAAAGCTCTGAATATTTTTCTTCAAGGTAGTCGAGGTAGTATTTCGGGTCGAACTCTTCTCCGAGGACACTTGTGAGAAGCTTGTCGGGAGGAAGCATTCTGCCGTGACTCCATATCTTCTCGCGGTTCCAATTGTTGATGGCAGCAAAGTCACCGTTTGCAAGACAGGTGTCAACGTCAATGTCATTTTTCATCTTACTGAGGATATGCGCCCCATACGCGCTTCCGAGAGCATATGAGGGGAAGTAGCCGATGCCGCCTCCCGACCAGTGGCTGTCCTGAAGTACACCGCGACGGTCATCGGGCACGTCAACACCGAGGTATTCCTTGTAAAGTCTGTTCCACTCTATGGGAAGGTCTTTGACTTCAAGCTCTCCTGACATAATGCGTTTTTCAAGCTCATAGCGTACCATGACGTGCAGGCAATATGTGACCTCGTCGGCTTCAACACGGATCAGTGAAGGAGAGACACGGTTTACCGCACGATAGAGATTCTCGGGGGTGGTATTTACTGTCTCTTCGGGGAAGCATTCTCTGATAATGGGGAAAATGCTCTCGATATACTTTCTGCTTCTTCCAAGGAGATTTTCGTAAAAACGGCTCTGACTTTCGTGGATTCCCATAGAAATACCGCCGTCAAGGACTGTGTAAGCGTAGCTGTCCTTGGAATTCATGTCGTAGAGAGCATGACCGCCTTCGTGGATAACACTGTACATAGAGGAAGTAAAATCATCTTCGCTGTAGTTTGTTGTAATCCTCACGTCGCGGTGAGAGCCGATGGAGGTAGTGAAGGGATGCTCCGTTTCACCGAGACCGCAGCACTCAAGGTCGATACCCATATGCTTCATCAGCTTCAGCGAGAAGTCCCTCTGAGCACCAAGATCGAATTTACCGTGAATACACGTGTCGTCGATCTGCTCTTTTTCGGCGATTTTCGCAATAAGAGGAACAATGCGCTCTTTAAGTGCGGAGAAAAACTCATCGCATTTTTCTGTTGTCAGTCCCGGTTCGTACTTATCGAGACAGTAGTCGTAAGGCTTCTTTTCGGGAGCGCAGTAAGCGGCAAAACGCTTTTCTGCGGCGAAGATTTCCTCAAGCACGGGACGGAACGACTCAAAATCACTTGATTCCTTCGCTCTGTGCCACACGTCGTCAGCGCGAACGAGAAGCTCCTGATATGCTACGTATTCTTCGAGGGGAATCTTTTTAAGCTCCTTTATATCCTTGTACATAAGGTAAACCATACGTGAGTCTTCGTCGCTGAGTGTATCACGCACCGCATCAAGTTCTTCAAGAAGACGGACAGTTTCCCCTCCCGTGGCCATTTTATAAGTTTCCTCGCTGAGGATAGCGAGAGCATGACCTCTGTTTTCCGCAGTGCCTTTAGGCGCGGTCGTAGCACCGTCGTAGTAAATCAGCGACATGGCGTGTTCGTATGCACTCATACGTGATTGAAGCTCTCTCAAAGCCTTGATTTTATCCTGAATGTTCATTTTGTTTCTCCATTCTATTTATATATTGATTTTAATTTCATTTTCTGCCTGTATCGTGTTTTCTGTAACTTTGCAGTCTATTGCCATGAACTTTACTCCCGCGTCCGCGGCGTGTCTCAAGGAACGTCCGAAATTCGGGTCGGTCAGGTCATTGACTCTGAACTCCGTGGGACCCTTCATTTGTACGATAAACACCACGTAAGCTTCGTAGCCGTCGGAGACAGCTTTCACAAGCTCCATGAGATGCTTTGTCCCACGCAAAGTCGGAGCATCGGGAAACATGACCACACCGTCTGTTTCGAGAGTGACACCCTTTACCTCAATGAAGGCACGTCTTTCCCCATCACGTACGAATATATCAAATCTTGAACTGCCGTAAGTCACCTCTCTGCGGTATTCGGCGTTTTCCGAGAAGACATTCGAAGCTTTCAGCCATTCAAGACACACTGCGTTTGGAATTTGAGAGTCGATATTTATGAGAAGCTCCCCTTTTTCCACGGCGATGAGGTCGTATTTCGTTTTTCTTGCGGGATTTGTCGACTTTTCAAGATAAACGGTGGCACCCTTAACGAGAAGTTCGCGGCATCTGCCAGTGTTTTTTACGTGCACCGTTTCCATGACTCCGCATAACAGCACTTCTGCAATAAATCTGTTGGGACGATTCAGAAAAATCGCTTTTTCCACTTTACCGTAATTCACTTGTCACCTCCAAAGCTGCCGCAGAAAGCAGAGAAAACCTCGTCGGAAATTTTACGCATCCTTTTGGGAGAAATTTTAAGAACTTGCCTGTCATATGTGAGCAGTCCGTTTGTTTCGTCCTCCACATCACTTAGCTGAGTCAGAACCGAACAGCAAAGTCCCTCTTTAGCGTGGGGAATTATCTCATTTTCGTATAAGGCAGTGAGGTCCCTTTCGAAATCATGTGCAGTTTTGCAGATGCGGTATCCGTAGTTTTTCGTGAGATTGAATGTGTGACCGTCGATCCTGCACGAGTATCCGCCAAATTCGGATAGCACCATGGGACGCCCCTTTACGTTTTTTAGCTTAATTTTCTTAAAGTAAACGTGATCGCTTTCCACATCGGTGTGTTTTGTCTTAAACCAACCCGATGTAGTGTCCCACACACGGGTGCTGTCAAGTGCTTTGAAATGCTTGTAGCAGCCGCCCGCATCAAACTGTCCCCATCCTTCGTTGAAAACGGTGTAGTAACAAACCGACGGATGGCATCTTAACCTTTCAACGATTCCGTCGCTGACCTCAAAAAACAATTTCCGACTTTTCTCTGAAGCTCTGTGGGAGATCCCGTGTCTCGGACCCACCGTAGGCAGGGCCGTATCAATGAGAAAACTGTATTTGCCGCTGTTTATCAAGTCCTGACAGACGATCATACCGTGTTTGTCGCAGTAATAATAGAAAAGCTGAGGCTCAAGCTTGATGTGCTTACGGAGCATATTAAATCCGCAGGCTTTCATTTTCAGAATATCATTCAGAAATCCCTCGGGAGTTGCGGGAAGAAAAATTCCGTCGCTGAAGTAGCCTTGGTCAAGTACCCCGTGGAGATAATACGGCTTTCCGTTAAGAGCGAGAAGGGACATACCGTTTTTCTCGGTAATTCCGCAGGTACGCATGGCGAAATAGGATTTTACCTCGTCCTCACCGCACTTTAAGGTGAAATAATATAGGTTGGGATCCTCGGGTGACCAAAGCCGCGGATTTTTCGGTGAAAACTCAAAGCCGTCACCCAAAAAAGAGTATTCCTCCACTCCGTAGGGAGTTGCCACAGACAGAGTTTTAGCCTCTTCACCGCCCACGACCGAAAGCTTAACTTTCTCGGTATCGGCGGAAATCAATAACTTTTCAATATATTTTTCCGGAACGCTTTCAAGCCACACACTTTGCCAGATGCCGCTGATCTTTGTGTACCACATACCGCCTCGCTTTGCGGTCTGCTTTCCGTAGGGATAATCTGTGTCCATATTATCGATGACGGAAACTGTAATCTCATTGTCACCGTCACGTATCAGGGCGGTTATATCAAAGGTATGGGGAAGGTAAGGCAAAGCTCCCGTTCCGGCAGTATTTCCGTTTATCTTAAGCACGAACGTTTGATCAACCGCATCGAGGTGAAGCAAAATACTGCCTTTATTGAAATTATCGGGAATGGTGAAACTGCGTGAGTACACCATTACGTCATTTCTTTGGATACTTCTCAAAACTCCCGACAGCTTGCTTTCGGGAGGGAAGGGCACGGTGATCTTCCCCTCGAACTTATGTGCCGAACCGTTTATTACCGTAAAATCCCACGAGCCGTTGAGAGATAGATAACTCTCCCGCACCATCAGCGGACGAGGGTACATTGAATACGGCGCGTAGGGGGCGTGATCCTTTTCAAAAGGTGTTGTGAGAGTGGCAAAGTCAAGTTTATTTGAACGCATAGTATTTCCGATCCCATGGAATCATTATTACATTAAGTATAGCATAAAAGCATCTTGTTTTCAATAAGAATCGGCAGAGTACAAAAAAATCTGCCCTCGGACCATCCAAGGGCAGAAAATATTACACTTTATCAGAACATCTTTCTGAGCTCGTCTGCGATGTCTACCTTTTCCCAGGGAGTATCAAGCTCCTCACGGCCCATGTGACCGTAAGAGGCGAGATTACCGTAGATAGGACGGCGGAGATCAAAATTCTTGATGATAGCGGCGGGACGCATATCAACGAGACGGCAAAGAGCTTCTGAGATTGCCTCGTTTGTGATACCGGCGCGGGCAGAACCGAATGTGTCGGTCATAACGGACATGGGACGTGCAACACCGATGGCGTAAGCCAGCTGAACCTCGCACTTCTTAGCGAGACCTGCGGCAACTACGTTCTTTGCAAGGTATCGGCAGAGGTAGCAAGCGGAACGGTCAACCTTTGTGGGGTCCTTACCTGAGAAAGCACCGCCGCCGTGACGGGAGTATCCGCCGTAGGTGTCAACGATGATCTTACGGCCTGTAAGACCGCTATCACCCATGGGACCGCCTACGACGAAACGACCTGTGGGGTTAACGTAGATCTTAGTTTCGTCGTCCATGAGGCCTGCGGGAACAGTAGCGCATATCACGTGCTCTATGATGTCAGCTCTGATCTGTTCGAGGGCGATCTTCTCATCGTGTTGAGAGGAAACAACGATGGCATCAAGACGAACGGGAGTGTCGCCTTCGTACTCTACGGTAACCTGAGTCTTACCGTCGGGTCTGAGATAGGGAAGTGTACCGTTCTTTCTCACCTCGGTGAGCTTCTTTGCCATCTTATGAGCAAGGGAAATGGGCAGGGGCATAAGCTCGGGAGTTTCGTCGCAAGCGAAGCCGAACATGATACCCTGGTCGCCCGCACCTGTGTCGAGACCGTCAGTGTCCTCGCCGGACTTAGCCTCGCTGGACTTGTCAACGCCGAGGGCAATGTCGGGGGACTGCTCGTGGATGGAGGAGAGAACGGCACAGGTGTGACCGTCAAAGCCGTACTTTGCTCTGTCGTAGCCGATACCGATAACGGTATCTCTTACGATCTGCTGATAGTCAACAATAGCGGTGGTAGTGATCTCACCCATTACGGAAACGAGACCCGTTGTGCAAGCTGTCTCGCAGGCAACGCGAGCCATAGGGTCTTTTTCAAGAATAGCATCAAGAATCCTGTCGGAAATCTGGTCGCAAATTTTATCGGGATGTCCTTCGGTTACTGATTCTGATGTAAAAAGCTTCTTCATATTTATATCTCCTTTTTCTTTATTTACAAATTTATGAAAATCAAAAGCGGTTCTCCGCGACAAGACAGAGAACCGCAAAAATCCTGTGGTAAATGTCTCATCTATCGGGAATTAGCACCTTGTCACAAGTGATAGGTTGCCGGGCTTCATGGGGCCAGTCCCTCCGCCGCTCTTGATAAGATATAGTGTTATTCACACCTTATACAGTATAACACATACTGCGCCGAAATACAACAGGAAAATATAAGATTTTTAAATTTTGTTAATTGTCAGCAAAAACGATGGTATAATTGGTTTTATCTACGTTAGATTTACGAATAGCGGCACGTCTTCCGTAGACGGTTACGGTGTTTCCCTCGTAGGTGATCTTCTCAATGCCGTAGCCTTCAATGCTGAGACCGTAGAAACTGAAATCTACGTGTCCCTGATACAAGGGAGTTACGGTAAAGCTTTCGGAAGCGGGAATCGAAAACGAAAATTCAGGAAATGGTATACCGTGAATATAGACCCCTCCATAGCAGGGAATCGTGCCGTATAC
>JAFXKJ010000070.1 GCA_017531765.1 Clostridia bacterium
AGAAGTTTGTTGACGTTGGTGGTCGCGTTGACAAGTTCAAGAAGCGTCTTGAGAGAAGCGGAAAGTAATTTAGTCCGTAAATTTGTCGGACAGGTATGCGATCTTTGCAGATTTGGCATCCTGTCCGGCTTTTTCTCTTATGTGCATTAATTTATAAAACAAAGGAGTGAACTTCATAATGAATGACATCTCAATGAATAAGGTAAGAAAATCCGTTCTTTGCTCTGTTTACAGATCAAGTGACGAAAGAGAAGCAAAGGTAAGTCTCGAAGAGCTTGAGAGACTGCTTGAGACCGCGGGTGGGGAATGTGTTGCGATCCTTACACAGGTCAGAGAGGCACCCGATCACAGAACGGTTATCGGCAGCGGAAAGTGTGATGAGCTTGCCGAGATATGCAAAAACAATGACGTTGAGCTTGTTGTCTTTGACTGCGAAATGTCACCCTCTCAGATCAAGGCGGTTGAAGACGAGATCGACTGTGATGCTCAGGTCATCGACCGCAGTATGCTCATTCTCGATATCTTCGCCGCTCATGCACGAAGCGCCGAAGGTGTTCTTCAGGTTGAGCTTGCACAGCTTAAATATACGGCTCCCCGTCTTGTGGGTCACGGTAGGGAGATGTCCCGTCTCGGAGGCGCGGCATCGGGCTCCATCGGCTCAAGAGGACCGGGTGAAACCAAGCTTGAGCTTGACCGACGCCGTATCAGAGCTAGAATTACCGCCCTTGAACGTGAGCTTGAGGACGTTGCACGTTCTCGCGAGGTCATCAGACATTCAAGAGAGAGAAGCGGTGTAAAAAGGTGCGCCATCGTCGGATATACCAATGCGGGAAAATCCACTCTCCTTAACAGACTTACCGAAGCGGGCATCCTTGCGGAAGATAAGCTTTTTGCAACTCTTGACACCACAACAAGAAAATACACTCTCCCCGGAGGTATGGATATTCTTCTCACCGATACCGTAGGATTTATCAGAAATCTCCCACACCATCTGATCAAGGCGTTCCGTTCCACTCTCGAAGAGGCTGTGTATTCCGACCTGCTCATGATAATAATCGATGCTTCCGACCCTGAATTTGCTTCCCATCTGAAGGTAACCGAAGAGCTTCTCTCCGACCTCGGCGCGGCTGATAAACCGAAGCTTTACGTAATGAACAAATGTGATGCAGTCAGCGACGAGGAGCTTTTAGGCAGACTTAAGTCAAATGCTGACACCGAGTATGCGGCAATTTCCGCTAAAACGGGCGCAGGCGTTGATGAAATGATCACAAAGCTTGAAAAAATGCTCGGAGAAGGTAAGCGCCGCGTAAACTTTAAGCTCCCCATGTCCGCAGGCGGCATCGTTAACGATTTTTATAATAACGCCGAAAACGTTGAAGTTGAATATACCCCGTCGGGTATCAGCGTAACCGCTACGGTGGACGATAAGCTTTACGGAAAATATCAGAAATACGTTTCGGAGGAACAGTAAATGTCGCTTGAGAACGTAAAAGGTAAAGTCACGCTCTACAGGCGTGCCGACGCTGAGATAATTGAAAAGAAATCCCGTTTTATCGGACACGCCGTTCCTGTGAAAAACGAAGAAGAGGCACAGGCTTTTGTAAACGAAATGAAAGCGACTTATGCCGATGCCACTCATAATGTTTACGCTTATTACCTGAACGGGGGAGCTGTGGCGCGATGCAGTGACGACGGTGAACCTCAGGGAAGCTCGGGCTACCCAACGCTGAATGCCCTTAAGACCTGCGGTGCCACCGATATGTGCGTTGTCGTGACACGATATTTCGGAGGCACTCTTCTCGGCACTGCGGGACTCGCAAGAACATATGCGGCGGCGGCTCGTGCGGCAATTGATGCTTCAGGCTTTGCGGTATATGAGAATTTTACCGTTGCCATGATGGAGGTGGGATACTCAGAATACCAAAAGCTTACTTTCTTTCTTAAAAACGAGGGAATTGCGGAAGAAGATACCGACTTCGGCGAATTCGTTACCCTCACCGTTGCAATCCCCGAAGGTATGGCGGACAGAATCGAGGCTCAACTCAGAGACATCACCCAAGGAAAAGGCAAATTTGAGGTGATTTGCATTGAGGAACGTCTCCGCCCCCTGTAATAAAAAAGTAAAAAAAGTATTTTCTGCGTATATTATATGTGATTTTGTGAATTTTGACTCTTGGCTTTCAGAATTTATGATTGGATTCAAAAGGAGGAAGTATGCTCGGTTCTTCAAAAACTCTCCGTGATGTTTTTTATGAGCGAGAGGAAGCGACTCTGTCACCGAGAGCATTTCTTACCAAAAATACCCGCGGCAGAGAAATTCCCTGCACACCTTGCAGTAACCGTACTGAATTTCAACGTGACCGCGACAGAATAATTCACTCGAAATCCTTCAGACGTCTGACAAACAAAACACAGGTCTTTCTTTGTCCTGCAGGTGAGCATTACAGAACACGCCTCACCCATACCCTTGAGGTAGCGCAGATAGCAAGGATCATCGCCCGTGCGCTTCTTCTTAACGAAGACCTTTGTGAAGCGGGCGCACTGGGACACGACCTTGGACACACGCCATTCGGTCACGCAGGGGAGAGAATGATGCAGCAGTGTTATTCTGCGGATTTTACCCATTACAAACAGAGTCTCCGTGTGGTTGAAAAGCTTGAGAATAACGGCCGCGGCCTTAATCTTACCTGGGAAGTCAAGGATGCTATTGTCAATCATACAGGCGATAATACCGCCGCAACCCTTGAAGGCGCGATAATGCGCTTTGCCGATAGGATAGCCTATATTAATCATGATATAGACGATGCCTGCCGTGCGGGAATTCTGACTCTTGACGATATACCTCGCCATTTGAGTGATGTTCTCGGAAACTCTCACGGTATCAGGATCAACACCATGGTAACGGCTGTAATTGAAGGAAGCAGAGATTCCGACAGGATAAAAATGACCGAAACGGTTGCCGAGGCTACTGATGAACTCAGAGCCTTCCTTTTCAAAAATGTATATCTCGATTCGGCGGCAAAAAAAGAAGAAGAGAAAGCAATGGTCCTTCTCGGGGACCTTTTCAGATATTTTGAAAAGAATCCCGAAAAGATGCCGGGTATTTATAAAGCGAATCTTGAAAATGAACCGGTTGGAAGATGCGTTTGCGATTTTATCTCCAGCATGACAGACAGATATGCAATAAATTTGTATAAAGAAATATTCATTCCCAGCGTTTGGCATCCCCCGGGCGAGGTTTGATTATAGAAAAATACTCTGAAAGGCGGTGCGGAATTGAGAATACCGAACAGCGTAATTGAAGACATCCGTTACCGCTGTGACATTGAAGATGTTATAGGCTCTTATATAACTATAAAACGTGCGGGGACAAATCTTAAAGGTCTTTGTCCTTTTCACAGTGAAAAAACGCCGTCTTTTGTGGTATATAAGGATACTCAGAGCTACTATTGCTTCGGATGCGGAGCAGGCGGCGATGTTATAAATTTTATAATGCGCCAGGAAAACATGGATTACGTTTCCGCCGTTGAATTCCTTGCAAAGCGCGCGGGAATAACATTGCCCGATCTTTCCGAGAATGCACACGAAGGTCCGGGCAGAGCAAGAATTCTGAAAATGAACGTGGACGCGGCAAAATATTTCAGAAGTATGCTCTTTGACGAAAATATCGGTGCTCCCGCAAGACAGTATCTGATTGGAAACAGAGCGCTGAGCAGCAGTGCCGTCAAGCATTTCGGACTTGGATATGCTCCCACAGGGTGGAATGGTCTGAGAAATCATCTTTCCTCCCTCGGCTATACCTATGAAGAGATGATTGCTGGAAATCTCTGCAATAAAGGTGACAAAAGCGTATATGATTCATTCCGCGGAAGAGTCATTTTCCCAATAATCGACGTGTCGGGAAATATCGTAGCATTCGGAGGACGTGTCCTTGACGATTCAAAACCGAAATATCTTAACTCTTCCGATACTCCCGCGTTCAAAAAGAGTAAAAATCTTTTTGCTCTCAATTATGCAAGAAATTCGGGAGAAGACACCTTCATTATTTGCGAAGGGTATATGGACGTTATAGCGCTCCATGCGGCGGGCTTTACAAATGCCGTTGCGACCCTCGGTACTGCCATAACATCTGAACACGCAAGGATCATCAAACGTTACGTCTCAAAGGTTATTTTGGCATATGACGGTGATGAGGCAGGCAGGAAAGCCTCCGACAGAGCAATCGGTTTTTTGACCGAAGCGGGTGTTGATTCAAGAATCCTTGTGATGAAGGGTGCGAAGGACCCTGATGAATTTATTAAAAAATTCGGAAGGGAAGAATTCAAAAAACTTCTTGATGAAGGCAGGTCACGTTTTGATTATATAATTGAGACTACCTGCGCAAAATATAACATGAAAAATCCCGATGATAAGATCAAGGCGGCGCACGAGATCATCTCCGAGATAGCCAAGGTCTACTCAAAGGTTGAAAGAGATATCTATATTTCAAAAACTGCAGCTTTCCTTGAGCTTGACACGAAAAGTATCCGTTATGACGTGGAAGCGGCAATAAGAAAACGAAATAATGCCGAGAAAAAACAGCATTCAGAGGAGCTTATCAGAATGACTACGGGTATCTCGGACAGAGTGAATCCCGATTATGCCAAACGTCCCAAAACGGCTCGCATTGAAGAGGATGTTCTGGGTATTCTCATGAACCACCCGGAATATATCTCACTTGACGTAAAGGACAAGCCTTTGGCGGATGAGGATTTCTTTACCGACCTCGGCAAACGCCTCTTTCGGTTTATCAAAAGCGAACACGAAGCGGATGGTTTTTCTACCGGCTCTCTTTCTTCAACCTTCAATCATGACGAGGTGTCACGTGCCATGAGTATGTATCATGCCAGACGTGCGTTTTCCAATGATTCGGGAGCTTATGTCACCTGTGGGGAGTATCTCCGGCGGGAAATCAGCAAAACAAGCGCCGTAAGCCTTGAGGATATAATATCAGCAAAACGGCAAGGTAAATAAAATTCACTATGAAAATTCTTTTGGAAATGGAGCATTATGAGTACTGAACAGAAAAATAATAACGTTGAACAGCTTTTAGAGAGTGTTAAGGAAAAAGGGAGCGTAACCGAGAGCGATATCCTTCAGCTCGCTGAAAGAAGCGGATTTGATAACGATCAGTTCGATCATCTTTGTGAGCTTATTGAGGGTAACGGAATTGAGATCAATTATAATGAGATCGAATCTGAAGTTCCTGTTGATGACCTGAATAACGGGGATATTGAAAAAGTTCTTGCAGAAGAGGGTGTAGCCTTCGACGACCCTGTAAGAATGTATCTCAAGGACATCGGACGAATACCTCTTCTGAATCAGGAAAGAGAACAGTATCTTTCTGAAAGAATTGCCGAAGGGGACGAAAAAGCCAAAAATGAATTGGTTGAGGCAAACCTCAGATTGGTTGTTAGTATTGCAAAACGTTACGTGGGTAAGGGTATTTTCTTCCTTGATCTCATTCAGGAAGGAAATCTCGGTCTCATGAAGGCTGTTGACAAATTTGATTGTACAAGAGGCTTTAAGTTCTCCACTTATGCTACATGGTGGATCAGACAGTCCATAACCAGAGCTATTGCCGATCAGGCAAGGACCATCAGAATTCCCGTTCACATGGTAGAGACTATTCACAGAGTCTCAAGAATGTCGCGTCAGCTTCTTCAGGAGCTTGGTCGTGAGCCTACTATTGAGGAGATTTCAGAAGGTCTTAAACTGAACCCCGATAAGGTCCGTGAAATTATCAAAACTGCTCAGGAGCCTGTTTCTCTTGAAACACCCGTTGGTGAAGAAGAGGATACTCACCTTGCGGATTTCATCGAAGACGTATCTTCTCCCACCCCATCGGAAGCGGTATCTTTCCAGCTTCTCAAGGAGCAGCTTGATAAGGTTCTTCACACACTGTCTCCCCGAGAGGAGATGGTCATCAAATTAAGATTCGGATTTGATGACGGCAGACCCCGTACTCTTGAAGAGGTGGGCAGCGAATTTAATATAACCCGTGAGAGAATCAGACAGATCGAGGCGAAGGCTCTTCGCAAGCTGCGCCATCAGAGCAGGTCCAAGGTTCTCAGAGGGTTCTTAAGCGACAATTGATGTTCTTTCACATATAGTTAATCTTTTGAGTGATATCAGAATCGGTGTTATGAGCGTCATAACTTAATAAAAAATAGATATCGCATAGAAAGGTATATGTTTTATGACAAACAGTAACTTAGACATTTCCGAAAATGAAAACTTAAATCTTGAAGAGATTTATAACGGAGTTAAATCTGCGGATTCATCAGATTTTGATTCGGATTTAGAGCTTGAGAATATACCGAAGTCAGAAGATGATTTCGGTATTCCCGAAGAGTTTGAAGAGGTTGAAGACGACATAATTGTAAAATCCTCCGCTGAGGATATGGAGGCTCTTCTCTCAAATGAAGGCCTTGCTGTGGATGACCCCGTCCGAATGTATCTGAAGGATATCGGAAGAGTTCCGCTGCTGTCATCAGAGAAAGAAGTTGAGCTTGCACAGAGACTTCTTGAAGGCGATGAGGAGGCGAAAAAGATCCTCGTTGAAGCAAATCTGAGACTTGTTGTAAGTATAGCTAAAAGATACGTGGGTAAAGGACTGTATTTCCTTGATCTGATTCAGGAAGGAAACCTCGGCCTTATGAAGGCAGTTGATAAATTTGACTATACAAAGGGTTTTAAGTTCTCTACTTATGCTACTTGGTGGATCCGTCAGGCTATTACAAGATCAATAGCCGATCAGGCAAGGACGATACGAATTCCTGTTCATATGGTGGAAACCATACATAGAGTAACAAGAGCATCAAGACAGCTTACTCAGGACCTTGGCAGAGATCCCACAATTGATGAGCTTTCAGCCCAGGTGAATATGGATGCCGATAAAGTCAATGAGATACTGAAAATCGCACAGGAGCCAATATCCCTTGAGACACCCATCGGAGAGGAAGATGACAGCCATCTCGGCGATTTTATTCCGGACGTTGACACTCTTGCTCCTGCAGATGCCGCATCTTATCAGCTTATGAGAGAACAGCTTAACAGCGTGCTTGCTACGCTGACTCCAAGAGAAGAGCTTGTTTTGAAGCTTAGATTCGGCCTTACAGACGGAAGAGCAAGAACTCTTGAAGAGGTTGGAGCTGAGTTTGATATTACAAGAGAGAGAATTCGTCAGATAGAAGCAAAAGCTCTCCGAAAACTTCGTCATCCCAGTAGATCAAAGCGTCTGAAGGACTATCTGAACTGATACAAAATTGCTTTGTTGATATCTCACAAAAAAACAGCAAATCTTTGTTTATTCTAACAAACAGGTGCGAGACGTTCATAAAATATTTAACGATTTTGCATTATAATTGTGATGGTTTATACTAAAATCACTTGACAAAAAAATCTGTCGGGTGTATAATAACTGTATGATTACTACTTATTTACTCAAAGTATATCAAGTTTGAGGAGGATTCCTATAATGAGTAAGAAATTATTAAGTTTGTTCCTGTGTTTGCTTATGTTTGTTTCTCCGATTCTGACCGCCTGCGGATCGGATGATGACGCCGTAGAAGGTGCTGATGCTGCGGAGGCAACACGCAAGCCCATGACTCTTTCCCTTTGGCTTCCCACAAGTTCTGAAACTTCACAGAAGTCTATAGACCAGGTTGAGGCGGCACTTAACTCACTTCTCGCTGCAAAGTACGATACAAATATCGAACTTAACCTTATCCCTGAGGATGAGTATGACGAGAAGCTCGATGCGCACATTAAGCAGGTAAAAAAGACAAGAGAAGATGCTCAGAAGGCTGCTGACAAAGCGCACAAACAGCTTATAAAGGATGTAAAAAATTGTCTCCTTCCCAGTGAACGCGATTCTGTTGTAAATGATAACGTCGACAAATCCAAGAATGAGGCTTATACAAAGATCGACGAGTACGGTCAGAAGGTAACCGTTTACCCCGAGGTTGCTGACGATCAGCTTGATATTTTCCTTGTAAAGGGTTATGAGAATTACCTCAATTATATCGAAGATGAGCTTATTGTTTCCATTGACGAAGAAATGTCAACAGTAGGCGCAAGTATGTATAACTACATTTATCCCACATTCTTTGATGTAGCCAAGTATGACGGTTCTCTTTACTGTGTTCCCAACAATCATGCCCTCGATGATTATGAGTATCTTCTTGTAAACAAAGAGCTTGCTGATCTCTATAACTACAGTGGTGATGAGCTTACCGATATTATTAAGTGCGAAAGCTTTATCAAGGACGTGTATACACGAATCAATGCAGAGGATAAGGACGAAAACGAGGCGGCTATACTTGAAAACGTTACTCCTCTCCTCGGTACTTGCGAAGCTCCCAACATGATTTACATCGGTTCTGCAAATAAAGATAAGAATGATCATACTGCATGGTCATATGATAACTGGTCTATAGTAGCAACTTCCATCGGCAGCGGTATCAGCTTCAACAGTAAGGATGTTAAGTTCAGTATTGTTACCGAAGCAGGTAGCGGCGAAGTAACCTACGGTAATATTTACGGTCTCATGAGACGTCTTCAGAGCGTTGAAGGCATGGTAGGTGACGGCGTTATCGATGAAGGTGAAAAGTTTGCTGTAGGTGTTGTCGAAGGCGGCGCTGAACTCAAGGAAGTGTACGGCGAAGATTATTATATGAATATTCACGCAGTGCCCCTTGCTGATACAGACGATGTATTCGGTTCCGATACTGTTGACGGTTCTGTATTCTGTGTAAGCAGCTATACAAAGGATGCGTCAAGAGCAGTTGAAGTTATTACAATGCTTAACACAAATGAAGAATTCAGAACGATTCTTCAGTACGGTATCAACGGTGTTCACTGGAGCACTGAGAAGGATGCTGAGGGTAACGATGTCCTCAAGGTTCTCAGTGATGATTACAAGATGAATCTTACCGATACCGGTAACGTGTACCTTACATATCCCGAAGCAGGTGTTCCTAAGTCATTCTGGAATTATGCTAAAGAGCAGAACCTTGATTCGTCTTGCAACCCCTTCATCGGATTTACATTTGATGAATGGTATGAATCAAAAACTCCCGACGAGATCAGCCAGAAGAATCTTACAGCTCTTCAGAAGAAGTCTACTGAGGTATATAAACTGATCGAGGAGGCTACGTTCGATTTAGAAACTCCTGAAAACGATTCCGTTGACGGCATTCTCGGTAGGGTTAAGAGTGAATATTTCAATGGCGCTAAGGATGCTAATGTAGCTGTTCTTCAGGAATTTGCATTGACTTCATTCGAAAAGGTTGACCCGACCAAGTATATTGATACAGGTAAGATCAACGATACTATTGTATCTGCCTTCGAAACTTACGCAATGAGTAAAGGTTGATAGTATTAAAGTATAAATACTAAATAATTAGAAAATGAGGAAATTTTCGGTCACCCGAAAATTTCCGGTTCTATAATAAAAGTTGGGGTAGCTCCTGACAGATATCAAAAAAAGATAGGCATATCTGCAAAAATCTGATAAAATAAAGTTGACTAGACAAAACTTTATCGGAGGAGCAGGTATGCCTACAGTCAATTATATCGAAA
>JAFXKJ010000071.1 GCA_017531765.1 Clostridia bacterium
ATCGAGTTTGATTATGAGCTTGTCTACGCCGAGCCTCAGGTAATGTCAACTTATACAGAGCAGCCCTATCCCCTGGTAGAGGATGCCGACCTTTACGTTGCGGTAGACGGTAATGACTCAAACCCCGGAACGCTCGACAAACCTCTCGCAACCTTTGACGCAGCGCGTCTTAAGGTGCGCGAGCTGAAGAAGAGTGCAACAGACGAGATCACCGTTGCATTCAAGGCAGGTAACTACGGGTATCTTGACAACGTGACCTTCACCGAAGAGGACAGCGGAAGCGAGTCTGTACCCATCAAGTACTGCAAGTACGGTAACGGCGAGGTTATCTTCCAGAACGGCGTTGTTATAAAGGAAAGCGAATTCACTCTCATCGATGACAGTGACACAAATCCCTTCCCCGAAACATCACGTCCCTACATTTACAAGGCTGATCTCTCAGGTAAGGTTGATACGTTCGAGTTTAAGACCCGTCTCTTCTCCGAGAACGGCTTCCCCATTGAGGCAAGACAGCCTAACGGTATCTACTACACCAACATGACCACAACTGAGGACGATCATTGGAGTATTAAGCTCCAGATCGCGCTCCCCGGTGTCGTTGAGAAGCTGAGGACCGTTGAGGGAATGAAGGTCAGCGGTTATCTCCGTGCGGGTTATATCTTCGACTACTTCCCCGTTAAGTGCTACGATGCTGAAACCGACGTCCTCACCTTTGACTTCGATAACTATGAGTTTGACCCCATATCGGGCTTTACTCTTGACGAGTATCCCCTCATGTTCGAGGGCAGAACCGACGACCTTATCTACTTCAGCAATCTCCCCGAGTTCATGGATATGTCCGGTGAATACTGGTTTGACAACTCCACTTCAACTCTTTACGTATATCTGGCAAGCGGCGATTACGCCATCGGTCAGGGCGGCACTTATGTTACCGTTAACGAAAACGCCGAGTACCTCAGCTTCGTAGGCTTTGAATTCAACGGTACGTTAGACAGTGCTTTTGTTGTTAACGCAGACCACTTTACCCTTGATATGTGCAAAATCGGTAACGTTGCAGGCTTTGCGGCAGTTCACTTCCCCGCTTACGTTACAAGCCTCACCGTAAAGAACAGCGAGTTCTACAACTGCGTTGACCACTGTATCTACCACTACTCGCAGATGGGTCGTGATGATTACACTCTCACAGACAATAAGCGTAATCTTGTTTACGGCAACAACGTAATTACCAACAACTATTTCCACGACTTCACCCTTCCCGAATACTTCTCAAGTTCTATCTCCATCACCAACGACGTTGGTACTGAGATTTCCCACAACTACTTCTACGAGGGAGGTCACGGCGGTATCCGTCTCAACTGCTGTATCGATACAAAGATCGAATACAACGTATTTGACGAGCTGATGACCAAGACTCAGGACTACGGTGCGGTATACACGTGGAATGCTATCACTTACCGTGATAATACCATCCGTTATAACATCTTCAAGAATATACCCGTTTACGCGATCTACCTTGACAACAATACCGCAGGTCAGTACGTATACGGAAACGTATTCTACAATAACGGTTCAGGCGTTATACAGAACGGCGGACGTGACAATTACATCTATGACAACGTGTTCATCCACAACGGCGGTATCGGATATTCCATGGGTCTTTACGGTTACTATACAGACGGTAAGACAGATCAGATCCATACTGCAGAATTCTATCACAGATATATGACTGCTAAACCTCAGCCCGACGAGGAAGGATATGAAGAGTGGTATGCAAGATGGCCCGAGATCTACGACACAAGCTTCGATCCCGCTGACATCGGCAGTCCCAACTGTATTTACACTCCTCTTACACATTCCTCCGGCAACGCGGGATTTGACGTAAATATAAATAGCGTAGGACCAGAGTACGTGGGTGTGGACGACACCAACAAGAATTACACCACAAAGGAAAATCCCCTCTTTGTAAACCCCTCTGTGGGTGACTATCGTATCCGCGACGACGTTGATTTCGCAAAGATTCCTTACGAGATGATCGGAAGATATTGATCTATCGGAAATCTAAAAACGCTTCCTAAATAAACCGAAAAAGAAGACAGATGAAAAAGCTTCGTCTGTCTTCTTTAGTTTTTGGAAAGTTCTTCTTCGATGCTCCGAACAAGGTCACTCATCCTCACATCAAGACCGTTACATATGCGGTAAAGGGTTTCGAGAGTCGGCTTTCGCTCGCCCCTTTCAATTGCGCTGAGATGTGTTCTCTTTATATCGGAGAGACCGCTGAGCACCTCTTGAGTAATACCCTGCTTCTGCCGATACGCGGCAATTACCTTTCCCACGGTCACCGCATCAAGAGTAGGTTTATACATGGTAAGCTTGTACACCCTCCACACGAAAAATACTGTGTTAATATAATACCGTATTTATTCGCGGTTTATGACTACATATGTTGACAACAAAGGCCATATATGTTATAATAATTTTACATTGTCATATTACGGGTATAATATTATGAAGGTTGCAGTTATAGGTTCACGTGGATCCACGATAGATAATATTGCTGACTATCTACCGCAAAATTGCACTGAGATAGTAAGCGGCGGTGCTAAAGGTATTGATTTATGTGCCGCAGAATACGCGAAAAATAATGGACTGAAGCTTATTGAATTCAAGCCGGAATATTCCCTTTACGGAAAAAATGCTCCTCTTGTGAGAAATCGAGAAATCGTTGACTATTCAGATATTGTTTTAGCTTTTTGGGACGGAAGTTCCAAAGGAACAAAGTTTGTTATTGATTATTGCAGAAAAGTCGGTAAAAATTTTACCGTGATTCTTTTGAAAGAAGACAGATGAAAAAGCTTCGTCTGTCTTCTTGGGTTTTATATTACTTATCCCTTGTAGCCTTTCATTTTAGCGTAACCGCAACGCTGACACAGAGGCTCGGTGATTTTTTTACACTCAAAGCTCTTCTTCAGAGCTATGGCGCGGGGAGACGCAAGAATTTCGCTTAGACATTTGTCGAATATATTCCCCAAAGCTATCGCGCCGTCGGCATCAAGGCAACACGGCACTACCGTTCCGTCTGAAAGAATGCCTATCTGATCACGGAGTCCGTAGCAGGAGTGGCTGTCGCCGCAAAACTCCGCTTCCGTGTCGGGCCAATCAAATTTCTGTCCCCATTCAAGGAAAACCTTCTCCCTTATCTTAGATCCGCTGTATATTTCCTTCCACTGCGCACCATCGGTGTCGAAAAATGCGTGCATCTTCCTTATTATCTCGTCATTCTTACTTTCAAGCCCCCCAAGATTCCAAAGTCTCATGACCGCTATCACGCCCTTTTCGGCGGCATCGCGGCAAAAAGCAAAGCAGGAGTCAAGATATTCATCGAAGCCGTCGCTTTCGTCATTTGCCTCAAATGAATGTAAAGAGATACTCACCTTAAAAAGCGCAGGAGATGACAAAAGAACGTCCCGACATGAATCAAGCAAAGTCCCGTTGGTGGTTATGATCACCTTGAAGCCAAGCTTATATGCAATATCAAGAAACTCACCCAGATCAGGGTGAAGAAGCGGCTCTCCCATAAGGTGAAAGTACAGATACTCACCAAAAGCCCTCGCCTCACCGGCAGCATGGCGAAATTCTTCAACGCTCATAAAGCGCCCCGCCCTTTTCGTGCCGTGGCAGAATGAACAGCTCAGGTTGCATACGTTCGTAATTTCAAGAAATACTTTATTTGGCATTTCGCCACCTCATTTACGTCAGATAAAATAACTTCGGACACCGTCAAAGCCTTGTCGGTGTCCGATATTTTCTTATTCAAGCACGCGGATAACCGATTCGATACCGTCAAGATTCTCCTTGAGACTCTTAAGATCGTTAAGACTGAGGCTTGAGCACACAAACTCAGATGTACCGGCAGCTGAGCCGTCAAGCTTCTCCACCTTATCGAACACACGTGAAAGAGATTCCATTGAATCCGCGGCAGAAGCTCCGCTTATTCTGATATAGTATGTGAAGGGTACGTCGCCGAAAGGAAGAACGTCACCGTCCGCCTTTACAAATTCATGCTCCTTCTCTGCCTCTGCGGCACCTGAAAGAATAGCCGTAATATCCGCAAGCACCGCACCCGCGGTAGGATAACGTCCCGCGCCGCGTCCGTAGAACATTACGTCGCCTGTAATATCGCAGGTCACGGAGATAGCATTATAAACGTCGTTAACGCTTGCAAGCGCCTTATTTGCATAAACGATCTGAGGGCAAACGTACACACTCATCTTGTCACCAACTGCTTTATAGGTACCGATAAGCTTGATGGATGCACCCATTCGGCTTGCCGCGTCGATATCTGCGGGAGTGATGTTTCTGATAGTCTCTGCATAAACCTTGTCGGCAGATACCAGCTTTCCTGTAGCAAGAGCTGTGAGAATAATTATCTTTCTCATAGCGTCGATACCGTCTACGTCTGCGGAAGGATCGCGCTCCGCATAGCCGAGAGCCTGAGCCTCGGAGAGCACGTCGGCAAACTCACGTCCTTCAAACTTCATCTTGGAGAGGATAAAGTTTGTGGTGCCGTTGAGAATACCGCTGACAGATATGATCTTCTCCTGAGCGAGTGAGGTTGCAAAGGGTCTGAGGCAGGGGATACCGCCTCCAACGCTTGCCTCGAAGAGGTACTGTACATTGTTACGTCTTGCACATTCGAGAAGCTTGTCGCCGAAGGTTGCAACGACCTCTTTATTGGAGGTTACAACGCTGATTCCGTGCTCCATCGCGGCAATTGAAAACTCAAATGCGGGATGAGCACCGCCCATAGTCTCGGCAACGACCTCGATCTCGGGGTCTTCAATGATGGGAGTGATGTCGTGTACAACTCTGTCGGCATAGGGAGAATCGGGGAAATCACGAAGATCAAGAATATATTTTACGTTGATCTCCTCTCCTACGATGTTCTTAATGCCTTCCTTGCAGGACTCGATAACGTCGGGAAGTCCTCCGCCAACGATTCCGAATCCGAAAATTGCAATATGTTTCATTTTTATCGTTTCCTTTCCGTTTTTCGCTGTCAGTTCTTCTCGAAATAAGCCGCAACGGTCTTCAGATGATCTCTGATCTTCAGATGCTGAGGACAAATATTCTCACAAAGTCCGCAGCCAACGCAGTCGGACGCCTTACCGTGATTCTCAGCCGCATAGAAATAGTATCCCTCGTTAGATGAGAATCCGCGGAAACCGAGAAGCGCTTCCGTATTGTACAGTGCAAAATATTTGCTGATTGCGATGTTCTTCGGGCAACCATCAAGGCAATATCCGCAAGCGGTACAGGGAATTTCAATAGCATTTTTTATTACGGTAAGTGCTTTGTCAATTACCGCATATTCATCATCGTCAAGAGGAGTAAAATCCTTCATGTAGCTCATGTTGTCAAGCATCTGATCCAAATTAGACATACCGCTGAGCACCATGTATACGTTCGGCAGGCTTGCGGCAAATTTGATCGCCCAAGAAGCAACGGACGCATCGGGTGAATGAGACTTGAATATCTTTTCAGCCTCTTCGGGAATGTCCGCAAGAGTACCTCCCTTGACGGGCTCCATAACTATTACCTTTTTCCCGTGGCGTGTAGCGCACTCGTAGCAACGGCGCGACTGAATACCAACGTCGTCCCAGTCGATATAGTTGATCTGAAGCTGAACGAAATCAACCTCGGGATGGTCGGTCAAAATTCTGTCAAGAAGCTCCACACCGTCGTGGAAGGAGAAGCCGATCTCGCGCACCTTTCCCTCTTCCTTCAGCTTTGAGATAAACTCAAAGGCCTTAAAGGGTACAACCTTACTGTCGTAGTTTGTGATATTAAGGTCGTGGAGCATATAGTAGTCAAAATATTCAACCTGACACTTCTGAAGCTGTTCTTCAAAGAAGCGGGGCATATCCTCTGCACGCTTAACGTACATCATAGGCATCTTATCGGCAAGTGTGTAGGAGTCGCGGGGGAAATTCTTCACAAGTGTTCTTCCCACAACATTTTCACTCTGATAACCGTGATACATATACGCGGTATCAAAATATGTAAAACCTCCGTCTAAAAACGTCTTCACCATTTCAAGAACGGCGGCTTCGTCAACAACTGTCTTATTATCAACGTCTGTCTGCGGAAGACGCATAAGTCCAAAACCAAGCTTTTTCATAAACAAGCTCCTTCCGAATTAGATTTTTCCATTATATCCATTGTACCACAAAGTCAGCGTTTTGTCAAAATATAATCGTAATTTCTTAAGATATTTTGCGAGATTTTTCGTTTTTGATGTAATACCGTCCTCTCACGGGTCATAGAATTAACTACCAGGAAAGAAAGAGAGGAAAGCGGCATCTGCTGCAGATTTTGAATGATTACTAAAATGACGGATTACACCTATATGCCGGAAGGCTCACTGATCGGAAGCGAGAGCAACGACTATTT
Organism: Clostridia bacterium; assembly: GCA_017531765.1. Lineage (GTDB taxonomy): Bacteria > Bacillota > Clostridia > Oscillospirales > CAG-272 > RUG11130. The sequence goes on from JAFXKJ010000071.1 coordinate 6,451, forward strand.
TACCTCTGATTTGCGTCATCTTGAGCGAGCGATGCACAGCGGCATAATAATTGAAGGTATTGTAACAAGCTGTGCACCGGAAACTCTCGACCTTACGGTGTCTGTGGGAGCCTTTCGCGGAATTATCATGCGTGAAGAGGCGGCTTACTGCCCTGACGGAAACGAGGTAAAGGATATCGCGGTGATCACACGGGTAGGCAAGGCGGCGGCTTTCAAAATCACCGATATTGTCAAAGATGAACACGGAGAGGTGTTATTACTCCTTTCGCGGAAGGCGGCTCAGGAGGAATGTACGAAAAATTACATAAAAAGCCTGCGGGCGGGTGACATAATCCCCGCGCTTGTTACACATCTTGAGCCTTTCGGGGCATTTGTTGACATAGGCTGCGGAATTATATCTCTGCTCACCGTTGACGCCATATCCGTTTCACGAATCTCCCATCCCCGCGACCGTTTCAGATGCGGAGAGCAGATAATGGCGGTTGTAAGGAGCATTGACCGCGACACGGGACGGATATACATGAGCTGTCGCGAGCTTCTTGGCACGTGGGAAGAAAACGCCGCCGAATTCTCCCCGTCGCAAACTGTATCGGGGGTAGTCAGATCCATCGAAAGCTACGGGATCTTCGTTGAGCTTGCGCCGAATCTTGCAGGGCTTGCGGAATACCGAGAAGACGTTGAAGTCGGTGACGTATGCGCTGTGTACATAAAGAGCATCATCCCCGAAAGAATGAAGATAAAGCTTGTGATGATCGACAGTGTAAAGGGTAGTTATGAGCCGAGGATGAAATATTTCGTGGATTTTTCAAAGGTACGGCACATGGACAGCTGGCGGTATTCTCCCGAAGGGGCAACAAAGCTTGTTGAAAGTGTTTTTTGAGAGTTGAAGGATTTTTTCAAAAAACATTATTGACTTTTTTCTGGAAAATGTGATATAATTAACACGTAACGTGTAGTTTGTTTTACTGAACGTAAGTCCGGTTGCAACTACACGTTTTTTATTTTTATTGAGGTGATATAATGTTTAAGGTCGGAGACGTAATCAAATACGGTATAAACGGAATTTGCAGAATCTCGGGTATTACTGTGAGAGATTTTTTTGGAGAGAAAATGGAGTATTATGTTTTAACCCCCCTCGACGGTCGTGATATGACATTTTTTGTCCCCATAAAAAACGAAGCTCTTACTTCGAAGATGCAATATGTTCTGTCAAAGGATGAATTGTACCTCATCGTAGACGAGACTAAGGGAATGAAGACTGAATGGATAGATTCCGATAAACAGAGATCCGATGTATTCGGGAAAATCCTCGTTTCCAAGGACAGACGAGACCTTATATCCCTTGTCCGCACCATTCGCGACAAAAAAACAGAGCTTGAAGCATCAGGTAAAAAGCTTCATGCGGCGGATGAAAGGATCATGAATAATGCAGAAAGGATAATAGCCGATGAATTTGCGGCAGTCCTCGGCATCAAACCCAAAAATGCGGTGGGAGTTATTGAAGCTTTGCTTGGATGAGAGTCTGCAGGATTACGATTACTCTTGATTAACCAAACATAACGCCCGAAACGGATGACCGTTTCGGGCGTTATGTTATTTGGTTTATCTCTCAGGGATTACAGACCCTTCTTGCTTCTTTCGATATGCTCGATCTCGCTCTCGTTATAAGTGATAACTCTGTCCTTGATGGGCATGAGCTTCTGGCTGATAACGTCGATGATACCGTCTGCCTGAGGGAAGTAATACTTCTCAAGCTCGAATGCGGGTGTGATCCAGTTTCTTGAACCGAATACAACGGGCGGTGCATCAAGGTAGTCGAAGCACATCTCGGTGATGTTGGAAGCCATATCTCTCATTACGGAGTTACGGTCAACAGCGTCACCAACGATGACGATCTTACCTGTCTTCTTAACGGACTCGATAACCTTCTCATAGTTGAAGGGAACGATAGAACGTGTGTCGATAACCTCAGCGGAGATGCCGTACTCGCTTTCGAGAGTCTTTGCAGCCTCAAGTGCGCGGTAGAGAGTAGCACCGATTGTGAGGATGGTAACGTCCTTA
>JAFXKJ010000072.1 GCA_017531765.1 Clostridia bacterium
GCGTTTGCATACTTCTACATTGCGATCTCCTTCAACCCTGTTGAAGTCGCAAACAACATTAAGAATCAGGGTGGTTCTATCCTCGGTATCAGACCCGGTCGTCCCACCGCTGAATATATCTCAAAAGTTCTCTCCAGAATCACATTCATCGGCGCACTTCTCCTTGCTGTTGTTGCAGTATTCCCCCTTATCGTGAATATCTGCTCCGGCGGCGCTCTCTCCGCTCTCGCATTCGGTGGTTCTTCCGTAATCATCGTTGTAGGTGTTGTTCTTGAAACAATCCGCGAGATCGAGGGTCAGATGACAATGAGACACTACAAGGGCTTCCTTGAATAATTTAAGAGGATTAAACTAATGAGAAAGATCAATCTTATCCTGCTCGGCGCTCCCGGTGCAGGTAAAGGAACTCAGGCGGAGATCATCTCCGAAAAGTACGGTATTCCCGCAATTTCCACCGGCGCTATCATCCGTGAGGAGATCGCTTCCGGTTCAGAGCTTGGTGCAATGGTAAAGAGCTGCACTGAAAGCGGTCAGCTCGTTCCCGATGAGGTCGTAATAGGCATCATCAAGGGTCGCCTTGCTAAGTCCGATTGCGAAAACGGATTCATCCTTGACGGTTTCCCTCGCACTGTTCCTCAGGCAGAGGCTCTCCGTGACCTTGGCGTTGAGATCACAGACGTTATCTCCATCGAGGTTGAGGATGAGGATATCATGGACAGAATGTCCGGCAGACGTGTGTGCAAGGTATGCGGTGCAACCTTCCATACAAAGTTTAAGCCTTCTCCTGCAGGCGAGATGTGCCCCTGCGGCGAACCTCTCGTTCGCAGAGCAGACGATGAACCCGAAACCGTTCGTAACAGACTTAAGATTTATCACGAGCAGACAGAGCCCATCAAGTCTTTCTATGAGAAGATGGGACTTCTCAAGATCGTTCACGGTCAGGAGAAGCTGGAGGACACAACAGCTCTCACAGCTGCTGCTCTTGAAGCCTGAGCATTACTCACAAATGTTGGTTGATTAAATGATAAACATTAAAACTCCCGATCAGATTAAAAAAATGATGGTCGCAGGCCGTATCACCGGCGAGGCTTTAGCACTCGCCGGGGAAATGGTTCGCGAAGGTATCACAACAAAACAGCTTGACGATAAGATTCGCAACCATATCGTAAAGTGCGGCGCAAAGCCTTCATTCCTCGGCTACGGCGGTTTCCCCGCCAGTGCGTGTATCTCGGTGAATAACGAGGTTATCCACGGTATCCCCGGTTCACGTGTCCTGAAGGAAGGCGACATCGTTAAGATCGATGTTGGAGCGTATATCGGCGGCTTCCACGGTGACAGCGCCAATACCTTCACGGTAGGCCGTGTGTCAGATGAAGCTCAGCGTCTTATCGACGTAACCCGCGAGTCCTTCTACCGCGGAATCGAAGCGGCAGGCAAGGAAGGCGCAAGACTGGGTGACATCGGTTATGCGATACAGTCTTACGTCGAAGAAAACGGCTTCTCGGTAGTCAAAAAATACGTCGGTCACGGCGTAGGACATGACCTTCACGAGGATCCCAACGTTCCCAACTTCGGAACTGCGGGACGCGGCGTCAGACTTTGCCGAGGCATGGTCTTCGCAGTAGAGCCGATGGTCAACGCAGGCGGCTTTGAAGTCGTAGAGCATCCCGACAAGTGGACGGTTGTAACTAAGGACGGAAGCCTTTCAGCTCACTATGAGCATACCGTAGCTCTCACGGGTGACGGCGTGCTTCTGTTAACGAAGATCTGACGGATGAAAATCGATTTTAATTTTCCACTCACCGGTACGGTGGTTCAAACCGTGGTGGGCAGGGACAGAAAAAGAGTGTTTATCGTAGTCGGCGGTGTTGAAGCAGGCGGTCATGTGAGACTTCTCCTTGTAAACGGAGCTTTGAGACCTGCGGAAAAACCGAAGCTGAAGAATCCTCGGCACGTGAGAGTCCTTGGTAGACTTGATGACGGCGAGATCAAAGCTTTGGCAGATGCCGATGACATTAAGATCATGAAAATGATCGAAAAATACGACAACAACCGTGAGTAATTTGCCCCAAGTATTAATTTTGGAGATTGGTTATGCCGAAAGATGATGTAATTGAATTTGAAGGTACTGTGGTTGAGGCTCTGCCTAACGCAAACTTCAAAGTTAAGCTTTCCAATGACGTAGTGATCACTGCTCATATCTCCGGAAAGCTCAGAATGAACTATATTAAGATACTCCCCGGTGATAAGGTAAAGGTTGACGTATCGATCTATGACCTTACAAAGGGTAGGATAACATGGCGCACCAAGGGTTAAGTCCCTGTCGGTGCTGTAATAGAGAAAGGTGGAAAATACTGTGAAAGTAAAACCTTCCGTTAAGAAAATCTGCGAAAAGTGCAAGATTATCAAGCGTCACGGCAAAGTGATGGTTATTTGTGAGAATCCCAAGCACAAGCAGAGACAGGGCTGAGTTTCCCTGTAATACCGAAAAAGAGGTGAAAGAGAAAAATGGCTCGTATATCAGGTGTTGATATTCCCAATAACAAGCGCGTTGAAATCGCTCTTACCTATATCTACGGAATCGGACTTAAGAGCTCCAAGGATATCCTTGCAAAGAC
>JAFXKJ010000073.1 GCA_017531765.1 Clostridia bacterium
AAATGTTTACAACAGTTTGCCACAAGTGCGGTAAGGAAGCTAAGGTTCCTTTCCAGCCCAACAGTGACAGACCTGTATACTGCAGCGAATGCTTTGCAGAGATGAAGGGTCAGCAGTAATTTAAGATTTTTTCTGCACAATGAAAAACGCCTTCCCGACCGTAGGGAAGGCGCTTTTTTGTGTCTTCGGACTTAGGGATCAGGCACAATATCAATTGTCACGGGAAAGAGCAAAGAGAGCAAACGCCTGACAAAAACACGTCAGATCCCCCCTCCACGCGAGAACTAAAAAAAGGAAAATCCCATATCGCAAGGAAAATACGCCAAAGCTATTGATAAAAACTCATTTTTATATTATACTCTATAGTACAGACAATATATTCCCGAAAAGGAGATATGCGTGAAAGTTCAAACAGTTTTAATCCAAACTACAGCTATTTCACGCATTATGTACAGCCACTGGCTGAATGGAGGTTAACGTGAAAATTTACGATATGCATATACACAGCTTCAACATGAAGCCCGACCCCGATGCGCTTATTGCAAGTATGGAAAAGGCAGGCGTGTACGGAGGCTGTGTTTTCTCAAACTGGCCCGATAAATTCAATCCCGCAATCGGCACAAGCTTCGACGACAGACTTGCGGAAGCTCTCGATTGGTGCCGCGGCTACGAGGATCGACTCTTCCCCGTGCTGTGGGTGCACCCTTATGAAGAAAATATAATCGAAAACGTCCGCCGCGCCGCCAACGCGGGCATCGCCGCATTCAAGATCATCTGCGGGGATTTCTACGTTTACGAGGAGCAGTGCCTCCGCCTTCTTGAGGAGATCGCAAGCCTTGACCGCCCCGTGATCTTCCACTCGGGTATTCTGTGGGACGGCGCAGTCTCCTCCAAATTCAACAGACCCCTCAACTGGGAGGCGCTTCTCAGGATCAAGGGACTCCGCTTTTCCATGGGTCACTGCTCATGGCCGTGGGTGGACGAGTGCGTTGCCCTTTACGGAAAATTCCTCAATTCCCTGCTCACCGCGGGCACTGCGGAAATGTTCTTTGACATCACCCCCGGCACCCCCGAAATTTACCGCCGCGATCTGCTCACAAAGCTCTACACCGTAGGCTACGACGTTGGTCACAATATGCTCTTCGGTACAGACTGCTCCGCGGCGCCCTACAAAAACGAATGGACGGAAAAGTGGCTGAAGATCGACGGGAATATCATGGATGAGCTTGGCGTAAGCCGTGAGTGCCGTGAGCTTCTTTACGAAAAGAATCTGATGCGCTTCCTCGGCAAGACTAAGGAGCGTCCCGAGCTTGTAAGCCCCACCACCGACGACTCCCACGCTTGGAGCTGCAAGTCTCCCGAGGTAAAGGAGAATGCGGAGAAGTGGTATCTGAAGCTTGGCTTCCCGAATAAGTACAATAAGGATTTCTACCGCGCCCTTGACAGGATAAACGTGTCCGATAACGTTACCGTTGAAAGCTTCGGCGAGGGCACCGAGGACGGAGAGAGAAATCTTATCACCTACCTCAGCCTCTGCGAGGGGGTTGCCGAAAAGTACCGCGAGGCGGGTATTCCCGAGGATATTTTAATCGACACTCTTTACGATATCGTCCGCTGGTGCGAGTCCTATACTGCGATCAAAGGCAGACTTTATCTCGGTGAGATCCCGTGGCTGAGAAGGCATATGTCCCTGAACCTCTTTAAGCTTGGCAGACTTCAGTTTGCCATGGCTGACTCCTTCTGCGACATTCCGAAATACGGCATCAAGTCAGGGGACCCCGTGATGGAAGTGCACATTCCCGCGGGAGAGAAGCTGAGTCCCGAGGAATGCCGCAAATCCTTTGAAATGGCGAAGGAATTCTTCGCAAAATACTTCCCCGAGCATAAATACGAATATTTCACCTGCCACTCGTGGCTCCTTGACAGCGTGCTTAATGAAATTCTTCCCGAAAACAGCAATATTCTCGCCTTCAAGAGCCTTTTTGACGTAGTTGACGAGGAGGAGTCCTACGCGGTGCTTCGATATGTTTTCCCATGGAACACCGATGAATCAAACGTAAAGGACGCCGTGACCTTCAGTGCTTTCTCAGAGAAGGTAAAGCGTCATGTACTCAGCGGCGGAGTCTTCCACGAAAGCCTCGGAGTGACAAAGAAGTAACCGACAAATATGAGAGAAAGGCACATATCAGCATGAACATTTACGATATAATCCCCGACGAGAACGAAAAGCCTCTCGACCGACTTGTTGAGAGCTACAGCCACACGTCAATTTTCCGAAAGATCGCTTTCATCGGAGACAGTCTTTCGTCAGGCGAGTTTGAGACTCACGTTGAGGGGAAGGACACCGGCTACTACGATATGTTTGAGCATTCCTGGGGACAGTACATCGCCAGAAAGAACGGCTCTGTCGCCTACAGCTTCTCCTGCGGCGGCATGAGCACCAAGGGGTATGATTCCTTTGCCGACTGGCACATGATGTGGAACCGCGACAAGGCGGCTCAGGCGTACGTTATAGCTTTGGGAGTGAACGACATCTACAACGGCGCGGTAGAGGATTTCGGTACCATAGAGGACGTTGACAAGGACGATTACAGAAACAACGGCAAGACATTCATGGGCTACTACGGAATGATAATCAGCAAATATAAGGAAATTGTACCCGACGCGAAGTTTTTCCTTGTGACCTTCCCCAACGAAACGGACAAGAACCGTGAGACGATGGAGAAGATGGTAGCGGGGCTTTACAGTCTCGCACGGCTGTTCGACAACTGCTACGTTATCGACCTGTACCGCTACGGTCCCGTGTACGACGATGAGTTCAAAAAGCGGTATTTCCACTACAGCCACATGAGCCCCGCGGGGTATCTGCTCACCGCGAAGCTTGTGGATTCATATATCGACTACATCATCCGCCATAATCCCGAGGATTTCAAAAACGTCGGATTCATAGGCACGGGAATCGAATATTGATAAAAAGAGGGGCTGTCGCATTTATAAGAATGATCGGCAAAACGCCAAATAATGTGTAGTACCCTGTTTCATTTAAAACTTGACATTTAGAGATAATATGGTATAATAGATATATCTAAAGAAAAGAGGTATATCAAATGTCAATGTCGCCTGTATATTTAACAGAAGAAGAGAGAGTAGCAATAGAAAAGTTTGCAAAGAACGGAACACATAATTCTCATTTAATCGTAAGAGCCAATATATTGCTTGTTTTGGATAGAACGGGTAAAAAAGACCATATGAGAATTAAGAGAACCGCAGAAGAACACGGGGTATCAAGACAAACCGTATACAATATCATAGAGGATTACCATAATTCCAAAGATATTGCAGAATTTCTTTCACGCAAAGTAAGAGAAACACCGCCGATCACGCCTAAAGCAGACGGAGAAGTAGAAGCACATATTATAGCATTGGCATGTAGCGAAGCTCCTGAAGGTTATGCAAGATGGACGGTAAGATTACTCGCCGACAAAGCTGTTGAATTGGATTTTGTAGATTCCATTTCTCCCGCAACAGTGCACAGACTTTTAAAAAAACGAAATATAAGCCTCACTTGAATAAGATGTGGTGTATTCCTCCTCAGCAAAATGCGGAATTTGTAGCACGTATGGAGGATGTTTTATCCGTGTATTCCAGACCGTATAATGAAAACTATCCCGTGGTTTGTATGGATGAAAAGCCGTATCAACTATTGGATGACGAATATCCTTCGATAGAGATGAGTGAAAACAATCATATTCGCAAGGTGGATTGTGAATATGCGAGAAAGGGATCGTGTTCTATCTTTATGTTTACCGAACCACTCGGTGCATGGAGAGAAGCACACGCTCTTCCACAACGGAGAACGGAAGAATGGGCACATCAAATAAAATGGTTGATCGATGAAGTATATCCAAACGTAGAAAAAATTGTTTTGGTCATGGATAATCTAAATACTCATACCACCGCATCATTTTACAAATGTTTCTCTCCAGAAGAAGCTTTCAGATTGTCTCAAAAATTAGAGATTCATTATACCCCCAAACACGGTTCTTGGTTAGATATTGCGGAAATTGAGTTATCTGCATTGTCTTTACAATGTCTTGAAAACAAACGCATCCCTACTATATCTGATCTTGATAATATTTTAAGAGCTTGGTCTACTACTCGTAACTCTTTGCAAAAAGGCGTTTCTTGGCACTTTACAACCACTGATGCCAGAACCAAAT
>JAFXKJ010000074.1 GCA_017531765.1 Clostridia bacterium
TAAGGTTATCGTAGTCAATGGGAGTGTCAATAAGAGATGCGGGAATACATCCGCCGGAAGGACCGCCTGTCTGAGCAGCCTTGAACTTCTTACCGTTAGGTACGCCGCCGCCGATCTCTTCTACGATCTCACGGAGAGTTGTACCCATGGGGATCTCAACGAGACCTGTGTTCTTGATCTTACCGCCGAGAGCGAATACCTTAGTTCCCTTACTTGTCTCAGTACCCATAGAAGCGAACCAATCGGCACCCTTCAGTATGATCTGAGCGATGTTTGCATAAGTCTCAACGTTATTGATGATAGTGGGCTTACCCCAAAGTCCCTTAACTGCGGGGAACGGAGGACGGGGACGAGGCTCACCGCGGTTACCTTCGATGGATGTGAGAAGAGCTGTCTCCTCACCGCAAACGAACGCACCTGCGCCGAGACGGATGTGAATGTCAAAGTTGAAGTCTGTGCCGAAAATTCCCTTTCCGAGCACACCGTATTCTCTTGCCTGCTCGATCGCGATCTGGAGACGTCTTACTGCGATGGGGTACTCTGCACGAACGTATACCCAACCTTCGTCAGCGCCGATAGCATAACCTGCAATCGCCATAGCCTCAACGAGAGCATGGGCGTCACCTTCAAGAACTGAACGGTCCATGAACGCACCCGGGTCACCCTCGTCTGCGTTACATACAACGTACTTCTTGTCGGAAACGCTTGCCTTGGCAAACTGCCACTTTCTTCCTGTGGGGAATCCTCCGCCGCCGCGGCCTCTGAGACCTGAGTCAAGGATAGTCTTTATTACATCGTCGGGAGTCATCTCACGAACTACCTTTGCAAGAGCAAAGTAACCGTCCATTGCGATATACTCGTCGATATTTTCGGGATTGATAACACCGCAGTTACGGAGTGCAACTCTCTTCTGCTTCTTGTAGAATGCAGTATCGCTGAGAGAAGCAATGGCATTGTCATCCTTATTTACAGTCTCATTATAAACGAGGCGCTGTACGGGACGACCCTTAAGGAAATGCTCCTCAACGATCTCGGGAATATCGTCAGCAGTTACCATGCTGTAGAATGTTCCTTCGGGATAAACGATCATAATGGGACCGAGTGCACAGAGACCGAAGCATCCGGTCTGTACGATCTTTACTTCCTCTTCAAGACCCTTTGCCGCGATCTCACGTTCAAGAGCCTCTTTTACGGACATACTGCCTGAGGAAGTACAGCCGGTACCGCCGCAAATTAACGCATGAATACGAAACATAGCTATTTATCCTCCTAAGAATTAAAGTGTGCCTGCGCCGATTGTGTAATCAGCGATAACAGCGCCGCCCTTAATATGCTTCTCAACGACCTCACGAGCCTTATCAGCGGTCATCTTAACGTAGGTAACCTTTTCTTTGTCCTTCTCGTAGATCTCAACAACAGGTTCGTACTGACAGATGCCGATACATCCGGTCTGAGTAACGGTAACCTTATCGGAAAGACCTGCCTCTGCAACTGCTTCAACAAAAGCGTTAAGTACGGGACGCGCACCTGCCGCAATTCCGCAAGTAGCCATACCGACAACAACACGAATGTCGTCTCCCGCATTGCGAAGGGCAACCTTGTCCTTCATTTTTTCTTTGATAGCCATAAGCTCTTCAAAAGATTTCATAGGGTTTGTTCCTTTCTGCTTGTATGTGTAAATTTTTTATTTTATTGATTCGTATGATTCTTCAAGATACTCCTTTATCCACTCGAGTATCTCAAAGCTTGCAAGGGATACTTCGTCTCCAAGCATATCTTTCAGCTCTCTGCAGGAGAGACTGACAGTACCCTTTGACATAATATGCTTATACGTGAAGTCAATCTCGGGACTTCCCTGAATTAGGGTCACCACAGTCCCTGTCATATCACCTAAGGGAATGAAATCAATATGCTCTTTATTAAAGCTTGCGCTGATCACCGTTCCGTGCTCTTCAGGGTATTCTTCCTCGTGTCTTGACGTAATCTCAACCGTTCCTCCCGTCTGCTCGGAAAGCATGGTGAGAAAGGGGATACCAAGTCCCACAGCCCTGGTTTTTCGGGTTGTAAAAAAGGGATCTTTAAGATTTTTTACCTGCTCCGCCTTCATACCGCAACCGTTATCGGTGACTGAAAAGTAAAGCATATCGTCCTTTTCCTCAAGCTTCACCTCGATCTCAGTCGCTCCCGCCCTTACGGAATTCATCGTAATATCAAGAACGTACAGTGAAAATTCATTCATAGCCGCCTCCGAGATATTTTATAAGTTCACTCGCCACTTTCAAACTGCTGTACGGCTCGTCGTCAAGAGTCACAAAGTTCTCCGCCTCCGAAATACTCCACAAATTATGGGCATCTGAGGACACGACGTATCTTTTTTCCTTAATATGAGGAAATCTTTCCGAATACTCGGTGAAATTCTTCCCATCGTTAAGCTCAAATGACACGAACGGCACGTCCGAGGGAAAATCTCCGAGAACAGCTATCATTCCGTTCGATTCTCTGTCGATATGTGCGGGATAGCACACACCTCCGAGAGACCTTACGGTATGAAAAGCCCCTTCAATATCAATTGACGTAGCGTTGATGAGAAGATTTTCTTCCACCGCCGCGATCTCGTCGTTTTCATCCATTATAAACTGGTTACCGAATATTGCCGCCTTGTTTTTTATCTTGAAAAGCTTAGCGGACACGATCCTGTCAAACTCAAGTGCGCTTTCAAGAGTTGGAAAAAGGCAAATTAAGTGAATATCCTCAGCAGTTGTAAGCTCCATACCCGCAATGGGCACGATTCCGTGCTTTTTGGCATGATGGAAAAATGCGGGGCAATTTTTCGCTGAATTATGATCTGTCAGAGCCACAATGCCAAGTCCTTGTATCGCCGACATTCCGGCAATATTGGCGGGAGTCATATCATCATCGGCACAAGGTGAAAGACACGAATGAATATGTAAGTCGTAGGAATACTTAGTCATGACAGAACAGAGGCAATATCACGGCAAATTTCGTAAACCGTACTGTCGCAGGTAAACACCGTGACACCTTTGGCATCAGCAGCATCGAGAGTTGCCTTGTCCATTGTAACACCTTCCGCAAGTATCACCGCCGCGGCATCAGCAAGAGATGCTACCGCTATAACGTTGATATTATTCATGATGGTAATCCAAAGATCACCTTCCGAAACGCGGCTCATGGCACGGCTGAGGAAATCCCCTGCATAAACACCCTCGAAGTCCTCGGGTACTTCTCCCGCGAGAAGCTTCAGCGACAGTTTATTCATTACAAGTTCCGTTTTCACTGACTCTCCTCCTCTTTATCCGACACTCTCGGTGAATGTCCGATCCTTTCATTTAAGACCTTTTTACGTCTTTGATCAAGCACCTCGTGGAAAAGCTCGCGCATTATTATTGTACATTCGTCTATATTGGTCTGACCTCTTACTATATCCTCGGCAAACGCCATACAGGTCGGAGCGCCGCAGGAACCGCAGTCAATTCCCGGGAGGCTTGCAGTGATATTTTCAATATCGTTCATCATACGCATTGCCTCGTTTCTGTCACTTGACAGAGTAAAGCTGGAATCGTACTCAAATTTTTCATCGGTAAAATACTGATGAGGAATCTCTGTGTCGGTTGGCCTGTTGGGAGACACCGGAAGATAGCGCTTCAAGGACTGAAGTCTTGCCTGAGCTATATATGCGTTTGCCACCGTCATGGTGCCGCCCACACAACCACCGCTGCAGGCGTTAAGCTCAATAAAATCAAGATCTGTAAAGTCTTCGTTATCGATCTGTTCAAGAACACGTATACAGTTTTCGATGCCGTCGGCAGCAAGATATCTCTCATTGAACACGGCAGAGGACTCACCGCCCGTCGCCGCCCAACCGATACCGATCATGCCCGAATCCGAACTCTTTTCGGGATACTTATCCTGATGCATGATATCAATAAGCCTGAAATAAACGTCTCTTATGGACAGCACTCTGTCCACGTTATTCTTATCACCCGCAAATCCGTTCTTTACATAGCTTACCTTGCCCGGGCAGGGAGAGATAAAGAATATACCGATCTCCGAAGAGTCAAGCTCGGGATGATCCTTCATCGCCTGATCTCTCGCAAGCTTTGCCGCAACCTCAATGGGAGGCAGTATGGGCATCAGATTGTCCGCAAGGAAGGGGAAATTCATTCCGATCATTCGCGTGATAACGGGGCAGGCTGAGCTTATCACAGGTTTTTTGATATCGGGACGGCTGAGATATATTCTGGTATAAGCAGATACCATTTCCGCCGCACACGCCACCTCAAAAACGTAGTCAAAGCCCATCTTATACAGACCGTCTATTATGTAGTCAACACTTGACATATTATCAAACTGACCGTAAAGCGCAGGTGCGGGCAAAGCCACAGTCACCTTGAAATCTGCCATTTCGTCGATTGAATCGCGAAGGGCGCGCTTTGCTCTGTTTGAACAGATCCTTATACATTCTCCGCAGTCAATACATCTTGCGGAGTTAATGACCGCTTTACCGTCGCGAACACGAATCGCTTCGGTAGGGCATCTTTTGAGGCACGCAGTACAGCCCTTGCATTTTGTGACATCCAGCGATACCGAATGCTTATAGTTCTGCATGTTAACCTCCATTCAGCCTATGTCTAAGCTTATATTTGTTAAGCCTTATGCTTAACTGTCATAGTAATGGTTGTCCCCACTCCGATCTCGGTGTCAATTGTCATCGTGTCGGTATACTTCTTCATATTGGGAAGACCCATACCTGCACCGAATCCGAGGGAACGGATATGCTCTCTGGCAGTTGAGTACCCTTCCTGCATTGCAAGCTCTACGTCAGGAATACCGGGGCCTCTGTCAGCAAGCACGATAATAATATCCTCGTCCGTTACGGTAACGTCTGCAGCTCCACCGTCTGCATGGATGACCATATTGATCTCACCCTCATACATAGCAATGGAAACCCGCCTTATAACGTCGGGAGTAAAGCCAAGCTGTCTGAGCTTTTTCTTCACAAGCTGAGACGCTTCACCCGCCGAAGAAAAATTATCGCCGTGCACATCAAAATGAAAAGTAATATTATCTGCCATGTCAAGCCTCCTTACAAGTATTACCTGTAAGTCCGCCGCAATACAGTATGCCTGCCGCCTCGTATGCTCTGTGGTTAGTCTTCAGCACCACGATCCCGCAATCCTCCGCAAGCTCGATCATATCGAGTCCGGGACTTTTGCCTCTTACGAACACCACACACACCATATCCATCATACTGGCAGTTCTGACAACCTGAGAATTAATGAGACCGGTAAGCAGTACACCCTGATCCTTAACGTAAGCAAGAACATCGCTCATCATATCGCTGCAGCAAGCTGAATACACCTCGTGGTCAAGATATTCCTCACAGCAGAGCACCTCAGCCTCAAGTAAATCTTTTATTTCTCTGATTTTCATAAAATTAAATCCGCCTTTTCTTATTAAATGGGGACTTTATTATTTTGGTAGATTGGGCAACTCAGCTTACTGATACTTTTTAAGAATAGCCTCAAGCTGGTTAGGTTCAAGTCTTCCGTATACGTCCTCACCGATGGTAAGTACGGGAGCAAGACCGCAGGCACCGATACATCTTGTCGCATCAAGGCTGAACTTAAGGTCCTCGGAAATAGAACCGTTAGAAATACCGAGAAGCTGCTCAAGCTTATCCATAAGGAGACCCGCACCCTTAACGTAGCAAGCGGTACCGAGACATACGCTGATAGGATGCTGACCCTTGGGATTGAGAAGGAACTGAGAATAGAATGTTGCTACACCGAACACTTCGGACACGGGAACTTCAAGACCGAGAGCGATTCTTTTCTGAACCTCTGCGGGAAGGTATCCGTATACGTCCTGAGCCTGCTGAAGAACGGGCATGAGAGCTCCGGGTTCTCCCTTGTACTTCTCGATGATCGCATCAAGCTGTGCCTTCTGTTCGGCAGTTTCATTGAAAGGAACTGCCGTCATGGTTTTCTTCATA
>JAFXKJ010000012.1 GCA_017531765.1 Clostridia bacterium
ATCAGACTCGTGTCCGAGGTTATCAGTTCCAACGGCTCAACCTCTCAGGGCTCTGTTTGCGGCTCTACACTTGCTCTCATGGATGCAGGTGTTCCCATCAAGGCTCCCGTTGCAGGTATCTCCTGCGGTCTTATCACAGCAGAGGATTCCGACGACTTCATGACCATGATCGACATTCAGGGCCTTGAGGACTTCTACGGCGACATGGACTTTAAGGTAGCGGGTACTCACAAGGGTATTACATCCATTCAGATGGACCTCAAGATCGACGGTCTGACACCCGAGATCATCCGCGAGGCATTCGAAGTAACTCACAAGGGTCGCGATTACATCCTTGACGAGATCATTCTCAAGGCTATTCCCGCACCCCGCGCTGAGGTTTCCGAGTACGCTCCCAAGATGCTCACTATGAAGATCGACGTTGAGAAGATCAGCGAGGTCATCGGTAAGCAGGGTAAGGTTATCCAGGGAATCTGCGCAGATACAGGCGCTAAGGTTGACATCGAGGATGACGGTACTATCTTTATCTCCTCTCCCAGCAAGGAGTCCATCAATGCGGCTAAGGCTATGATCGATGCTATCGTATTCGAGCCTGAGGTTGGCGCAATCTACACAGGTAAGGTTACAAGAATCATTCCCATCGGTGCGTTCGTTGAGTTCGCTCCCAAGAAGGAAGGTCTTGTTCACATTTCCAAGCTCGACAAGAAGAGAACCGAGAAGGTTGAGGACGTCTGCAATGTAGGCGACGAGATCAAGGTTAAGTTCCTCGGCTTTGACGAGAAGGGCAGAATGAATCTCTCCAGAAGAGACGCTCTTTAATCTGAACAAATAAATCGGCGGCAGGGCACTCTTCGCGGGGTACCCTGCCTTTTGAATGTATAACAGGTATAATATATCGGTAAAGGAGGCACCGTGGATGGATCGAAATAAAAGAGACAATAATTCACAAAAGGACTACTCTCAGATGCGCTTCGGTCAAAATGACGTGCTGAAGGGAGCAGCGTCCCGCTACAGACGCCGCAAAATCAGCCGTTCGGGTATTGCCGTAATACTTTGCAGCGTGCTTTTCATCGCGGTGATAGCCGCTTCCCTGTGGCATCTCGGTACAAGAATTGTAGATGAGGCTGCCGCAAAGCTTAATTATGAAGAGGTCGAGACTCTGTTCGCTCCCGAGGACAAAACTCCGCCCCCCGAGCTGTTTGACAAGATAAGTGTTGACAGCAGCGCCTCGGTGAAGGGGGATCTGATACTTGTAAACTATCAGTATCCGTATGCCTTTCCCGAAACGGAGGATCACCTTGTAAATATTTACGATAATAAAACGGATAATTACGGGGTATCCTACAGCAATTATCTTCTTGACGGCCATGTTCTGTCTGTTCTTAATTCCGTGACAGGAGAACTGTTTGAGGTCACCGGTGACAAATGTGTGCTTATTCGAAGCGCGTACCGTTCTCTTGCGGATCAGCAGTCAATTTACGACTCGTATCTTGCAGACCCAAACTACGGTGAGCAGTATGTAAACGATTACGTTGCCACGCCCGGGTACAGTGAGCACCACACGGGACTTGCTTTTGACATAAATATCCGTCTTGCCGACGGAAGCTACGTTCTCGTCAGAGATTACGAGAATCTTAATACCCTCAGCTCCATACTTGTCTCTCACGGATTCGTTCAGCGTTATGAAGATGCGAAGTCAAATATAACAAAGATCAAAAACGAACCGTGGCATTACCGCTACGTGGGGATCCCCCATTCGTACGTCATGACCAAGGAGCATTATTGCCTTGAGGAATACGTTGAGTATCTCCGTGCTCTGTGGGAGGGCGTGAACACTGATTCGGACGTGGATGCCGAGGTGGGTACTATGCTCCATGTGGATGCCGCGGGGGAAATATCGACCTGTACGGAGGACACACTTCCCTCGGAAGGCTACCTCATTTATTACGTTAAAAAGTCGGACGAGGTGAAAACCGAGGTGAAAATACCCAAGAGTGCGAAAAGCTACACCGTGTCGGGGGACAATGCAGGCGGATTTATCGTTACTGTTACTCTCAGCGAAGTGACACTTCCTGAGCTTAAAACTTTACCGTAACATGACTTTTTTATTTAATTCAAATAAAATTCCGTCCGTTTTCATTATTCCGTCACAATGGGGAAGTATAATATAGGCACACGTAAGGAAAAAATATTCTTTCGTGTGAATAACTTGCGGAAAGGAACATAGCGATATGGATAACAATTTTGAAAATAACAATACAAATAACGAAAATAACGAAAACATCGAAAAAAACAGACTGAATAAGCCTGAGGCGGGCGATGATTTCACCG
This sequence comes from Clostridia bacterium, assembly GCA_017531765.1. Lineage (GTDB taxonomy): Bacteria > Bacillota > Clostridia > Oscillospirales > CAG-272 > RUG11130. Next base: position 2,332 of record JAFXKJ010000012.1, read on the forward strand.
TGGAAAAAGAGGCAGAGCACGTGATCTCCTACAGAGAGAGTGACACTGCACATACCTATCACATGACGGGTGATCAGATCGTGAAGGATGACATTAAATCCGAGTCGAAGACTGTTTTTGAAGCTCCGAGATACAATGCCACCTACACGGAAAACGGAGACGCTACCTTTGTTCCCGCTGCGGAAAAGCAAAAGAAAAGCGGGAAGGGGTCAGGCGGCATCGGCGGTAAGATCGTTCTCGTCGCTGTTTGCGTTCTGCTTTCCTTCGGTTGCGGTATCATGGGTGCTTTCTTCGGTAACTATCTGAGTCCCGAGTCTGCTTCCGTAGGTGAGGGGGACGACACTCCCGTGATCAATGATAAGATCAGTACCCTTGAAGGTGAGATTGCATCTCTTGAAGAGGCACTTGCGGATCCCGATCTTGAAAACAAATCCGAGCTTGAGGCACAGCTTGCAGAGCTTGAAGCGGAGCTGTCTCTCCTTAAGGACGGCACCAAGCTTGTAGTGGTTGAGCGTCCCGTTGACAGAGTGGACGAGGACGGAGACCTGTCGTCTCTTACCTACGCCGACGTTGCCGCAAACGTTAAAAACAGCGTGGTTGCCATCACTACCGAATATAAGGTTGTAAGCTACTGGCAGGAATACGTAACAGGCGGCGCGGGAAGCGGTGTTGTTATGTCCGAGGACGGATATATTATCACAAACTACCACGTTGTTTCCTCTGAGGGAAGCTATTACCGTAACGAGTACGCCGATACCATTAAAGTAAGCTTTGAAAACGGCAAGGAATATGATGCCGAGGTGATCGGCGGCTCTTCGGAGGATGACATTGCCGTTCTGAAGATCACGCCCGATGAAGGTGAAAAGTTTACCCCCGTTATCTTTGCAGACAGCGATAAGCTGAAGGTGGGTGATGAGGTCATGGCTGTGGGTAATCCTCTCGGAGAGCTCAGCGGCACGGCAACAAACGGTATTATCAGCGCTCTTGCAAGAGAGGTTGTGATCGAAAACGTAACCATGAAGCTTCTTCAGACCAATGCGGCGGTAAACCCCGGTAACTCCGGCGGCGGACTTTTCAACATGAAGGGCGAGCTTATAGGTGTTGTTAACGCTAAATCCTCGGGAGAGGGTATTGAGGGTCTCGGCTTTGCCATTCCTTCAAACGATGCTCTGCGTATTGCCAAGGAGATCGTTGAAAACGGCGGTCCCGTTGTTGAAACTCCCGAAGTTCTTGTGGGAATCGAGATCGTAACCATCCAGACGGCGGCGGATGCAAAGGAATTCGGCGTAAATGCTTACGGTGTGTACGTTTCAGGTCTTGAAGAAGGCTATAACGATAACGTTCTGAAGATAAAGGACCGCATTATTGCAGTTGACGGTAAGGAGATAGCTTCGGGTGACGACGTTGTAAGCATCGTACGCGAGGCGAAAGCAGGTGATAAGCTTGAGTTTATCATTTACCGTGACGGAAGAATGAAGACCGTTGAGGTAACCGTTTACCCCTACGATAAATAATTTCACGTGACCAAAGCCGCCCGTTTTTCGGACGGCTTTGAAGTGGTTTTCGGCACTGTATGATCATACTTCCGACGGAAGGGAGAAAAATATATGTACAAAATTCTTATAGCGGACGACGAGGTCGGCATCCGCACGCTGATTGCGAAATACGCTCTGTACGGAGGACATTCCGTCATCGAGGCGGCAGACGGTATGGAGGCGGTGTCTCTTTGCCGCAGTGAAGAGCCGGATATTGCCATCGTTGATATTATGATGCCTGAGCTTGACGGATTTTCCGCCTGCAGAGAGATCAGAAAATTTTCCGATATTCCCATAATTATGCTCAGTGCCCGCGGCGAGGAATACGACAAGATCAACGGCTTTGAGATCGGTGTTGACGATTACGTGGTAAAGCCCTTTTCGCCAAAGGAGCTGATGCTGAGAGTTGAAGCCATAATGAAGCGTATGGGTACAAAGCACGGCGGGGAAGAGCAAAGTAAAAAGGAGATCTTCGAGTGCGACGGGCTTCGGGCAGATCTTACGGCGAGAGTTGTGTGGATAGACGGAGAGAGAGCCAACATGACCCCGAAGGAGTACGATCTGTTTTTCTACATGGTGAGAAACAGAAATATTGCTTTGACCAGAGAGAAGCTCATCACCGAGGTCTGGGGGTACGACTATTTCGGTGACGACAGAACTCTCGATACTCATATTAAGCTACTGAGACGCAGTCTCGGAAAATACGCAGACAGGATCGTCACACTGAGAGGTGTGGGATATAGGTTTGAGTGGAATGTTTGACGAAAAGAACAGCTTCCGCAAAAAATCGGAAGCAGGGAAAAAACGTAAAGCTCCCCGCAAAAGCAGACTCAGTATGCGTACAAAGCTTTTTGTGGGATTTATAATATTTGCCGCTGTCATGGTCGGGGTGATATGGTTCCTGCAGACTGTCTTTATGAGTGGACTGTATAAAAATGTCAGACTCAATGAGACCTCCCGATGCGCGGACATTTTAGCTGAGACGGACACCTCGGATCTACGGCGTGTATCCGAGGAGCTGGGTGAAAAATATAACATATGTATATCCGTTTATAAGATCACCCAAATGAGTGGTATCCAGAAGGTAAAGGTGCACGAAAGTCAGAACTGCTTTATACACAACATCGCAAGTGACAAGTTCCTTGACCATCTTTATGCCGGCGCGAAGGAAAACGACAGGTATTTCGAGAGAGTTTCTTTAGATCCCGACCGCAAGAGGCCGGGAGAGAACGGTACCACGGATGCGGACACGGTGTCGGGGGACTCGGGAGAGAGTATTATCCTCGCAGAGCTGATAGACGGAGACGACGCGGAATATATGTTCCTTCTTAATACGGAGATATATCCTCTCTCATCAACGGTTTCAACCATAAAGCTTCTTCTTACCTACGTTAGCGTGCTTCTTGTGGGTATCGCGGCTGTAATGTCCCTTGTTATATCGAAGATCATGGCGAGACCCGCAGTGCAGATGAGCCGTGAGGCCTCCAGACTTGCCATGGGTAACTACGACGTTACCTTTGACGGTGGCGGGTACAGAGAAATGTCACATCTTGCCGACACACTCAACCATGCGGCGAGGGAGCTTGCGGGTCTTGATAAAATGCAAAAGGATCTTATTGCCAACGTGTCCCACGATCTGAGAACACCCCTTACTCTCATATCGGGCTACAGTGAGGTAATGAGGGATATTCCCGGTGAGATGACTCCCGAAAATATGCAGATAATAATTGACGAGACGGAACGTCTTTCCTCCCTCGTCAGTGATATGCTTGATATGTCCCGTCTCATGTCGGGCACACCGAAGCTGAATCTTACTGAGTTCAGTCTGACGGAAACGGTCCGTGAGACTGTGGAGCGTTATGCAAGACTGAGGGAAAAGGAAGGGTATGCTATTGACTTTGAGTACGACTGTGAGGTATATGTTACAGCCGACAGAGTAAGGATCCTTCAGGTGGTATACAACTTGGTCAACAATGCAATAAACTATACGGGTGAAGATAAGAGGGTGCTTCTCCGTCAGACGGTCGCTGACGGTTACTGTAAGCTTGAGATCATAGACAGCGGAGAGGGTATACCCGAAAGCGAGCTTCCCATGATATGGGAGAGGTACTACAAATCAAGCTCCTTCCATAAGAGGGCGCACCTTGGTACGGGACTCGGACTCTCTATCGTAAAGAACATTCTTGCCCTTCATAAAGCCAGATTCGGCGTTAGAAGCCGTGTGGGTAAGGGTAGCTGCTTCTGGTTCGAGCTTGCGGTGACGGGTATGGGAGACGTCGCCTCCTCAGACGGGTTTGACGCCTGATCTACGGTACATTTCGGGGTTTTGTTGCAAAATAACCGAGGTCGGTTTTCGATGAAGTTAAATTTTGTTAATATCGTGAACAAAAAAATCTCGAAAGCCTATTGCAATCGTACTTCATATGTGGTACAATATAAATGTAAGATCAATGAATTCTCGGGAGAGTGGGCAGAAAAGTCCACTCTCTTGTTTATGAGATCACAAATCCGGTTTTGCTGAAAGGAAGATGCTAAATTGAATCCCTACGGAAAGAAAAACATTGCAGGTACGGTATGGGACATTATCGAGCCCACCGCAGATGAGCTTGGGTATGAGATCTGGAACGTGGAGTACGTGAGAGAGGGCGCTGATATGAACCTCAGGATCACCATCGACTCCGAAAACGGTATCGATCTTAGCGACTGTGAGAAGATGACCCGCGCCATCGACCCTATACTTGATGAGGCTGACCCCATTGAAGGCGCTTACTACCTTGAGGTCTCATCTCCCGGTGTTGAGAGAGTTCTTACCCTTGACCATCACTTTGAGGTTATGGCAGGCTGGGATGTTGAAGTAAAGCTTTTCCGTGCAGTTGACGGCACAAAGACCGTGTACGGTGTTCTTGTCGGTAAAGAGGGAAATGAGCTGGTGCTTAATTGCGACGGCGGCGAAGTCAGACTTGAAATGAAGAACGTTGCAAAGGTTACCACGGTCTACGACTGGCAGGCTGCCATGAAGGACTGAGTGGGTAACGACCATATTATAAATAAATCTACGATAGGAGAAAACAAAAATGAGTGCAGAACTCTTTGAGGCTCTTGAGCTTCTTGAAAAAACAAAAGGTATTCCCGTTGATTATATGCTTGAAAAAGTTGAAGGGGCTCTTATGTCCGCTTATAAGAAGGAAGAGGGAAGTACCTCGGTACGTGTTGCAATCAATCGCGAGAAGCGTCAGCTTAAGCTTTTCCGTGTAAGAGTTGTTGTTGAAGAGGTAACCGATCCCAAAAGCGAGATCTCTCTTGAGGATGCTCAGAAGATCTCCCGCCGTTACGTTCTCGGAAGCTCCGTTGAGGATGAGGTAAAGACCAAGAACTTCGGCAGAATCAGCGCACAGACAGCAAAGCAGGTTATCGTTCAGGGTATCCGCGAGGCTGAGAAGAGCAATATCCTCCGCGATTACGAGAAGAAGAGAGAGGAGATCATCTCTGCGGTCGTAATCAAGCGTGAGGATGCGACAGGCGACGTTGTTGTCGACACAGGCACAAGCAACGCGCTCCTCCCCAAATCAGAGCAGATTCCCGGCGAGGATCTCTTCGTCGGCGACAGAATCAAGGTGTTCGTTACCGAGGTCGGCAAGGCAGACGAGAAGGGCCCCATGGTTACTCTTTCAAGAACACATCCCTCTATGGTAAAGCGTATGTTTGAGTCCGAGATCCCCGAGATCCGCGACGGCATCGTGCTTGTTAAGGGTATCTCCCGCGAGGCGGGAAGCAGAACCAAGATCGCCGTTGAGTCAAGAGACGAAAATGTAGATGCGGTCGGTGCTTGTATCGGTAACCGCGGTATGAGAATTGCTGAGATCGTAAATGAGCTCCACGGTGAGAAGATCGACGTGGTTCAGTTCTCCGAGTATGCGGAGACTTACATTGCGGCGGCTCTTTCTCCCGCAACGGTAAAGGAAGTCGAGTTTGACGGCGAGAGAAGCGCAAAGGTCCTTGTTGACGGCGATCAGCTTTCTCTTGCAATCGGTAAGGAAGGTCAGAACGTACGTCTTGCGGCTAAGCTCACCGGTTACAAGATCGACATTAAAGGTGTAAAGATCTAAGTAGAATAAATAATACAGAATAAACAGTAATGAAAAATACACAGCAGAAACAGAAAAAGATTCCCGAGAGACGCTGTACAGGTTGCGGCGAGAGCTTTCCGAAGAGAGAGCTTATCCGCGTGGTACGCTCTCCCGAAGGAGAGGTTTCAATAGATTTTACCGGTAAAAAGTCCGGCAGAGGCGCATACATTTGCCCGAAAAGCGCGTGCTTCAAGAAGGCGCGTAAGCAGGGACGCATTGCAAAGAGTCTTGAGGTTTCAATAAGCGACGAGCTTTACGATGCCCTTGAACATGAGGTTGCGGTGTCGGAAGCGGAAGCGGAGATGCGAATCGACTGATATGGAGAACGCACAGATTTTAACCAAGCTTTTGTCCCTTGCAGGTCTCTGCAGAAGAGCAGGCGGAGTCGTCCCCGGTGCGGATTCCGTTATATCTCAGGTGCAGAGGGGCGGTAAGGCGAAAACAAAATGTGTTATCATGTCGTCCCGCGCTACGGATAGAACCAAAAAGCAGATCACTGACAAATGCCGCAGTGCGGAGGTCGCACTCTACGTGATCGATGCGGATCCTTACGATATGGGGGAGAAGCTGGGACTTAAGTCCTCCCTTGCAGTGTTCGCTCTTACGGGTAAGGGACCTTGGGCAGGAGCCGCAGAGCTGGCAGAGCAGTTAAAGGTCAATTAAGCAGGATACAGAGAGATACAATCAGATAAAGTACATCGAAAGGTACGGTGGAGAGTTTATGGCAAAATCAACGCCAATGTTTAAGATAAATCAGATGGCAAAGGATTTCGGAATGAAGACAAAGGAGCTTTGTTCTTCAATTGAGGAGGCGGGCGTAAAGGGAAAGACTACGTCAGGCAGTCTCGAACCCGATGAATTTAACAAATTCTTCGAGCACATCACTTCGGGAAATCAGATTAAGGATATGGATGGATACCTTAAGGGTAAAACTGTCATAAAGACTCCCGAGGTGCTTGCAGCAGAAGCGGAAAAAGCTGCGGCAGAAAAGGCTGCGGCAGAAAAGGCTGCGGCGGAAAAGGCTGCGGC
>JAFXKJ010000075.1 GCA_017531765.1 Clostridia bacterium
GCATCTTGAAGATGTAGACGTTTCCATCACGGGTAACTCTACTAACCCCACACGTTTCCAGCATCCCGTTACAGGCACATACAAGAAGGAATGTCTCGAAAAGGGTAAGAAGTACTTCTCCGTTGCTTCCGGTGGCGGTACAGGCAGAACACTTCACCCCGATAACATGGCTGCAGGTCCTGCTTCCTACGGTATGACAGACACAATGGGTAGAATGCACGGCGACGCTCAGTTCGCAGGCTCTTCTTCCGTTCCTGCTCACGTAGAAATGATGGGGCTCATCGGCGCAGGTAACAACCCCATGGTTGGTATGACAGTTGCTGTTGCAGTTGCTATCGAAGAGGCAAGCAAGTAACTATTTGTGTGTATCTCAACACTTTTTTAATGCTGTAAAATTATATTAAAAATCAATTAGACCCGTCATCTCAGTTTTAATCTAAATGATGGGTCTTTTGTTTATATCTTGCATAATTGAATTTTTCCATATACACAAATTTGTCAAAAACAGGATAGATATAAACTTTGGAATCAAAGTAAATATTTAAATGTTCTTAATTTAACAACAAAAATTATAAATTAATTGGGAGTAAAGTATGAAACGAATTGTACGATTTCTCGGTATCATTGTAGTACTTTTAATTTGTATAATCTCTTTGGTAAATTGTAAATCAAACGAAAATAACGAACATTCTGAAGCAAAGGTCACCACAAAAACAGCAAATAATTCTTCAAATACTCCGGAAGTTCCGTCGAAAGACTCCGATAAAACAGAATCTCACGAATGGATAGAGGAGTATCGGGACGGTTATGCTTGTAAAGGAGAAGAAATAATTTATTTTTGTAAAATTTGTGGCGAAACAAAAAGAGTTATTTGTGAACCTACGGCAGAGCATCTTCCTTCAGAAAAATTTGCTTTTGTCAACGGTTTTCATTACAAAAAATGTTCTGTTTGTAAGGAACAATTAGAAGGGGTTGATATTACCGAAAAAATCAAAATTTCAAAATATTCCTATGTTTCAGGTGATGGAGAATCCCATTATGCACTATATGATCAACATGGTTGTAAGATATATGTTTTATCTAATAGTGAAAAAATGTGTGTTGTAGGTGACTACTATTTCATGTCCACAGAAAATAGTATCTACTACCTAAAGGATACTTTAGGAAATGTGATTTTTACAAGTGAAAGCCTAGGCGTATCAGGATTTGGAATGAGTGAGAATTTTGAAAGTTTTACAGAATTCTTAAATGACGGTTATGTTTTGGTTTATAACTGTTTAGAAAGTTATAACGGTGTTACTTATGAAATAGGTGTTGTTGACGTTGACGGTGACTGGATAGTACCAATATCAGCAGATAATCCAATAATTAATTGCGGTTTCGATTGTTCCATAACAAATTTGACTTGTAAAGATGCCCTTATTCCGGAATTATCCTATGCCGGAGATGGTTGTATACGTATCAAAATTGCGAAATCCGATTATCCTTATGAATATTGTTTCTATAACATTAATACAGATAAAATACTTTATTTTAAACCCGAAACGAATATTTGGACAAATACCGTTGAATATATGATGACTATAGCTGAATTCAGCAATGGTGTTAGTTATGGTATGAACGGTGCTTATATGTACGAATTCCGCACCGATGGTTCATCTAGAATTTTCAGAGTAATTCCCAAAGACTATCCATATTATGAAAGAGTTGATTTTTATGTTGACGAAAACGGAACTGTATGTGTATTGACTACTGCCGGAATTGTTGACAGTAGCGGAAAAATCATTGCCGATTTTGAAGAGATGAATATTAACTTAATAACTGGAAAGTATGCAAAAGACCATAATTGCTTACTAATAATGAAAAATGACCAAGGGACTATTTATTATGCTTTGATGGATTCTAACGGAAATTTTATATTTAATCCAATAATAACAGATGTGTATTCTATAGCATATAATGGTATATCTGTTAAGACAAGTTCATCCAATAAGATTAGCATATCTATTGACTCAAGTGGAAAAGAAATACACAGAACTGACATGGGTTAAGTTATTAACTCCGTTGTTATTATTATGACAGTTACTGTTTGAGACAAAGTTAGTAACGATGCTGTTTTTACCATACTAATGAAGTAATACAATTGAAATGTACTAAATCGCCTACAAAGAAGATTTATCAAATGCCGGACATATCATTGTTATTTTTTGATGTGTCCGGCATTTTCAACTCCATAAACATTTGTGGTAATGTTAACTTGAATTATTAATTATAACAAGAACCATTTAGATCATTTAAGCACAATCTGATGAAAATTGGATTTGTTTTTAACCAAATTATGTTTCGATTATATGAATCGTTTAATAAAACTATGGAATGTTTACAAATTGATGTTGACTTATTCCGTTAAATATGGTATTGTATATATATCGATGTTATATATATCACCTGCGTATTACTATCATTGTATTATCAAAATATATACCGAAAGGGCAATGACCATGAATCTTAACGTAAACGCGCATTTCAAAAATGATACGCATGACGAACCTGTTCTTATTCCTTCGGCAAACCCGATGTCAGTTATAGGTGAAATATCCCGTATGATGAATTGCAGAATTGTCGTTGGCGAAGAAAAAAATTCATTGCTGCAAAAGTCATCACGACTTTTGATGATTGAACTTGCCAAACGCGACGGTATCACACAGCTTGATCTCGTTCGTTCAACCCATCTGAAAGCGCCAACTATAAGTGTAACTTTACAAAAGCTCGAAAAAGACGGTTTTATCACAAGAAGGACTGATAACTACGACCTTCGTGCCATGAGAGTATACCTGACTGACAAGGGTAAGGACTATAACAGGCATATTGTAAGAAAGGTAAGAACAGAAGAAGAAAGCGTACTTTCTTGCCTAACTGATGCCGAAAACAAACAGCTTATGAAACTACTCCTAAAAATCAAAGAAAACATGGTTGAAGTTTGTGAAAAAAACAAGTATTAAAAATTGCATTTCCTCTTGAAATTTTTCTCTTATTGTTTTACAATATTGTTGTATAAATTTATCTAAGGAAGGCGCGGTATTTTTATACCGTGAGTGATGAAGATGACATTATTTATTCTTGCCGGCGGCATGGGTTCACGTTACGGCGGTCTTAAGCAGATCGATCCTTTTACCGATAATGGTGAATTCATAATTGATTTTTCCATCTACGATGCTATCAAGGCCGGTTTTGACAGAGTAGTATTTCTCATTAAGGAAGAAAACTATGAAATTTTCAGAGAAACCGTTGGAAAGCGTATCGAAGGCAAAATAAAAGTCGAATACGCGTTCCAGGGTCTTGATTCCCTCGTTGATCCCGAGGATATTCCCGCTGAACGTGTAAAGCCTTGGGGTACTACACACGCTCTCCTTTGCGGCGAGTCTGTACTCGACGATCCTTTTGCTGTTATAAATGCAGATGACTTCTACGGCAGAGATGCTTTCATGAAGGTTGCAGAATTCCTCAACAACGTTAAGTCTGACAATGAGTACTGCATGATCGGCTACAGAGTTGAAAATACTCTCACTGACAACGGTAGTGTTGCACGCGGAATTTGCCAGACCAAGAACGGTAAACTTGATTCCATTGTTGAAAGAACAAAGATTTTCAAAACAGAGAAGTGTGCTCAGTATTTTGAAGATGACGGTACTCCCGTTGATGTCGAACCGGGAACTGTTGTTTCCATGAACTTCTGGGGCTTTATTCCTTCTGTTTTCAAGGGACTCAAGGAAGATTTTGCACTCTTTATCAAGGACAAAGAAAGAGATCAGCTTAAGGGCGAAGCGCTTCTTCCCAACTCTATCGGTAAGATGATCAAGGCAGACGTTTGTGACGTAACTGTTCTTGAGACAACCGCAAAGTGGTTTGGTGTAACCTACGCTGAGGATAAGCCCGCTACTATCGCTCGTATAAAAGAGCTTATTGCGTGCGGCGAATATCCCGACGGTCTTTGGAAATAATTCAGAATTTGTTAACGATGCCGCTTTTGCGGCGGATTGGAGATTATCATGGCAATTCTTGTTACCGGTGGAGCCGGTTACATCGGGTCCCATACAGTTGTAGAGCTTCAGGAAGCGGGTTATGAAGTAGTTGTTCTTGATAACCTTTCAAACTCTAGCGAGAAGAGTCTCGAAAGAGTTGAAGCTATTACCGGAAAGAAAGTTAAGTTTTACAAAGCAGATATCCTCGACAGAGAAGCTCTTGAAGATATTTTTGCCAAGGAAGATATAGATTCTTGTATCCATTTTGCAGGTCTTAAAGCTGTTGGTGAATCCGTAGCTAAGCCGTGGGAGTATTATAATAATAATATTACCGGTACGCTTGTACTCGTTGATGTAATGAGACAGCACGGAGTTAAGAACATTATTTTCTCTTCTTCTGCTACTGTTTACGGAAGTCCTGCATTTGTTCCGATCACAGAAGAATGTCCTAAGGGTCAGTGTACTAACCCCTACGGATGGACAAAGTCTATGCTCGAGCAGATACTCACAGACCTTCATGTTGCCGATCCCGAGTGGAACATCGTTCTCCTCAGATACTTTAACCCCATCGGTGCGCATAAGAGCGGTACCATCGGTGAGAATCCCAACGGTATTCCCAACAATCTTATGCCTTATATCACTCAGGTTGCTGTGGGTAAACGTCCTGAACTCGGAGTATTCGGCAATGATTACGATACACATGACGGCACGGGTGTCCGCGACTATATCCATGTCGTAGACCTTGCCAAGGGACACGTTAAGGCGCTTTCTAAAATTGAGGAAAAGGCCGGTCTTAAGCTTTATAACCTCGGTACGGGAAAGGGTTACAGCGTTCTTGATATTGTTAATAACTTTGAAGCCGCAACCGGTGTAAAGGTTCCTTATTCGATCAAGGCCAGACGTCCGGGCGACATTGCAACTTGTTATTCCGATGCTTCTAAGGCAAAGGAAGAACTTGGTTGGGTGGCTGAAAACGGTATTCGTGAAATGTGCGAAGACTCTTGGAGATGGCAGAAGAATAATCCCAACGGTTATGATGACTAAATAATTTTTAATCTCCGATAGTTTGTTCGCTGTCGGAGATTTTTTCTTAAACTCAAATAAAAGGAACGGTCATAATTATGATTACAAAACGTTTTTTCGATTACCATCCTTGCGGTATTCCGCTTTATTCATACGAGCTGAAGGGAAGTGGTATTGTTTCTGCAGTTATTCTCGATTACGGAGCAACGCTGAATTCAATTTTTATTAAAGATAAAAACGGTGTAATGCGTGACATTATCGGTGGATTTGACAAAGTTCTTGATTATATTGATTCAGGTGAATATCAAGGTGCAACTGTAGGAAGAGTTTGCAACAGACTTAAAAATGCTGAATATGAAATTGACGGCGTTAAATACTCAACCTTCAAAAATGAAGGTAACAATGTATGTCACGCGGGAAGATTCGGTTTCAATGCAAAAATTTGGAGCGTTGAAGAATTCGATGATGAAAACGAACCTTCGCTTAAGTTCACATACATCAGTCCTGACGGAGAGGAAGGTTTCCCGGGAAATCTGAAAGTAAGTGTAACTTATACCCTTACAATACTTAATGGTGTTAAGATTCAGTATGAAGCGGAAACTGATAAAAAGACGATCGTTAATTTAACAAATCATGCTTATTTTAACATGAACGGATATGACAACGGAAGCATGGAGAATCATCTCATAAGAATGAATTCCGATAAATTTAACGAAACCGACGTTGAGCTTATACCCACGGGAAGCTTTACAGATGTAACGGATACGCCATTTGATATGCGTAAGCCTAAGCTGATCTGTGACGTGTTGTTTGGTGACCACGACAAGATTCGAGAGCTCGGCGGGCTTGACACAAACTTCATCATGAATGATTACGACGGTACGGTAAAGCATCAGGCAGACTTCTACAGTCCGTTAACAGGTATCGGAATGAAGGTATATACGGATCAAACATCGATTCTTGTGTATACCTCAAACAGAATAAAGGATACTGAGCCAAATATGAAAAATGGTGTAAAACAGATCTCTCATTTTGGTGCATGCTTTGAGACTTCTTCGATGCCTGATGCTATCAATCATCCGAATTTTGATAACACTTTATTAAATCCGGGTGAAAAGTACAACAAGACCACAATTTATGAGTTTTCTAACGATAATGAAATAATTAGTCTCTAAAAGTTCATATAAGACTTCCCTTAATTATACAAAATTTGCATTTTGTATAATTAAGGGTTTCTTTTTAACTGCCGGTGCGTTTATTTAACATCTTCTTTATGTATTTATTCTTAGTAGCTTCTCCCCCACGGATGTGTCTTTCTGATTTATTTTTGTCAAGCAGATCTCTTACCGAGTCAAACAGCATAATGTTTCGTTGTCTTAATCTTTCGGTAACATCTTTGTGGACTGTTGATTTACTTATACCGAATTTTGTTGCAGCATCTCTGACTGTACTTTGTGTCTTTATCATATAATCGGCAAGCATTTCACATCTTGTTTCATATCTGCCGCTTTTATTCATACATACCCTCTCTGTTTCTTAGATTCTGATTGAATATATGAAGTCCGGAGTCCTATTATTCAATTTATGATTGGTTTTAATTATTATTTTAATAAAAATTACCATTCATATAATTTTTACATGAGATAATACTAATGTCGAAGAACAAAGAAGTTCTTCCAAAATCAAAACACAATTGTCTTTTATTAGGCAAGAAAGAAAGGTATTATCATGGCTAACAACAATAAGATCGTTGTTCCCGAGGCAAAGGCTGCAATGGAACAGTTCAAGATGCAGGCTGCAAACGAAGTAGGCGTTCCCCTCAAGCAGGGTTATAACGGTGAACTCACATCAAAACAGGCAGGCTCTATCGGTGGTCAGATGGTTAAGAAGATGATCGAGAGCTACGAGAATAATCTCTCTGCGAAATAAGTAAACCGTCATAAAAATATAAGGGCTTTGAAATCGAGCCCTTATATTTTTATTTTATTTGGTTTTAGTTAATTGAACCATTTTTCAGGTAATTGAGCAAGAACGATTGCTAAAAAAATCAAAACACAACCTATATATCCTCGTAAACCGAGATTTTCACCAAGCAGGATCGCTCCTGCAAGTGCTGCAAACACAGATTCCATTGACAAAGCAAGTGATGCCGGTACGGGAGACGCAAATTTTTGACCTACAATTTGCAAAGTATACCCTATCGCTACAGAACAAAGTCCTCCATACAGAAGCGGAACCCATGCGGCTTTAACTGCACTGAGAGAAATACTGTCAAACATAAGCATACAAGCGGTACTCATAATTGCTACTGTAATAAATTGAGTTACTGAAAATGTTACGGCATGGATTTTATCAACAAATTTATCAACAACCAAAATATGCATTGCCCAAAGAACAGCTGACAACAATACAAGAATATCCCCCAACTCAAGTGCACTGCTTTCTTTGATTGTCAGTAGATACATACCCGCAACAGCAAGGCCTACTCCTATCCAGACATTAACAGTCGGATAATTTTTTAATAACAAACAGATTATCGGAACGATAAGAATATAAAGGCAGGTGATAAATCCGGCTTTGCCTGGACTTTTTGATAGCTGAATTCCATATTGCTGAAGTATAATAGCAACAAACATAACACTTCCGCCGAGGAAGCCTGTAAATATAGAGCGTTTTATTTTCTTGTAATTACGTTTTCTGATCTCAAGAAAATACGCTATCGGAAGCAGAGGGATTATTCCTATGGCATAGCGTATAGCTGTATATGAGAATGCACTTAAATGCTCAGCTCCGACAGTTTGGGCTGTAAAAGCGATACCCCAAACAAACGCTGCGGTCAACAGTATCGGGATGCCTTTGAGATTTGATTTATTGTTCATATGTTTTACTCCTTGAAAAGTTATATAGTAACTTCACTTCTTTCGATTTTTGCTTGGTGTATACAGTCAGAGATGAATAAGCTTTTATAATCCGAATATGATAAGACATCATTTGGAAACAGTTCAATCGCTTTGAGTTTGATATTTTCATATTCTTTTGCTTTGTCAGCATGAGAATTCATATAATCTCTGAATAAGATATGCTTATTCCACTGTTCTTTGCCGTGAACTACAACTTGGATATTTGCAAGTCTATTCCCTTTTTCATCGTCTTTTGAAAACAAAAGTATATTTTCAAAAGGTTGTCCCAAAGATTTGTAAATCCCAATGGTTAACAATAAGTTACAAATAATATCTGATTCTGAAAAATTATTAACTCCAATGGCAATATCAATTATAGGTTTGGCTTTTATATTTTTAATTGATGTACTCCCTATATGTTGAATATCAACTGCATAATCGCCGAGAATATGCTTCAATTGATGAATTATTGAAGATGCATAAATTTCCCATTCAGTGTTGTGATCACATATCATTAATTCACCTTTTTTCAAGCCGATCATTATTTGAAATCCTTTCTGAATCCAAAAAATCATAAACCTACGCTTACGTTATTATTTAGAAAATTCATGCGTTAAACATTATAGCACTAAAATTGAATCTTTTCAACAAAAAATCAATAATATAATTAGTAATTATGAAATTATTTTACGCTTTTCTTGCACTTTTTTGCGCTTGTGACATTGACTCAAATTACGATATATGATATAATAGACTATATATTTTTCAAGGATGGTTAATAATATGGGAAAGACACTTGCTCAAAAAATTCTTGATGCTCACATTGTTGAAGGTGAGCCGCAAAAAGGCTCAGAGGTTGCTCTGAGAATCGATCAGACACTTACACAGGACGCTACAGGTACAATGGCATACCTCGAATTCGAGGCTATGGGTATTCCGAGAGTAAAAACAGAGCGTTCTGTTGCTTACATAGACCACAACACCCTTCAGTCCGGATTTGAAAACGCTGACGACCACCGTTTCATTGGTTCAATTGCAAAAAAACACGGTATTTATTTCAGCCGTCCCGGTAACGGTATCTGCCATCAGGTACATCTCGAAAGATTCGGTAAACCCGGCAAAACTCTTATCGGCTCCGACAGTCATACTCCCACCTGCGGAGGCCTCGGTATGATCGCTATCGGTGCGGGCGGACTTGACGTTGCTGTTGCAATGGGTGGTGGTGCCTATTATATTACATACCCCGAAATCGTCGGAATTAAGCTTACCGGTAAGCTTTCTCCTTGGGTTGCGGCAAAGGACGTAATTCTTGAAGTTCTCCGAATCCTTTCCGTTAAGGGTGGCGTAGGCAGAATCATTGAATATTTCGGTGAGGGTGTTAAGACTCTCTCTGTTCCCGAAAGAGCCACGATCACAAACATGGGTGCTGAGCTTGGCGCAACTACTTCAATCTTCCCTTCTGACGAAACAACAAGAGCTTTCCTTAAGGCTCAGAGCCGTGAGGAGGATTTCGTTGAGCTTTCAGCTGATGCGGATGCAGTATACGACAAGATTATTGAAATCGATCTTTCAACACTTGTTCCTCAGGCGGCTTGTCCTCATTCTCCCGACAACGTTAAAACACTTTCCGAGATCGGCAAAATCAAAATTGACCAGGTATGTATCGGTTCATGTACCAACTCTTCCCTTCTCGATATGCTCAAGGTAGCTTACATTCTCGACGGTAAGACGGTTCATCCCGACGTTTCCCTCTCAATTGCCCCCGGTTCAAAGCAGGTTCTCGGTATGATCTCACGTAACGGAGCACTCGGAAAGATGATTGAAGCAGGCGCGAGAATTCTTGAATCAGCTTGCGGTCCCTGTATCGGCATGGGACAGTCTCCCAATTCCGGCGGTATTTCTCTCAGAACCTTTAACCGTAACTTTGAAGGTAGAAGCGGTACAAAGGACGGTCAGATCTACCTCGTATCTCCCGAAGTTGCAGCATACTCAGCAATCGTTGGTTATCTCGCAGACCCCAGAGAGATCGGTGAAATGCCCGAGTTCAAGCTTCCTGAGGTGTTCGACATCAATGATAACATGGTTACTCTCCCTGCTTGCGAGTGCACTGCAGGAGATGTTGAGATCCTTCGCGGTCCCAATATCAAGCCTTACCCTGTGACAGCGCCTCTCGCTGACAAGATCGAATGTGCTTGCTCTCTTAAGGTTGGTGACAATATTACAACTGACCACATTATGCCTGCAGGCGCCAAGATACTTCCTCTCAGAAGTAATATTCCCGAGATTTCAAAACATTGCTTCACTGTATGTGATGTTAGTTTCCCTGCGCGTGCAAAAGAGCTTGGTCAGAGTATTATTGTTGGCGGTGCTAACTACGGTCAGGGTTCCTCACGTGAACACGCTGCACTTGCTCCTCTCTATCTCGGAGTAAAGGCTGTTATCACTAAGTCCTTTGCAAGAATCCACAAGGCTAACCTTGTAAATGCGGGAATTCTTCCCCTCACATTTAAGAATGAAGCGGATTATGACATGATCGCTGAGGGTGACGTTCTTGTTATCGAAAATGTTCACGCACAGATGAACAGCGGTTGTGAGATTGTTGTAACCAATAAGACAAACGGTAATCAGTTTACCGTAATTCTTGAGGTTTCCGACAGACAGAAAGCTATGCTTTACGCGGGCGGACTTCTCGATTTCGTAAAATCCAACGGCTGATAATTCAAGGAGATATAAAAATGGCTAAGATTCAGATGAAAACGCCTCTTGTCGAAATGGACGGAGACGAAATGACCAGAGTAATCTGGAAAATGATCAAGGATATCCTTATCCTTCCCTATGTTGACCTTAAGAGCGAATACTATGACCTCGGTCTTGAGTACAGAAATGAAACAAACGACCGGGTTACAATCGATTCTGCAGAAGCTACAAAAAAGTACGGTGTTGCTGTAAAGTGTGCTACCATCACTCCCAATGCGGCAAGAATGACAGAATATAATCTCAAGGAAATGTGGAAGAGTCCCAACGGTACTATTCGTGCTATCCTTGACGGTACTGTTTTCCGTGCTCCTATTCTCGTAAAGGGTATCACTCCCTACATCCCCACATGGACAAAGCCTATCACCATCGCTCGTCATGCATACGGCGATATTTATAAGAACAGTGAAATGCAGGTAGATGCAGGCAGTAAGTGTGAGCTTGTTTGCACTGATGCTAACGGTAAAGAGACTCGTCAGACGATCCACAATTTCACAAAGTCCGGCGGAATCATTCAAGGTGTTCACAACGTAGATTCTTCTATTGCAAGCTTTGCAAGAAGCTGCTTTAACTACGCTCTTGACACACATCAGGACGTATGGTTCTCTTCTAAGGATACTATTTCCAAGAAGTACGACCACCACTTTAAGGATATCTTCGCAGAGATCTACGAAAACGAGTACAAGGCGCGTTTTGAAGAAGCAGGTATCGAATACTTTTACACTCTTATCGACGACGCTGTAGCTCGTGTAATTCGTTCTGAAGGCGGTTACATTTGGGCTTGTAAGAATTATGACGGTGACGTAATGAGCGATATGGTTGCAACTGCATACGGTAGCCTTGCAATGATGACATCCGTTCTCGTTTCTCCCGACGGTGTATACGAGTATGAAGCTGCTCACGGTACTGTTCAGCGTCACTACTATAAGTATCTTAAGGGCGAGACCACGTCTACAAACAGCGTTGCTACAATCTTTGCTTGGACCGGTGCTCTTCGCAAGAGAGGCGAAATGGACGGTCTCACAGATCTCGTTGAGTTCGCTGACAAGCTCGAAAGTGCTACCATCGCAACAATTGAAGATGGCGTCATGACCGGAGACCTTGCTATGATCTCAAAGCTTGAAAATAAGCAGAAGGTTGACACCGAAACCTTCCTCCGCGAAGTAGCTAAAAGACTCGCATAATAATATGACCTCAGTAATCAGATGCATTACTGAGGTCTTTTGATTGGTATTACTATCCAAACAGTTTCAGATTATGATAAAAACAGTTGATTGATTATCGCGGTTTCTTGTAATATAATTAGTTTGCAGTGCATGGGAGGTGCTTATGTTGATAGGAAACAAAATCAAACAATTAAGAATTAACAAAGGAATAACACAAACTAAGCTTTCAGAAGAACTGGCTGTATCCTCGCAGTCTGTCAGCAAATGGGAAAATCATATTACAACACCTGACATCAGTATTTTACCTTCTATTGCTCGTTATTTTGGGATTACGATGGACGAACTTTTTAATTACCGACTAGACACACTTAATTATAAAGAACGATTCATACGTTTTATGGTTAATAACGGAATGTTACGATTTGGGAGATTCACTTTGAAAAGCGGTAGAATATCACCGTACCTGATCCACAGCGGTTACAATCTGAGTGGCAGTCAAATATCAAAGCTGGGAGAATTTTACGCTGAGTGTATAAGAGAACACGGAATCGAAACAAATTGCCTCGTGGGAATTGATGACAGAGAAATCCCTCTCGTTATCGCAACAAGCATGACATTATTTAATAAATACGGTATCGATTCCTCCTACAGTGTTGATTATGATATTGAAAATAAAGCTTTCTCTTCTCATGAAATAACTCTTATAACCGACGCATTCTCAACCGGCACTTCCCTTTTCAAAGCTTTCGAAAATATCCAAAAAAGGATGGGTAAATTACCTACTGATATTATCGTTTGCGTAGATCGAATGGAAAGTTCCGAGAGTTTAACCATGTCTGCGAAACACATAATTGAAAATAAATTCGGAGTCAAAATTCACCCTATCGTTAATACAGAAGATATTATTAAATCAATCGAAAGCGGAGTAATCAGCGCTAACGAATACTTAGATGACATGAAAGAATACCTGAGACATTACAAAGGAGAATAAAAGTGAATATAGTTGATAATCTGATCGAAAATATTATTAAAACAAAGAACCCGTCTGTAATCGGACTTGATCCTGATGTACGCAAGATACCTCAGTGCTACAAAGCAAACATAGCCAGACCCGAAAAATTAGATGGAATTTGTGAGGTGATATATAAGTTTAATTGCGATATAATCGATACGGTATATGATATTGTTCCCGCTGTAAAACCTCAAATAGCTTTTTACGAAAAATACGGTTCATGCGGTTTCATGGCATTTGAAAAAACTGTTTCATATGCAAAATCAAAAGGACTAATCGTAATAGAAGATGCAAAACGAAATGATATCGGAAACACGGCGGAAGCATACGCCAACGGGCATCTCGGCAAAGTTGAGCTTCTTGATGGTAGTGTTATTTCTGCCATAGATGCGGATTTTTTAACTGTTTCTCCTTATCTTGGTGTCGACAGTATAGTACCATTTATTGATGCTTGTCGTAATAATAACAAAGGAATTTTTGTTCTTGTAAAAACTTCAAATGCACTTTCAGGTGTAATACAAGACGTTGTTGCCGAAAATGGTTTTACAATTAGTCAAAACATTGCACGGTATGTGTCAGAACAAAGCGAGCAACAAAAAGGAAAATACGGTTATTCCGCAATCGGTGCGGTTGTCGGCGCAACTTACCCTGTTGAAGCAAAAACTCTGAGAAAAATAATGCCGTTTAGTTTTTTTCTTGTACCGGGTTATGGTGTACAGGGTGCCGATGCGGAAGATATACTTCCCTGCTTCAAATGTGACGGACTTGGTGCAATAGTCAACTCATCGCGAGGTGTATTGTTCGCTCATATGACAGATGACGAAAGAAATAGTTGTACTCATGAAGAATATTTATCAAATGTAAGAACTGCTTGTCTGAAAATGCAAAGCAATATCTATTCAATGTTAAGAAAAAATCACAAGGAAATGATCTATTAAGGTGGAAAATGAAGCTTATTGTTACTGATCTCGACAACACTTTATTGAGAAGTGATAAAACTATCTCAGAATATACGGTGAATGTTTTAAGAAGATGCGTCGAAAAAGGATACCGTATCGTAATTGCAACAGCACGTGCTGAAAATGCAATGAAACGGTTCATTGATCAAATTACACCCTATGCTTTGATATCCAGTGGTGGGTCAATGGTTACTCTGAAAGGAGAAGTAATCTATAGCAGTATTTTAAGTCCATCCGATGTATCAGTAATACTTAACGAATGTACAAGAATAACTTGCGGAAAAGGAAAGATCTCCGTTGAAAGCGTGGCCGGATATTTCTGCAACTTTGTCCCCGATGATATAGATCGGTTTAATGCTTTTGAGTATAAAGATTTCAGTAGCTTTAATTATCCTTGCTATAAAATCACAGCAGAGCTTGAACATTATGAATGGGGAGAAATAATTGCAGAAAAATGCAGTGATTGTTCTGTTTTAAGATATTCAGGGGAAAAATGGCACAGGTTTTCAACCAAAACCTCCACCAAGGAAATTGCTCTGATAAAGCTTCTTGATATACTCGATATAAACTGCGATGATGTGATAGCCTTCGGAGACGATTTTAATGATTTGGGTATGCTGAAACTTGCGGGGATTTCTGTAGCTCCAAGTAATGCTATTGATAAAATCAAGTCTGTTTCGCAATATATAACGTGTAGCAATAATGACGACGGTGTTGCAAGATTCTTAGAAAAATATATTCTTTGAAACACAAAATTTACTTCATTTGTTTGAATTTTCAAGCTATATATTGACAACAATTAATTATTATGTTATCATATAGTTGAAATCAATAGACTCGTGAGGGAGTAGTTAGCACTTTGTGCGGCAAAGCCAACAACCGCGAATACTATTCAGTATTTCTGGCAAGCCTTAATAAACGAGACTCATGTACAGTAATTTTTTACTGTATTTGAGTCTCGTATTTTTAATTTTTAAGGAGGAATTTTTGATGAATTTCTATCAAAACGAGCTTAATGAGGTAATGACCGAGCTTCAATCAAATGAAAACGGTCTCACACGTCAAGAGGCAGAAGCAAGGCTTGAAAAACACGGTAAAAACAAGTTAAAGGAAGCAAAAAAAATCTCAAACTTCCGTCGCTTTATCAATCAGTTATTAGACCCTATGATCATCGTACTGATCGTAGCGGCTATTCTCTCTGCTGTAGTTGCGGTGCTTGAAGATGAATCTCTTGCTGATACGTTCATTATTCTTTTTGTTGTTATTCTCAATGCAGTAATGGGCGTAGTTCAGGAAAGTAAAGCAGAAAAAGCCATCGACGCACTAAAAGAAATGACGTCTGCCACAAGTAAAGTGCTGAGAAACGGTTTCGTTACTGCCGTTAAAAGTGAAGATCTTGTTATCGGCGACGTTATTCTCCTTGAAGCCGGAGATTCTGTTCCTGCTGATGCCCGAATCATTGAATGTGCTTCAATGAAGGTGGAAGAAGCTGCACTTACAGGAGAATCGGTGCCCGTTATCAAAGATGCCTCTGTCCTTCCCGACGGAGATATCGCCCTCGGTGACAGAGTAAACATGGTATATATGGGAAGTTCGGTTGTTTACGGACGCGGAAAAGCTATCGTATGTAAAACCGGAATGAATACCGAAATGGGAAAGATCGCCGATGCTCTTTCTCAGGCGCAGGATGAGGCAACTCCTCTCCAAAGAAAGCTCAGTGAACTCAGTAAGATCCTGACATACCTTGTGCTTGGTATCTGTGTTATTATGTTTACCGCAGGTATCATCAAAGAAGGCGGCTTTACCCTTGACGGTACGATGGATACTTTCATGCTTGCTGTCAGTCTTGCTGTTGCGGCTATTCCCGAAGGACTTGCAGCTGTCGTCACGATCGTACTTTCCATCGGCGTTACAAAGATGTCAAAACGGCGCGCAGTAATACGCCGCCTTACTGCAGTTGAGACTCTCGGTTGTACTCAGGTGATCTGTTCTGACAAAACCGGTACGCTTACACAGAACAAGATGACCGTTGTTAAGTCTTATACACCCGACGAAGCTATGCTTGCAACTGCTCTTGCGCTTTGCTCAGACTCCGAAATCGGTGAGTCAGGTGAGGTAACAGGTGAGCCTACAGAAAATGCGCTCGTTGCTTATGCGGCTTCTCTTAAGCTTATGAAATATGAGCTTAAGGAAAAACTCCCCCGTGTAGCTGAATTTCCTTTCGATTCGGAACGCAAAATGATGAGTACCATTCATCCTACAGAGAAAGGTTATATTCAGTATACAAAAGGCGCGCCTGACGAAATACTCAAGAATTGCACACATATATTAACGTCAAACGGCGTTGTAGAGCTTTCAGAAAAGCTTATTGGTGAAGTCCTTGAACAGAACAAGGCGATGGCTGATTCGGCTCTCAGAGTGCTTGCAGGAGCTTACAGAGAATACAGTGCTATTCCGCAAAGCTTTGAAGAAGCAGAAAGAAATCTTGTATTCATCGGTCTTGTAGGTATGATAGACCCCATCCGTCCTGAGGTTCTTGATGCAGTTGTCAGTTGTCGTGAAGCCGGTATACGTGTCGTTATGATCACCGGTGACCACAAGGATACAGCTACCGCTATTGCTAAGGAGCTTGGTATAGTAAAGGATTCTTCGGAAGTGCTTACGGGCTCTGATCTTGAAAAAATTGATGAAGAGACTCTTCTGCGTGATGTTGATAGATATTCCGTTTATGCAAGAGTACGTCCCGAACATAAGGTTCGTATAGTATCAGCATGGAAGCGTCGTGGTATGATCGTTGCCATGACAGGTGACGGCGTAAATGACGCCCCCAGTATAAAGACTGCTGATATCGGTATCGGCATGGGTATTACCGGAACTGACGTTACCAAGAATGTCGCAGACATGATACTCGCGGATGATAACTTTGCTACAATAGTTGGTGCAGTTGACGAGGGACGCAGAATCTATGCAAATATCAGAAAATCGATCCAGTTCCTTCTCTCATCAAATCTAAGTGAAGTTGTCAGTGTCTTCTTCGCAACAATGCTTGGTTTTACGATTCTAAAACCTGCCCATATTCTTTGGATTAACCTTATAACAGATACCTTCCCTGCTCTTGCACTGGGAATGGAAGCGTCTGAAAGCGATTCAATGAAGCAGCCTCCCCGTAATTCAAAAGAAGGTATTTTTGCAGGCGGTGTGGGAATTGACGTGTTTTATCAAGGCTTACTCGTTTCTGTTCTTACTCTTGCGGCTTATTTTATCGGTCACAGAATTGAATCGGGTGTATGGGAAATCGCATCAAGCAAAGACGGTATAACAATGGCGTTCCTTACGATGTCCCTCGCTGAGATATTCCAGTCCTTTAATATGAGAAGCAGAAGAGGCTCCATATTCAAAATTAAACGTCAAAATATAGTACTCTGGGGTGCCGCAGTAGCCGCATTCCTTCTGACATCGGCGGTTATATATATTCCTCCGTTAGCGAAAGCATTTGAATTTGAATCTGTTAGTTTGATTGAATATGCGATCGCCATCATCCTGGCATTTATGATTATTCCTCTTGTTGAGACAGTTAAGCTTATCCAGCGGATTTTTTCAAAGAAAAATGAAAAATAAGGTATTATAGAATTCCCGAAAAAGGGGGTTGTCGCAGTTAGTTTTATCTGACTTGCGACAGCCCCCTTTTTGTGACATAAAAATGAGAGCAGCAAATCTAATTTGCCACTCTCGTAAAATTTTATTGTTCAGTTGTTTCTCCTGTCTCTTCTTCGGTTTCCGGCGGGGGATCCTTTGGGAAAATATCGGGAACGTCTTCAAGATCAAACGTCTGAAGCTCCGCTTCGCCGCTTGCGGCATCATCCAAATACTTCTGATGAACTTTAGTCATAACAGCATCCCATATGAGACATGAAGGATTCTGTTTATATGCACCAAGAGAAGAGTTTACGTCATAACCCGTCCAAACAGCACCGACAAAATAAGGTGTATAGCCGACAAAATATCTGTCAAAGTCTGCACTCGTAGTTCCGGTTTTTCCGGCAATGTCGATTTGATGACGAAGAGTTACCGATTGACCGGTACCGTTTGACATTACGTTCATCAATACCTTAGTCATTGTTTTCGCAGTAGACTCCTTAAGCGCCACTTCGGTATAGTGTTTGTTCTCAAGAACGATTTTACCAGAGCTATCTTTTACATAAAGATAAAGATTTGGTGATTCATATACACCGTTGTTGGGAAAGATTCCGTAAGCAGCGGCAGCCTCAAGAACAGTCATTCCGTAGTTAAGCTGACCGAGAGCAAGAGCAGCAAGACCTTTATCCGTTACAATTGAGCCGTTAGCAAGTTCGCGTGATTCGATAAGACTGTCGATATGAAGAGTGTTTTTAAGATAATTAAAACAATTATCCACTCCATACATCTCAAGAACCTTCATAGCTATAGTGTTTTTTGAAACAGTTACAGCTTGAGTTACAGAGATCATACCGTCATAACGTGCGGGATAGTTCTGAGGATACGGTACTTCTTCAACCCATTCCCATGATGTTCCCGCACCGTGAACGATTTCATTATTCCACAAAGGAGAGTCATCAATGTACATCGTGGGAGTAATTAAGCCTGCATCGATTGCGGGAGCGTACACGGAAATCGGTTTGATAGATGAACCAATAGGACGTACAGCCTGGGTTGCCCTGTTAAGAACCAGATTTCCCTTCTTAACTCCGCGACCGCCAACAAGCCCGAGAACGTCTCCTGTGTACGGATCAATTATTACCATTGCCGACTCAGGCTGAAGTCCCTCCTGAGCTTTGGGGAGATTTGCTTCATCTTCGTATACAGATTCAATAATTTCCTGAATCTCAGGGTCCATGGGAATATAAATACTGTAACCCGATGTATAAAGCTTGGTGCTGGCAAGCGCATATGTCCAGTCGTTCTGTTCCATAAGATCTTCAATAATCTGATATACAACAGAGTCAACATACCAGCTGTGTACTGTCAGTTCATCATCAGTATCCTCAACATCAGATTCAAGTGAAGCATCAAAGAGAACAAGATCCTCTTCAAGAGCTTTCTTGTATTCGGATTCAGTGATATAACCATTCTCTTTCATAGTGTAAAGAACAGTTGAACGTCTTACCTTATTACCGTCCTCTTTAATGTTGCCATCACTGTCGGTGTAAGTGAAAAGATCGTGGCCGATAGGCTCATAGCGTGACGGATTTTTAACGATACCTGCAAGCGCGGCACATTCTACAAGAGTCAATTCTGAAAGATCCTTACCGAAGTAGGTACTTGCCGCAGTTCGTACACCATAGCAGTTGTTTCCAAGGTATACGATATTGAGATACATTTCAAGAATCTCATTTTTACTCAATTGTTTTTCAAGATTAAGTGCTCTGAATATTTCTTCGACTTTTCTTTGAATGGAGTAATCATCATCACCTGTAAGATTCTTGACAAGCTGCTGCGTAATGGTGGACGCACCTCGAATTTCTTCGAAACCGATAAAATAATTGGCAACTGCTTTAGTTGTTCCTATCCAGTCAACACCGTTGTGATTTCTGAATCGGTGATCCTCCACTGAAATAAACGCATCAATCAGATCGTCAGGCATATCGCTGTAATTTGCCCAAATACTGTTTACCGAGCCGTAAAGTCTTTCTTCTTCAAGCTCTACGGGAGTTCCGTTTCTGATCTGTCTGTCTTCAGGCGTCTCATAATCCATGTAGTAGATACGCGTTGTTGTATCTGTACCTGCAGTAACAAGCATTGAAGAGTCAATTTCCAAATCAAGATTATTTTTTATATAAATTGCGAAAACAGTACCGATAATTACAGCACAAATCATTCCGATAAGGAGAAGCGTAAGTACGATATTAACAACATAAGAAAGAATCCTCAAAATGACCTTTCCAATTATCTTTAATACATAAAACACTTTTTCTTTATCGAAATTCAGCTTCTTTTTCGGGGGCGTCTCGGGAATTTTAATTTCATTTGTCATAATAAAAATTCAGCCTTTCGATTAATATGACACTGCTTGTAGTCTTATTGTACACTATTATTTTGAATATGTTGTTAACACATAAATAAATAATCTGCAATACTGAGTATTCTCATAAAGATTCAGTCTATTTGGCTACAACATTGTCTTTGCCAAGGATTTCTTCCAGCTCGGCTATTATAAAAGGGTTGACGTCTCCTTTTATCTTCATAGTTGAGCTTGTTTGTGAATCAAAAAATATTACTGTGGTGCTTCCTTCGAATATTCCGATAAAATTTACTGCCCGTATAAACTCAGCAGAATCCCGCGACGGAATTTTCAGGTATAATTTTGATATTCCATGATCATTTAAGTTTGGTCGTTTGTTGCTATTTCCGACCTCGTCTGAAGAACGGTTGTTCTTTACTGATTTAGGCACATACTCTGAATTATCAGATAGGGATTCAGCAGAGTTTAATATGATCTTTACGTCCTCCTCATCCTTTTGAGTAAGTGTACCTTCTATTTTAACAACGGAATTTACCGTCAGTAAATGTGCAAAATCCGCACAAGACTTTGAAAAACAAATGATCTCGATTTCTCCCGTAGCATCCTCAATGGTAACAAAAGCAAGGCTTCCGCCGTTTCTTGTAGTTTTGTTGATTCGTTCTGTTACAACTCCTGCAATTTTAACCTTGGAACGTTCCTTGAGAATTGTTTTTTTATCAGAATGTTCACCGTTTTCAGTTTCAGTAAACATAGATTTAATATATGAAATGTTCAGTGGTGAAATATCAGATATAACATTTGAATAATCATCAAGTATATGTCCCGAAAGATACACTCCGCAGCTTTCTTTTTCCATCATAAGTTTATTGCGGGTAGAAAATTCCGGAATATCGGGTAAATCGATCAAATTAGGTGTAGCGATATTTTCGTTAAATGAGAAAAGATCAAGTTGACCGTCGTCAAATTTTGCTGAGCGATCTAAAACATTTTCATGAACTGCCAGCATTTGACTGCGGAAAGCACCAAGTGAATCAAGTGAGCCTGATTTTATCAGAGCTTCAAGTTGTTTCTTGTTCATATTGTGCTTCTGCATTCTTGTTATAAAATCATCGAAATGCTTGAAGTTTCCCCTAATGCTTCTCTCTCTTATCAGATCACTTACAAATTGGTTTCCGATATTCTTTAATGATAACAGACCGTATCTGATATTATTTTTTTCAACACAAAAATTGGATCTGCTGTAATTAACGTCGGGAGGGAGTATACGGATGCCTAATTTCTTACATTCAACAGTATACTCGGCAATCTTTTCGGCAGAGCCGAACACAGAGGTAAGAAGTGCCGAATAATACTCCAGCGGAAAATGAGTCTTTAAGTAAGCCGTACGGAAGGATAATACAGCATAAGCTGCCGCATGAGATTTATTGAATGCGTAATTTGCAAAGCTTACAATATCTTCAAAGAGCTTTGTGGCATTCTCAGTGCTTACGCCTTTGCTTACAGCACCGTTTACAAACGCTTCTCTTTCGCTGTTTAATACTTCAACCTTCTTTTTTGAAATTGCACGTCTTACTATGTCTGCGTGACCGAAAGAATATCCTGCTATAAGCCGGAAAATCTGCATTACCTGTTCTTGATAAACAATGCAGCCGTGAGTATCCCTTAATATGGATTCAAGTTCGGGGATAAGATACGTTATGCTTTGGGGATTATGTCGCGCTTCAATGTATTTGGGTATAGAATCCATGGGACCGGGACGGTACAGAGCTATTGCCGCAATAATATCATCAATATTCTGCGGTTTAAGCTGAGAAAGCATTTGCTTCATACCGCGGGATTCAAGCTGAAAAACGCCGTCGGTCAGACCTTGAGAAATTGCCTCATAGGTCTTACTATCATTTACATCTACCGAGGAAATGTCAAAATCGGAATTTTTCTCTTTAATTGACGTTTCGGCATTATGGATTATCGTCAGATATCTGAGCGCAAGAAAATCAAATTTCAATAATCCGAGCTCGGCTATGGTATCCATGTTGAACTGAGTAACAGCAACTCCACCGTTTACGGAAACGGGAACATATTCTGTAACGGGTCTATCGGTTATAACAACACCTGCCGCATGGGTGGATGCGTGGCGCGGCATACCCTCCAGAGCCATAGCAGTATCCATAAGCTTTTGAACTTTTATATCTTCTCTGTAAAGCCGAGAGAGAGTATCATTAAATTGAAGTGCTTTTTTGATAGTAATACCAAGCTCCTGAGGGATTTCTTTTGCTACTTTATCAACTTCATTATATGGCATACCGAGAGCTCGCCCAACATCTCTCACTGCAGCTTTTGCGGCTAAAGTTCCGAATGTTATGATCTGAACAACTCTTTCATCGCCGTATTTTCTTCGAACGTACGATATTACTTCATCACGTCTGTCGTAACAAAAGTCGATATCAAAGTCAGGCATACTGACTCTTTCGGGATTGAGAAACCTTTCAAAAAGAAGATTAAATTTTATCGAATCAATGTCAGTAATACCAATTAAGTAAGCTACGAGACTCCCCGCACCCGAACCTCTTCCGGGACCTACGGGAATTCCGTGATCTTTTGCGTAATTGACAAAATCCCAAACAATAAGATAATACTCGTCGTATCCCATTGATGTTATTACAGATAATTCATAGTCGACTCTTGCAAGGTACTCTTCCCTCTCAGCTTCACCCGATAGAATGATATGTTTTAAGCTGAGACGCTTTTCAAACCCATCAAGAGCCAATTCTCGCAGGTAATCGCAGGGCTTTTTATTGTTCGGAGTATTGAATGTCGGTAACTTAGTATTTCCAAATTCGAAATCAAAATTACACTTATCGGCAATAAGCTTTGTGTTTTCGCACGCGTTTTCATATTCACTGAACAGATCATACATTTCGTCGGTACTCTTCAGATAAAACTCGTCGGTTTCAAAACCCAAAGGTCTGCCGCTTGATATTTCATTATTTGTTTGAATACAAGTAAGAATCGCCTGGGTTTCAGCATCACTTTTTCTTAAATAATGAACGTCATTGGTTGCAACCATTGGGATGCCCGTCTTTTTGGACAGTTGTGCTATACCCTGATTTACAGTGATCTGTTCTTCGATTCCGTGGTCCTGCAGTTCAAGGTAAAAGTTTCCGTGTCCGAATATTTTACTCAGAATTATTGCGTGCGCCTCAGCATTTTCATATTCGCCTGCTGAAATAGCTCTCGGAATAAAACCTGCAAGGCACGCAGACAGCGCTATAAGCCCTTCAGAGTGTTCTTTGAGAAGTTCAATATCAATACGCGGTTTGGAATAAAAACCGTCTGTAAACGCTTTAGAAGTGAGATATGAAAGATTTTTATAGCCTATCTCATTCTTTACAAGTAATACGAGATGGTAACTGTGAGAATCCATATATCGGTCACGGTCTGACATTGAACGTCTTGCAACGTAGACCTCACAACCTATTATCGGTTTTATACCTTTTGCTTTACACTTTCTATAGAAGTCAACAACACCGTACATTACCCCGTGGTCTGTAATGGCTACAGCAGTTTGTCCAAGAGCATGAACTGCTTCGGGAATGTCGGAAATTCGGCAAGCACCATCAAGTAAGCTGTATTCACTGTGTAAATGAAGATGAACGAATTCCCGTGACATGACTGAGTCTCCTCTCGTTAAGATAAAGTTATGATTCTCCGTTTTTTAATTCCTCGGCATATTTAAGTATCTTTTCAAGACGGTGTTTTAAGCCTGACTTTGTAATCGGCGGCTCACATTTTGATGCAAGCTCGTTTAAGGATGCCTGAGAATACTGAAGTCTCAGTTCAGACACTTCACGGAGTTCAGACGGAAGCGTTGACATAGCTTCCCTTAATTTGATATATTCAATTGCTTCTACATATTTCTGTGAAGCACTTAAAATTTTTTCGATATTAGCAGTATCACAGTTTACAAGTCTGTTCGCATTGTTACGAACTTCCTTCAAAATTTTACCATTCATGATCTCAAAAGCTGCTGAAGTCGCACCTATATATGCAAGAAAATCACTGATGGTATCGCTGTCCTTGAAATAGATAACAAAACAGTTTTTTCTCTTACTGTGTCCCGGGGTAAATCCTGACTTTTCAAGTGCCATAGTGATATAACAAGCCACAACCTTGTCAGATGAAGAAAAATCAAGATGATAGCGTTTACTCGGATCAGTAACGCTTCCGCACACCATAAATGCAGCCCGCAGGAATTCTCTGAGACAAACTTCACATTTGATACCCTCAAAAGCATCACTTACTGTCGCTGTCTCGGACATTACTGCACTTAAAGCATTGAATGTACTTGAATATGTCTTTTTACAGCATTTCTTCTTTGGTTCAATTTTAAGAAGTGCTTCTTTTGTTTGTTTTCCAAATGAAATATTACTCATTTTATTTAACGTGAATGATTTCGGTTTCTATTTCGATTTGATATACTTTGCGAATTTCAGATTTTATGATTTCAATAAGCGATAGGACGTCCTCCGATGTTGCGTTCCCCGTATTAATGACGAATCCTGCGTGTTTCTCGGATACCTTAGCTCCGCCGACACTTCTTCCTTTCAAACCGACCTCATCAATCATCTGAGCAGTATAACGTCCTGGATACCTCTTAAATGTGCTGCCTGCACTGGGAAATTCAAGGGGCTGTTTTAAGATTCTTCTTTGTTTGAAATCGTCCATAAGAAGCGAGATCTCAGATACACTACCAACCTTCAATTCCATTTCGGTATCAAGAATAAATGCGTTAATATCTTTGAATATACTGTGCCTGTAGCCAAAACAATGTTCGTTTCCGATAACTTCACTGAGTGTTAATGTATCAAGGTCGATGTATCTCGTTTTTACGGTAATATCACTCATTTCTCCGCCGTAGGCACCCGCATTCATATATACAGCACCGCCAATTGTTCCGGGAATTCCAAACAAGCACTCCATTCCGGACAAACCGTTTTCTTTGGCTTTTAGGGCACAAGCGGATAGCATTGCACCGCTTTCTGCCTTTATTGTCGTACCGTCGATAATAATTTTATTAAAAGCGGAACTTGAAATAATAACACCGTCAAAACCGTTATCATCAAAAAGTATATTACTTCCGTTACCTAAAATGTAGGTTCTTACGTTTAAACTTGAAGCTTCTCTCAGAAGAAATATCAATGCTTCCACATCACAAGGAACAGCAAATACTCTGGCATTTCCTCCGATCCTGAACGAACAGTGATGTTTGAGTGTCTCATTTTCTTTAACTTTAATCTTGAATTCACCGTTATTATATGAGTCGATACACGATAACAATAACTCTATATTTGAACTCATATTATCCTCCGAAAGTTCACTAAATCAATATAATTACACTGTATGTTAATAATTCTTCACTAACATTTCTCTCGCGGCGGCTTTTTGCTTTTCGGTGACATTAATTCCGCCGATTATTCTTGCTATTTCGTCAATTCTTCCATCGTTTTCAAGAAGTGTTACAGAGCTTTCCGCCCTGCCGTTAACTTCAGTCTTTTTAATGAGGTAGTGATAGTCTGAAACTGCCGCAATTTGAGGTGAGTGAGTTACCGATATTACCTGAACATCCTTTGAAAGTTTTTTCAGCAGTAAACCGATTTTCTCTGACGTTCTGCCCGAAACACCTGCATCGATTTCATCGAATATTACGGTTTCGGCGCCATTCTTCTTATTTATTGAAGAACGAAGTGCAAGCATAACTCGTGACATTTCTCCGCCTGAAGCAACTTTTGATATAGACTGTGCATCCTCACCCGGATTTACGGAAATTTTAATGTCGATTTCATCGAAACCCGAAGGAGTAAAACAGTATTGACCGTTCAAAATACAAGGCAAAACTTCAACATAAAACTTCACCTTTGGCATATCAAGGTCACGCAGAGTCGCGACTACCTCATCTGACAGAGTCTTTGCTGCGGTGACTCTTGTTTCATGGAGCCGTTTACCCGCCTCTGCTGCTTCTGCAGTAAGACGAACGATTGTTTTTTCAAGAGAACTGATTGTTTCGTCAGAATCGGAAAAAGCTTTGAGCTTATTTGCCGCATTTTCTCGGAAAGCCTTGATTTCAGCTATAGAAGAACCGTACTTTCTCTTAAGCTTATCGATAAGGTTAAGACGAGCCTCAATTTGATTGAGCTTTTCAGCAGGATCACCGTCAATTCCCGAGTCCAAAGCAGAATTCACATTTTCAGCAATTTCTATGATCTCATAACGATATTCATCAAGCTTGCGAATCATGTCGGGTGCACCTTCGACAACATCTGATATTTGTGCCAAAGCAAGTGAAGCTCTTTCCAGTAAATATGCAGCCGAGTAACCCTTGTCGTTTTGAGAAAGTGCTTTATACACGATTTTTCTGTTTTTTTCAGTTCGCTCTATAGATTTAATTTTCGTTCTCAGACGAATAAGTTTATCCTCTTCGTCATCGGAAGTTAATCTCGCTGATTCGATTTCCTTAATCTGATAAGTTAAAATATCGATCATCATATTCTTTTCTTTAAGATCGTCTTTTAACGACTGAAGCTCGTTTTTTGCTGTATTTAGCTTTTGGTACACTTTCGTGTACTCCTCTAATATAACCGAATTGTCAGCAAAGCCGTCTAACACCGAAGTATATTCCCTTTTGTCTGAAAGAAAGTTTTTTTCGTTCTGAGTATTTATACCAATAAGCAGATTACCGATCGACCTGAGCTGAGCAAGAGTAACACTCCGCGAGTTAATTTTTATATTTGTTCTCCCGTCAGCATTAACTGTTCGCAAGATCATCAATTCACCGTTTTCATCAAGCTCCACACCGATTTCACTGAGAGCATTACCAACTGCGGAATTACATTCGAAAATCGCGGAAATAACTGTCCTGTCTTCACCACTTCTCACAATATCACGGGAGCTTTTGGCACCGGTGATCAGTTGAAGGCAATCGATCATCACAGATTTACCTGAGCCCGTTTCGCCGGTAATAACCGAAAAACCATGAAAAAGATCAAGATCTATTTGTTTTGCGACAGCCGCATTTGTAATGCTGATGCTCTTAAGCATAAGTACTCTCCTTGTTGGCTGATCGATTGTCAGCCTATAAGTTCTTTGAATTTTTCTGTTAAAATTTGAGCCGCATCCGCAGTTTTCGTTACCATGATAATGCAATCATCACCCGCAACGCTACCCAGTATTTCTTTTTCGTGAAATGAGTCGATCCTTGCCGCTACTGCGTTAGCCATTCCGGGATAGGTTTTGATTACTATGTTATTCATGGCACAAGCAACACTGCGAATTGAACCGTCGATCGCCTTGCTGTAAATATGCTTATGATCGTGTTGGGACCCGCCCGGGACAACATATTTATATGAACCGTTTTCCGACATGACTTTGAGAAGCTTGAGCTCACGAATGTCTCTTGAAATTGTGGCCTGAGTCACATCATATCCTGCCAAGCGAAGCTTATCGATCAGCTCTTCCTGCGTTTCAATATTGTAATGTTCTATGATTTCTAGTATTTTATTATGTCTTTTTATTTTCATGTCAATCTCCAATCAGCCTATAGCTACACAAAGAATTCGTAAATATTTATATATCTTGCAATTTGGAATTAAGTACACTCAAAAAACTGTTATCCTTCAAACGTATCAACGATGTTTTTAACTTTGACCTTGAAACTGTAATCATATCACCGTCGTTGACTTTTTCAGCAAGTCTGCCGTCAACTGTAAGATATACCGCATTATCCTTTACAACACGAATATCTGACAAAGTTACAGTGTCGTCCCCG
Organism: Clostridia bacterium; assembly: GCA_017531765.1. Taxonomy (GTDB): domain Bacteria; phylum Bacillota; class Clostridia; order Oscillospirales; family CAG-272; genus RUG11130. The sequence goes on from JAFXKJ010000075.1 coordinate 27,657, forward strand.
TTAAGTATGACTGGACGACTTCCGAATGAATGGGGACAAATCGGTGTAAGGCAAAACGCATTAAGTACAGGTGCTAAAATCGGTCCGCCGGCGGACATGGAATATGCGGTGGAACCGGTCGGAGTTGCAACAACAAGTCCATCAGCTCTGCACTTTTCAATAAGAACACCGTTACATGAAACGTTGAAGTTCAAAAGTCTTGCGATCGGTCCGTTTGAAAGAACAATATCATTAAGTGCGGGTGGCATCATAACGGTGCTTTTATCAGATCTTTGAATTTTTGCAGATAGCATCATTCGTTCTTCACATTGATATTTACCTGCCAAAACATCCTTTACTTTAGCTATATCTGATGCTTCAAGCTCAGCCATATAACCGAGAGTTCCGAAATTAATTCCAAGGATCGGAATATTGTAGGAGCAAACCAGAGTAGAAGCATTAAGTATAGAACCGTCTCCACCGAGTACGATTGCTATATCCATTGACTGCATTTCGGCTTTGTTTTCAATGATATTACAATTGATTGAACTATCACGACTTTTCAAATATTCGGCAGTGTCTCTGAAAACATACAACGAACATGAAGAGCTTTCAAGTAAACTGTTCAGCTCATTCAGAAAATCATCAGGTATAACTTTGTCAAAATTAATTATAAGAAATACTTTCTCGACGCTTTTCATTATAATCTCCATTCAACTTTTGGCTGTACAAAATACGCAAAACAGCTTTGCGTGGGATTAAACCGTGTGAACTTTCACGTTATTTTCCTTCGTTATTACGGGGCACAAACAAAAAATCTTATTTGATAAGTTCACGTATAATTCTATCGTCGACTAAAGCTCCGCACGGAGAATCGGTTTTTCTTGCAAAGAACAAAAATTCTCTGTTTCCGTCTCCGCCGCTAATCGGCGAATCAATAAGAGAGACAATTTCGAATCCACAGGTCTTTGCACATTCAAGGACACGGGTTATTGCATGAATAAATTCCTTCTTGTCTTTAACAATTCCGTTTTTATTTAGAGCAGATTTTCCGCATTCAAACTGCGGCTTAATTAGTCCTATATATTCTCCCTCATTATCGAGTACTGAATAAATTGCGGGTAAAACATATGTTTGGGAAATAAACGAAAGATCGGCTACCGCAAGCAAGCATAACTCTCCGATCGACTCGGGGGTAAGATTTCTTGCATTAAAGCGTTCCATAGAGATAACCCTCGGATCGCTTTTTAATTTTTCAGAAAGCTGACCACTGCCCGAATCAATCGCATATACCTTTGATGCGCCGTTTGAAAGCAGACAATCGGTGAAACCGCCTGTTGAAGCACCAATATCGATACATACCTTTCCCGTGGGATCAACACCAAAAGTCCTCAGAGCTTCAAGGAGCTTAAGTCCACCTCTGCTGACGAAAGGTAAGGCATTTTCAGACACCTCAAGATCATATTCGCGGGCTCCGTCAACGTTATATGACGGTTTAGTAATTACATTACCGTCAAGTTTCACATTTCCCGATTCAATAAGAGATTTAGCACGACTTCTTGTGATATTTTCGCGCATCAAGGAAACATAAGCGTCAAGGCGCATATTATTAACCTCCCGACGTAAAACGGTTATTTTTTTCGAGAAAGAAGCCACAACGCAAGTTCAGCAGGTGTTGTACTGTCAGGACATCTTGCGATTGCTGAAATTGCGCGTGTCGTCAATTCTACACTTGCTACACGGGCATCCTCAAGGCTCATAAATGCAAGCACTGTTTTCTTGTCGTTCTTAGAATCACTTCCGATAGGTTTTCCAAGCTCTTCGCTTGTACCGGTAACATCAAGAATATCGTCCTGAATCTGAAATGCAAGTCCCAAACAGTCGGCATATTCCGAGATAGCTTCCACATCTTCTGAATTTGGAACATCTACAGCAGCATACAGACCAAGAAGGCAAGCGGCTTTAATCAAAGCAGATGTTTTCAAAGAATGAAGGTATACCAATTCTTCATAAGACTCCACTTTATCGGACAGATCGATTTCCTGTCCGCCACACATTCCTTTATATCCCGCAAGAGATGAAAGAATACGAACAGCGTTTACTGAAGACAAAGCTGATACTTTATCGTTTAGCGCACATACTTCGAAGGCCTGAGTAAGAAGTGAGTCACCTGCAAGGAGAGCTGTAGCTTCTCCGAATTTAATGTGACATGAAGGCTTACCGCGTCGCATATCGTCATTATCCATGCATGGCAGATCATCATGTATCAAGGAATACGCATGAATCATTTCCACAGCGCAGGCAAACGGTATAGCCGCCTCTTCGGTTGCACCATACATTTTAGCGAAAGATAAAGTAAGGAAAGCTCTGATTCTCTTACCTCCCCCAAGAAGAGAATATTTCATCGCATCAGTAAGCTTCTCTGTAGCTTTATTCGATGAATAATATGCTTCAAGGGCACTTTCGACTTTTTCTACGGCGCTGTTGAGTTCATTTACAACATTGAATCCCATAATCTTTACCTCTTAATTCATCGCCTCTTCGGTTACTGAACCGTTTGGTGATAATTTGAGCTTTACAACCTTCTGTTCAGCGGTATCAAGCTTCCCGTTACACAGTCTAACAAGAGAAATTCCCTCTTCAAAAAGTGCCAATGACTCATCCAGAGGAACATTACCTGACTCAAGAAGTCTGACAGTTTCTTCAAGTCTTGCAAGTGCTTCTTCAAAGGTAAGCTTTTCAATTTGTTCTCTATTCATAATAGTATTTCACCGTATGAGGGTATCCGAATTCAAATTTGGATGATACATCCATTTCGGCTTCCCTTTTATCTGTTTGTTTCTTTTGTAATATTTTCGATTATAGCTCCCGCAGAGCCATCAGCCGTCTTGAAATTCACGTGCATTCCAACGGAAAGCTGATCAACCGATTTTACAAGTGTCTTGCCTTCGATATAAACAGCACTGTATCCCCTTGAAATTACCGAAAGAGGGTTTAAAGCTTCAAGTTTGGCTGACGCTTTTCCGAGAAGCAGCTTCGCCTCGTTGATTTTTGCGTTTTCCGCAGAGAAAATTTTCTCCGTGGCAAGAACTATCGCTAGACGTTTATCGTCAATAAGAGTCTGAGGATTTTTCAGTATTCTCGATGCAGAAAGATTTGAAAGCTTTTCACGGTGACGAGCGATCATTCTTTCAATAATCATTGCTTCATGACGAATAACGTTATTAAATTTATTCTTAAGTTCATTTGTATCGGGTACTGCAATTTCAGCAGCCGCTGACGGGGTAGGCGCACGTCTGTCGGCAACAAAATCACAAATTGTAAAGTCAGTTTCGTGTCCGACGGCAGAAATCACGGGTATGCGAGAGGTAGCAACCGCATATGCAACACGTTCGTCGTTGAATGCCCAAAGATCCTCAATAGAGCCTCCGCCTCTGCCTATAATTATAACATCAGCAGCATTGGCTTCGTTGAAATATCTGAGTCCATCCACAAGTTGCGGCGGTGCATCAGGTCCTTGTACAAGTGCAGGATAGAGTATGATTTTTGCGTAAGGAAAGCGACGAGCCGAAACATTGATCATATCTCTGATCGCGGCACCGGTGGGAGAGGTAATGATTCCTATTTTCGACGGGATCTTCGGAAGTGCCTTCTTTCTTGAAGGCTCGAAAAGACCTTGCTTTTCAAGCTTGTTTTTAAGTTGTTCAAAAGCTATATAAAGAGCTCCGACTCCATCAGGCTCCATAGAGTCAAGATATATCTGATATTGACCGTCCCTTACAAAGGAAGATATACGTCCGTGACATAGCACCTTCATGCCGTTTTCCGGAACAAAAGGATTTTTTGCGGCGTACGACCTAAACATAACTGCTTTAATTACGCTACCTTCATCTTTTAAGGAAAAGTACAGATGACCCGTAGAGTGAAATTTGAAATTTGAGATTTCACCCTTTACCCAAATATCGGACAGACGGGGATCATTATCAAACAACCCTTTAATATAATTATTCAGTTCGGTAATCGAAAGTGCTTTATTGGAACTGTTCATTATATTTCTCCGTTTTCTGAAAAGCTTTGATGTTTCAATTTATGCATGAGTAAAGAACTTAAGGCAACGCCTGCGGCGTTATCTGATGAAAACTCTGCCGCTGAAAACATTCCATATTTTTCAAGTCTGTTTTTAATGTACCGTGAGCTCATAACTCCACCCGCAAATACCACAGGTAGATTACCATACAGATCAAATGCGCAACTAATAGATTTTTCAATGGATTTAGCTATATATTCCAATACATATGCGGAAACTTCATTCTCACCTTTTCCGTTTACTATCATCTTTTCGGCGATATTTTCAAGTCCCGAAAGATTGAAGTCGAGTCCCTTAACAGACGGTACTATTCCTTTTATTTTACCGTCAAATACACAAGCTGCAGCATCAATCCGAGCACCTCCTGGGAATGGGAAACCGAGTCTGACTCCGGTACGGTCAACGATCTGTCCCGCGTTTGCATCAGAGGAACCTCCGATACGTTCGATGGATAAAATATTATCAGAATCGGGCTTGACATATAACAGATCTGTTGTACCGCCTGATACGTGAAACGCCAAAAACTCATTTTTCAGCAGATCTTCGAGTATTTTGTCCGAATCCCGCAAAGCAGATGAAGCCGCCGCAATAATATGACCTACCTGGTGAGATGTTTTATATAGCGGTATATCAAGAAAGGCACATACTGATTCGGCAACGGCAATACCGGTGAGGAAGCACGGCATATATGACCCCTCAGTGCTTCGCGGGGTAACCGATACACCGGCTGCAACATATTCGAAATCACCGTTCAAAGACGAGGTAAAATCCCGAAGCAACCCTGCTATTACGGGAAAATTTTTGATATGTGAAAAAACAGCCTCACTTTGGCGTAAACCGCGCTGTCCTTCGCTGACGGGAAGCGGACATTTCAAATTAGCGAGGACATTGCCGTTTATGTCACAGATACCAAGTGAGGTTGTGTAATTGCTTGTATCAAAACCTATAAACAGTTTATTATCCATAGATCATTTTAACCATCAAAGCTTTTCCGCTTCTTTTGCTATGCTGTTAAGAATTCCGTTGATAAACACAGGCTCCTGGTCTTCACCGAATTTCTTTGACAGTTCAAGTGCTTCATTGATTACAACTTTAGGCGGAGTTTCGGTCTTCAGAAGTTCATAAATCGCAAGACGAAGAAGGTTTCTTGTAACACCCGACATTCTTGAGGTTGACCAATTCTTTGCATGAGAAGCGATCATTACATCAGCTTCTTTGATAAACTCAGCAGCGCCTACAAATGTATCTCTGAGATAACCGCTTGTCGGAACATTATCACCGTCTTCAAAAAAAGATTCGAAAATCTTTTCAGCAGGCTCCTCAGTGTAAAAATCTAAAGAAAATAGCATCTGAAAAACTCTTTCCCGTCTATCATTTTTTGTGTTTTCAAAGTTAATCATATTTACTGCCTTTCAAAGAAATCTGTAAGAATTATTGTATTAATTAACGCTTTTATCTATATTTATAATTATACATCAAATATACACTCTTGTCAATGGATTACTTAAATATAAACACATTAAAAAGAGGTTACCGTCAGGCGGAAAATTCCGATTTACGATAACCTCTTCTGAATTATCTTTCACTGAGAGGGATATATGCTCTGGTGGATGTAATCTCTTTGTATGCAGGACGCATGATCTTATTGGAACCGATCAGCTCCTCAAGTCTGTGCGCACTCCAACCCGCAACTCTTGCAATTGCGAAAAGAGGCGTGTAAAGCTCAGCTGGCAGACCGAGAATATCATACGCAAGACCGCTGTAAAAATCCACGTTGATGGATACGCCCTTGTACATCCGTCTGTGTTCGGCAATGATCTGAGGCGCAAGATTTTCAACTGTCCGATAAAGCTTAAACTCATCTTCTCTGCCCTTTTCTGCGGCTAATTTTTCAACAAGACTGCGGAAAATACAAGCTCTGGGGTCGGAAACCGAATAAACCGCGTGACCGACACCGTATATAAGACCTGTTTTGTCGAATGCTTCCTTGCAAACGATCTTATTAAGGTAAGCCGCCAATTCTTCTTCGTCAGAATAATCTCTTACGTTTTCCTTAATATCTTCAAACATTCTTACAACCTTAATATTAGCACCACCGTGCTTCGGACCCTTAAGAGAGCCGAGAGCTGCAGAAATCGCCGAATACGTATCTGTACCCGAAGAAGAAACAACTCTTGTAGTAAAGGTAGAGTTATTTCCTCCGCCATGCTCAGCATGGAGAATGAGAGCTACATCAAGAACAGCCGCCTCGAGAGCAGTAAAGGAACTGTCGGGACGAAGCAGGTGTAGAATATTTTCTGCGGTGGAATATTTAGGGTCGGGTGCATGGATGAAAAGACTGTTACCGTTGTGATAATGATCATACGCGTGATAACCGTACACACTTAACAGCGGAAATACGGAAATAAGCTGCAGACACTGACGGAGAACGTTGGGAATTGAAGTATCATCGGGGTTCTCGTCATACGAATACATGGTAAGAACGCTTCTTGAGAGGGCGTTCATCATATCACGGCTGGGAGCTTTCATGATTACGTCTCTCACAAAAGACGGGGGCAATGACCTATAACCGCTGAGAAGCTTTGTAAATGACTTCAACTGAGCTTTATCGGGAAGATTTCCGAAAAGAAGAAGATATACTGTCTCTTCAAATCCGGGACGTCCTTCAGCAAGGCAAGCATTTGTGAGGTCATTAACACTGATTCCGCGGTAATACAATCTACCGTCGCAAGGCACAAGTCTTCCGTCAACCATTTCTCGTGCCGTTACTTCGGAAATACTTGTAAGTCCCGCAAGAACACCGCTACCGTCAAGATCTCGAAGGCCACGCTTTACATCAAATTTAGCATAGAGAGAAGGATCAATTTTTGTATTCTGAGATGACAGATCTGCCAATTCATACATTTCTTCGGTAATTTCAGAATAGTTACGAATTTCCTGAGCGTTCATAATAGCCTCCATTCGGTTTACGTCTACAAAAATAAGGAAACAAACACGTGTCTGCACAGCAGACAAAAATCGGAGTATTGCTTCTTAGTGTTTATTTACGTGTGAGACAACTTCAGTTAAGATTCAAATTGTTTTGAGTTTCACACTAAGTCCCGCAAAATAAACTATAATAATATTATACTTTGTTTCTGACAATTTGTCAATAGTAAAAATTCATAAAAATATTAAAATACCTTTGCATTTTAGACTCATTAGCGAGTAAATGAATTTTTTGTTCTTCAAAAATTCACATTTGTTTATTATTTATGAATTTTTTGTTACAATTAAAAAAGCTATTGAATTCCTACTGATTTTGTGGTATATTATACTTGAAAGTATTTCAGATCAGGAGACTACAATTATGATGATTTCAACCAAAGGCAGATATGCTCTCAGAATTCTCGCAGACCTTGCACTGTTGTCCGAAGGCGAATTTGCTTCGGTTAAAGATATAGCAGACAACCAAGGAATATCACTTAAGTACCTTGAGGCAATTACTTCGATTTTACTTAAAGCCGAATTTGTCGAAAGTAAGAGAGGCAGAAGCGGAGGTTATAAATTGTCAAAACACCCGAGTGAGTATTCTCTGCTCTCAATTTTCAAGCTGACCGAGGGGTCCATCTCGCCTGTTACTTGCCTTGATCACGATGAAGTAATTTGCGGCAGAGAGTCCCATTGCCTTGCTTATCCTTTATGGCAAAAAATGAACAGCGTTCTTGAAGACTATTTGAAAAATGTCACCCTTGCCGATCTGATCACAGATAACCTTTAATTTTATATCTTGAAAACTCTGATAAGGAGGAAAAATAATGTATATCTATGCCGATAATGCTGCTACAACAAAAATGTCCGCAGCCGCAATAAACGAATTGATAAGCAAAACAACTGAAGAATACGGTAATCCTTCAAGTCTTCACAGTATCGGGCAAAAGGCTGCTGAGACCTTGTTTAACGCCCGAAAAATGATTGCTGATTTGCTCAGCGCCACAGAAAAAAATATATTTTTCACATCAGGCGGCAGTGAAAGTGATAACATGGCGATATTGTCTGCAGCAGAGCATGGTAAAAAGAAAAACAAAAGACATATTATCACAACAGAATTTGAACACCATGCCGTTTTGCATACGGTTGAAAAGCTTGAAAGACAAGGCTTTGAGGTAACATATCTCGATGTTCACGAAAACGGTGTTGTCAGTGTCAGTGAACTTGAGAGTGCAATTCGTGAGGACACGGCTCTTGTCAGTGTTATGTACGCCAACAACGAAATCGGAACAGTCCAGCCTATTGCCGAGATCGGAAAAGTGTGTTATAAACATAAAGTTTTATTTCACACAGATGCAGTACAGGCTGCAGGACATCTTCACATAAATGTACTAGAGCTTGGCGTTGATTATCTTTCACTGTCAGCTCACAAATTCGGCGGTCCCAAAGGTGTCGGCGTGCTGTATGCCCGCAACAGATCTTTAGTACACAGTCTGATCGAGGGTGGGGCTCAGGAATTCGGAAAACGCGGGGGGACAGAAAACGTCCCCGCCATATCCGCAATGGCGGTAGCGCTTAAAGAATCCTGCGAAAACATTGAAAGCAGTTACGGAAAAGTCTGTCAAATGCGCGATAGACTGATTGAAGGTCTACTTAAGATCCCTCACACTGTACTGAACGGTGATCGCATATCAAGACTTCCGGGTAATGTTAACGTGTGCTTCGAAGGAATTGAGGGGGAGTCACTTCTCTTGATGCTTGACTGCAAAGGAATTGCAGCATCATCAGGCTCCGCTTGCACATCAGGCTCCCTCGAACCAAGTCATGTGCTTCTTGCAATAGGAAGACCTCATGAGATCGCACACGGCTCGTTGAGACTTTCAATCAACCATGAAAACACACCCGACGAGATAGAAAAAATCATCTCGGTAACTACTGAAGTTGTGGAAAAGCTAAGAAGTATGTCCCCTGTCTGGGACGATCTTCAGAAAGGAAGGAAAGCTCATGTTATATAGTGCAAAAGTAATGGATCATTTTACAAATCCAAGAAACGTAGGAATAATTGAAAACGCCGACGGAGTCGGAGAAGTCGGTAACGCCAAGTGCGGAGACATAATGAAAATTTATCTGAAAATAGATGGTAATGTGATAACAGATGTAAAATTCAATACCTTCGGTTGCGGTTCCGCAATAGCTACAAGCAGTATTGCAACTGAAATGATTAAGGGAAAAACACTATCAGATGCTCTGACACTATCAAATAGAGCAGTTGTAGAAGCACTTGACGGTCTCCCACCGCAGAAGATCCATTGTTCCGTTCTTGCAGAAGAGGCTGTAAAAGCTGCTGTAAAAGATTACTACGACAGAAATTCAATTGAGTATGATGATAAAATCTTCAAAAATCTTAACGGATGTGCACATTGTCATGATTCATGCTCCGTATAAGCTTTTGGACTGAACGACCAAAAACCATTACGTTTTATTAAAAAGAGAAACGGAAATTCCGCTGAAATTTCCGTTTCTCTTTTTTCATAAAAACATATTGTTTATTTTGTGTACTAAATCAAGATTTATATCTGCAAATGTCTAAAAAACACATTTACACATTTGCCTACTTCTTGAAAACATCAAGCGCAAGACCGATCTCTATAACGTTTTTTATCTTTTCATCGGTTATCCTTGACTCTGTCCCCACTTTCAGCGTCAGATACATGAAATACTCAACCGCACCGTTATTACCGCGCACAGGACTGTATGTAATGTCAACGGCATAAAAGCCCATTGCCTCCGAATATGTTTTCACCTTATTTATAACGTCAAAATGAAGCTTTGCATCATTTATCTTACCGCTTTGTCTTACCTCGGAAGAGTCAACCTCAAAGATCGGCTTGACAAGTGCTATAACGTCTCCGTCCTCTGAAATGATGGACTTCACTTCCCGAAGAGCTACCTCAAGAGACAGATAGGACACATCAAGTGAAACCACAGATGGCTTCGGATCAAGGTACTTTAGTTTTTCATCTGAAAGATTCGTGTATTCAAGATTAATTACAGCATCATCCTGCATCAGCTTTCCGGCAAGCTGTCCGTGACCTACCTCAACCGCATATACGAGCTCTGCGCCGTGAACTCTGAGGCAGTCGGTAAATCCGCCGGTGCAGGCGCCGCAGTCAAATGCGATTTTGCCGTCAACATCAATTCCGAATTCAGAAATTGCGTGCTCCAGCTTCAGTCCGCCTTTTCCTACATAACGGGTCTTGTAATACTCGCGAATTCGTATCTCGGCATCCACCGATATTTTCTCAGACGGAGAAAGAACAGGCTTATTGTCGGCAAGGACGCGCCGCGCCATTACCCAGGGAATAATTTCGGATTTCGACGTAAACCAACCGTCTTCAATCAGTTTTTCGTAAGCCATACACTTTTTCTTAGCCATTATTGCCCTCTTGCGTTTACAGTAAAAATCTGCTTATCTGATGAAGCTTGTGTACTTCTTCTTTTCCTTTTCGGGAAGACCGAATTTTTCTTTACCAAGCTCAATACTCTTCATAAGAAAGGTCATATTTTCCGCAAGGCAACGCATGGTCTGAAGCCCTTCTTCATCTCCTTCGGCATCTCCTTCCTTGCCACCGTGAACACTGTTCCAGTAGCAACTGGTTGCAATGGGCATTCCGGAAATTGCGTAGTATTTGTTAAGCTCGTCAAAAGTAGATGAACAACCGCCGCGGCGTGCAACAGCAACAGATGCGCCAACCTTCATTGTTTTATCAAATGTCGATCCATAGAAGAGACGGTCAAGAAGCGATATTATAGTTCCGTTTGCAGATGCGTAGTAAACAGGCGTACCTACAACAAGTCCGTCGCACTTCTCAAACTTGCGAATGAGTTCATTTACAATATCATCGTATACGCAAAGTCCCGTACCTCTGCAGTGACCGCAACCGATACATCCTCTGATACTTCTGCCACCAACTTGTACCAGCTCGCATTCAATTCCTCTTTTTTCAAAAACAGCCTTCATTTCCGACAGAGCAAGAAATGTATTTCCCTTTGCTCTGGGACTACCGTTAAGCATTAATACCTTCATATCTATTTCCTTTCGTTACAGCAAAACTTAATAAAGTGTTATTTTTAACTGTACTGACATACATTATATAACAAAAGTCATTTATTATCAAGTAATTCGTTAAGTTATTCGGAATTTTTTTGAAAAAATATAGCTAAAGTAAAAAAAATATGTTATACTATATCTATACATCAGTAAATTATTAATTTTTAAGGAATGAGACGTTTATGAGAAATTATACCAAACGCCTTTGTGCAATAATTCTTTCACTTCTGATGCTCTTGCCGCTTATCTCTTCGGTATGGGCAGACAACGGAAAATCAGATGTGACAATTCTGTTCACTCACGACCTCCACTCACATTTTCTGCCCTTCTCCGATGAGGACGGAAACGATATTGGCGGTTACGCGAGACTTAAGACCGTAATTGACCAGCAGAAGAAAAAATATCCCGATGCGATCCTTGTGGACGGCGGTGACTTTTCCATGGGTTCGCTCTTCCAGACAGCATATACTACGTCTGCACTTGAGCTTCGCATTATGGGTGCTATGGGATATGACGTAACCACACTCGGTAACCACGAGTTCGATTACCTCCCGGAAGGTCTCATGTCTATGTTATCCGTAGCAGTCGAGTCAGGTGACCCCCTTCCCAAAATAGTAAATTCAAACTATCTCCCGCCGAAGAAGGGTGAGACCGGCTACACCGAGGACATCTGGACCACGTTCAACAACTACGGTATCGATGATTATGTTATAATCGATCGCGGCGGTGTTCAGTTCGTTGTGTTCGGTATTTTCGGCAAGGACTCCCACGCCTGCGCGCCGAATTCGGGAATGATTTTCTCAGATCCCGTTGACAGTGCTCAAATGACCGTCGATAAGGCAAAGAAGGAATGCCTTGATAAATACGGCAGCGATCCTGTTGTGATCTGTCTGTCCCACAGCGGAACCGAAGACGGAAAAGGTGAAGACTACACTCTTGCAAAGAACGTAGTCGGAATTGATGTAATCGTATCCGCGCACACTCATACAACTCTTGAAGAGGTTATCGAGGTAAACGGTACTTACATCGTTTCAGCGGGTCACTACGGTCAGTATCTCGGTGCACTTCATATTACACATTCCGCAAACGGTGCTGTTCTTACAGATTATGAGCTGATCCCCATTGATGACACTGTTGAAGAAAATGAAGAAATCGCTTCGCTTATAGAAACTTACAAAAAAGACGTTGAGACCAACTATCTTTCAAATTACGGAGTGACCTTTGACCAGGTTCTCGTAAACAATCCGTACAATTTTGAAAGTGCATCAAAAATCAAGGAAACCTCTCACGAATCTCCCGTATGCAACATCTTCTCCGATGCTTACAAGTGGGCTGTGGAAGAAGCTACCGGTGAAGAAGTTGACGTAGCACTCACCGCGGCCGGTGTGATCAGAGACTCCCTTCCCACAGGCAACATTACTGTTTCCGACGTATTCAACGCGGCTTCTCTCGGTGTCGGTACAGAGGGCGAGCTTATAAAAGTATACATCACAGGTAAGGATCTGATGAACGCTCTTGAGGTCGATGCATCCGTTCAGCCGCTTATGTCATCAGCGCAGCTTTATTTTTCGGGTGTTGAGTATTCGTTCAATACCTACAGAATGATATTCAACAAAGTCGATTATGCTATGCTCCGTAAAAACGACGGAACTCTTGTTGAGATCGATCCCGATAAAATGTACTCTGTCGTTACCGGTATGTACGCGGGACAGATGCTCGGCTCTGTTGAGTCTACATCCATGGGACTCCTTACAATAACTCCGAGAGACAAGAACGGAAACCCCATCGATGCCGATGAGCTTGTTAATTTTGTCGTTAAGGACGAAGAAGGCAAACCCGTTAAGGAATGGTATGCCATTGCTTCCTACCTTCAGGAAATGGGCGGCGAAATGAACGAAAAGTACGCCGAGACCGACGGTCGAAAGGTTGTTTACTCCAGTCTCAATCCCGTTGATCTGTTAAAAAATGCAAATAAGTTTACCTATATTATGATAGCTATCATAATCGTACTTATCGTATTGATCATTCTTATCGTAAGAGCCATTGTCCGCAAGGTTAAACGGAACAAAATCAAAAAAGCCAAGGCGCGTGAGGATGCTCTTGCCGCGGCAAACAAGGCTGCCCTTGCAAATGCCATTGAAGAAGAATATAACAGTTCAGCTGTTGAAGATGACAGTGAGCCCATAGATGAAAAGGTCGTTGACGAAGTATCCGAGGAAAAGAAGGATAGCGACACCTCCGACGGATTCGATTATTGATTTCCTAACTGCTTTCAAAGGCAGATACATGGTAATTATCCGTGTACCTGCCTTTGTTTTTCTGTTTTATTTTTACTACTCTCGAAAAAACTCAAAAAATTTCTGAAAAAAAAGCAAATTATTTTTTTAATTTTTCTCAATTTCAACTTTTAAGTGCCATTAATATATACAAGGGTATTCTTCACAAAATTTTCTTTAGATTGGAGATGGTAAAGTGGTCGATGAAAAAGAATTTGAAGAGCTGATCAATAAATATCGTAGCGAGCTGTACGTCTACTGCTTTGCGTACTCTGAGGGAGAAAAGGATGTTGCGGATGATGCGTTCAGCGATATGCTGAGTGTTGTATTTAATAAGTGGGATGAACTTGAAAAAGGACCTGCCTTAAGGGTTTATCTGTATAACGTCGTGCGGCTGTGCGTTAAGAATCGGCGCAAAAAGAAGAGCAAGTATTACAAACGTATATCTTCTCTTGAAGAAGCCATTGAGACTAATACGTTTACTGAAATCGGGAGCTTAGACACTTACTTTGAAGACAACACACCTGTTGAAGAATACATAAGCAAGGTATTGTCTGAGCTGACCGACGAGGAAGCAGAGCTGTTCAGGCTCAAATATATTGAAAAAAGGAACCTGAAAGATATAGAAAAGCTGAAAGAACTTCCCTATTATATCCTCAGATACCGATATATTAAGCTTGAAAACCGTGTTCGTGAAATAATAAAAAAATTTTTTTGAAAAAAATAAAAAAATTTTTCAAAAATTTTCGCAATTTGGACTTTTGGGTGCCATCAATATATGAAGGCACAAGAAAAGGGGTGAGTCCAATGGCGACGTAGTAAAAAAATATTGTACCCATTCAATCAAACGGAGGTGTTTAAATTGTCAAACAGACTTGAAGAACGACTTAGAAAAATCGACAAGGTGTCCCCCATTAATAATGATCGAGAGCTTGCCTTGGCTCTGCAGACCATAATTAATGAAGAATCATCAAGGCTCAGTAATGAAAACATTGATATGGTTTCTGAGGCTACTGAACTGCTGATGAGTATACGCGGGATAGATGGGAGTGAGGCTGATCAAATTTCATCCCGGCTTCTCTCAAGCTTCCTTGACGAGGTCAAGTCAAATGAGCACAAGAGTTCACGTAAAGCTGTGAAGCCCGGGTTTAAGTTCACGGCTATGCGTAAGGTTGCCATGTTCGCTGTTCTGACATTTTCGGCGGCTGCTCTCCTCATTACCTTCAACGGAAGTGTAAGAGCCGCAGTAAAGAACACCTTTGTTACGTGGATGCGTGAACTTGCTATCATTGATTTTTCGGAAGAGGAGGCGGTCCCCACCGAAAAGGAAACACTCCTTGACGAACTCTCCGATTCGGTTTCACTTGATATTGAAAACATCCCCGCGGGATACACCTTTGACTCAAAGAAAGAAGACGGCGACTCTACGCTGTATACCTACAAAAAGGGTGATGACTTTGTAGTTATTGAGTTGATCCCCACCGATCCGGCAGGCGTTATTCACAGTACGGAGAATCACAAGTACAGTGAGATCGTTATAGGCAAAAGCGAAGTATATATGTTTTATAACGAGAGCGAAAGGACCGGTTCAATAATTTTCGGTAACAGTGAAGTAACCGTTATAATCGGAGGTGCCGCAGAACGTGAAACCTTGATCGCCTTTGCAGAGGAAATGATCAATTAAATATTCCTTGCACAATTTGACAGCTAAAGGAGTGATTAAATGATCAAATGTTTTGTAAGAATTCCGGTGTATACGGTGAAGCTTCCGGTAATAGTATTATTAGGATGAAACAGGTATCGGGAGTTTATTCGTACCTTGCAGGTGTAAGACATGATGCACTAAATTCCCAATCATATGCAATATCTGATCTAAATAACGGCGACCTGTCCGAAACTGACGTAGTAATCTATGCCGCTAACAGATCAGGTGCTACAAGTTCCGCATATGGTAATTTGGTTGATCAAACAGTTAATAAAGGAGCTTACTGTGCTATTGGTTGGGTAGGAGATTTTGATCAGTTATCGATGCTTATCTGGCTTGAAGGTTTCTTTATAAATGCTAATGGCAGACACTTGTATGCAAATATAGCAGTAAATGATAACTATGCGATTGAACATGGAGTATCGACAGAAAATGCAACTGCCTTAAACAATATTTACTTCAATGATAGTAATGCCGCAAACTGTTATATTTACACTGATTAATAAATAATTCAGAAAGGATATATAATCATGAAAACAAAATATATAATTTTAACTGCGTTTCTTTGTGTTCTTTCTCTTGTTGGCTGCATTGTAGCAAACGCAGCAACTTCTGTGCCACCAACAAATACTTCTTCAAATATTGCAGTAAATGAAACACCTACCGATATTGAACAGACTCAAACCAATTCAAATGCTAACAAGATTCCCTATACGTCATTGGACGATAAATTCACATGGACATTAAATGACGGGGAAAAAGTTGATCTGTCTTATTCCCACGTTGAAAAAGGAGTATATATTGACCGTTACAAATTCGTAGATAAAGAAAACAATAAATTCTCTTTTGATAGCGAAGGTGATCTTGTTTCTTTCTCCGCTGACGATTCTTGGATGGAGGAAATAGATTTATATGACTATGTTATAAATCCTCTTGATGAATCTGAATGGATAAGTGAAGAAAAAGCTGAAACTATTGCAAGAATGCACGGTGAAACATTTTACGGAGACTTGTTCAATAATTATAAATTGTTAAAAATCGAAAAACGACATGGTTATCACTATTTGTTGTACTTTATTAAAACAATGGGAAAAGATGATTGTATCACTGCATCTTATGCATATGTAGATATTAAACATGATGGAAAAGTTATTATGTCTGCAATCCATCAGCACAAGGTTGCGGCATCGGTTGACGAAAGTAAGCTTGCCGAATTCGACATGAAGCTGATCAACGCTGTAGCTGAAGCTAATGCAATGGCAATTTACACCGATGATTTCCGCGGCTTTGAAGTAAGAGAAGTCATTCTCGTTCAGGACGGCGAAAATCATGCTCTCCAGATTTCAACACAGATTGATTATTACATCAGTGACATTGGTGTGATCGGAGGAACCATTGAAAATTTCTACTACAGCATTAAGTAAGATCAAAACAATCTCATTCATCTTGCTGTTAGCGCTTACCGTTGCGGTAAATGCAGTGACGGTTTCAATAATCGTCAAGTATTATACCGAGGATAATTCCGCATCCTATGATGCAACCGACACCAAAGAGGGTGAAAAAACTCCTGTTGTAAGCAACAAGGTTGAAAGCTCTGTTTTCGGAGATCCCGAGAAGATAATTCTCCACGGTGACGGAAAAGCGGTCACTCTTAAAGTCGGTGACGAAGATTTCGAGGATATTCTGAAGATCAACGAACACCGTACAGTTTTTGTTAGTGAATATATGAAAAGCTCGGTTTTCGATGAAAATACTCTCGACGTATACTATATGGAGTTCTCCTATGCTGAGCCTCATTTGCTTTCACTGGACGGTGTGGGTGAATTTGACGTAACGTCAATCATTTTGGTTCTGACGGGCGTTCAAAACGGTAAGATCAAGTTTGAGTCGGGCGGCGAAACCCACGTTGTGGAAAAGCTGTCCTTTGACCCCGAGTTACTTGTTAAGGTTGTAGA
Organism: Clostridia bacterium; assembly: GCA_017531765.1. Classification (GTDB taxonomy): domain Bacteria; phylum Bacillota; class Clostridia; order Oscillospirales; family CAG-272; genus RUG11130. The sequence continues at coordinate 44,740 of JAFXKJ010000075.1, forward strand.
TAACCTTGAATAAGTATTTGGAAAAAACCACAGATTATGTACTCCGATCTGTGGTTTTTTTCCATTTTCCGATGAAATTTCAAAAGTGAGACATTTACCCTTGACAGTTGCAGCTCGGTGTAGTAAAATGTCGTATTGGAATAATAATTTATTAATATAATCTGATTTTTTAGAACGGAGTTTTCGATGAATATTTTTAGTCCAATGTTTTTTACAAGTCTGAAAAGCTACAGTAAAAAAACGTTAGTTTCGGACCTTATTGCGGGTATTATCGTTGCGGTAATTGCCCTTCCCCTCTCCATAGCTCTTGCACTTGCTTCGGGTGTCGGTCCCGAGCAGGGTCTTTACACCGCTATTATCGCAGGATTTCTTATTTCCTTCCTTGGCGGAAGCAACGTGCAGATCTCAGGCCCTACCGCGGCTTTTGCCACCATCGTTGCGGGTGTTGTTGCAACCTACGGTCTCGGCGGTCTCGCAGTTGCTACCGTTCTTGCGGGTATTATGCTTATACTCATGGGTATTTTCAAGCTTGGCGGTCTTATTAAGTTTATTCCCTACACTATTACAACAGGTTTTACCGCAGGTATCGCCGTTACTATCGTGGTGGGTCAGCTTAAGGACTTCTTCGGTCTGACATACGGAGCTGACGTGAAGCCCATTGAGACTGTTGAAAAGGTCGAGGCTGTTGTGCATCACTTCGGCACCGTTAACGTGTGGGCTGTGCTCGTCGGCGTTCTTGCCCTCGCAGTTCTTATTATTTGGCCCAAGATCTCAAGAAAGATCCCCGGTTCACTTATTGCCGTTATCTTCGGTATCATTCTCGTTAAGGTCCTCGCACACTTCGAGATACAGGTCAACACCATCGGAGACCTCTACACGGTAAGCAGTGCGCTCCCGAAATTCACCTTGCCTGATTTTTCCGTCGGTATGATCAAGGACGTGCTCCCCAATGCGTTTACAATTGCAATCCTTGCAGCGATAGAGTCACTTCTTTCCTGCGTTGTTGCAGACGGCATGACAGGCTCAAAGCATCGTTCAAATACCGAGCTTATAGCGCAGGGTGTGGGTAACGTCGGCTCTGCCCTCTTCGGCGGTATTCCCGCAACGGGCGCTATCGCAAGAACTGCCGCAAACATCAAAAACGGCGGTAAGACCCCCGTCTCCGGTATCGTTCACGCGGTAGTGCTTCTTCTCGTTCTCGTACTCCTTATGCCCTATGCGTCTCTTATTCCCATGCCCGTTATCGCGGCAATACTGTTTATGGTTGCATACAATATGTGTCAGTGGCGCCCTTTCGTACATATCGTGAAAACTGCGCCGAAGAGTGATATTTTCGTCCTTGTGCTCACGTTCGTTCTTACCGTTGTCTTTGACCTTGTTGTGGCAATCGCGGTGGGTATCGTTCTTGCCTGCGTACTCTTCATGAAGCGAATGAGCGACACCTCAAGCATCAGAAGCTGGAAGTACGGCACGGAAAGCGAAAACGGTAAAGTAATTCCCGAGTATATCAGAGTTTACGAGCTTGAGGGTTCCCTTTTCTTCGGCTCTGCCGATATTTTGAATTCCATTACATTTAAGGAATATACAAAATGCCTTGTTCTCAGAATGAGAAGTGTTTCCGCGATCGATGCTACCGCGATGAACGGTCTCGTTGAGCTTTATGACAGATGCAGTGAGAAAGGTATTAAGATCGTAATCTCCCATGTTAATACTCAGCCCATGAACTCAATGATCAAATCGGGCTTTGCCGACATGATCGGAAAAGATAATTTCTGCCATCACATCGACGACGCCATTGAAAGAGCCGTTGAGATTACGGAAGCTCAATACTGTCAATAATTAAAATCAAATACACTCCCAAAGGAGCCGAAAGTCATGAACTTCAAATTTCCACGAATCCTCAGCGGTAATGCGCTAAAGATAATTGCGGCAATTTCCATGTTCATCGATCATTTCGGCTTCATGTTTTTTCCGCGGGTGCAAGTTTTCAGAATAATCGGACGCCTTGCTTTCCCCATATTTGCATTTATGATCTCCGAGGGAGCTAAATACACGAAAAATAAAGTCAGATATTTACTCAGTGTATTTTCCGTTGGACTGTTCTGCTTTGCGGGGTATCTCGTTTTCAATAAAACGATTGTCTTCAGCATTTTCATCACGTTTTCCTTCTCGCTGATGATGATCTTTACTCTTGACGAGTATAAGGCTGTTGCATTTTCGCCAGATGCTTCAAACGCGTTGAAGCTCACGAAATTTCTGTTATTTGCTTTCTCCGTTGCCTTTTCTTACGTTTTCTGCGAGATATTTACTGTTGACTACGGATTTACCGGATGTGCCGCGCCTCTCGCGGCAAGCATCGTTACAAATCTGCCTGAAGGCGCACCCGAAAGTCTCAAAAAGCTTGACAGATTGAATATACGCGTAGCGTTATTTACGCTTCCTCTTATTATTCTTGCCGTTGACCTGCGGCTTTCTCAACCATTTTCGCTATTTTCTGTTCCTTTACTATTGCTATATTCCGAAAAACGTGGTAAACTTAAACTGAAATACTTCTTCTATGTATTTTACCCTTTGCACCTCTCGGTTCTTGAAGGAGTAAGGTGGTTAATTTACAGCTTAAAGTAAGATTTATCTTACAGATCGGAGAAAAACATGAACTACTTGACTGATCTTCACGCCTATTCTGAAAAATCCTTTGGTGACGGATATCTTGCTGAGAACGTTTTATTTGAAAAATACATTGAATGCGGTTATAAAACTGTCGTTTTAATATATAAAATTGAGTTTAATGATGATCAGAGTGTTTTTCAGGCAAGCATTGACCATATGTTTAAGACCAACGAGACTTTAGCTGAAAAATATAAAGGAAGGCTTAACGTTCTTTTAGGAGCTGAATTCAACACCTGTGACAATGACTTTTTAATCTACGGAGCTGAGAAAAGTGACCTTTACAAATTAAACAATTACTGCGGAGATTGGGTGACTGACTACCGCGAAGAACTCAATCACAAAAAAGTGCTTGTTGTACAGGCTCACCCCGCAAAGGTTGGCGGAAGACTTCTTGAAGACCATAACGTCGATGCTTTTGAAGTATACTGCGGTGATGAAAGGTTTAACTCAAACAACAGTTTTACAGAAAAATACTGCGAAAAGTATCAGACACACGGAATTTTATTAACCTCAGGCAGCGGTTATTTCGGCGAAGATTCAAAGCCGAGTGGCGGAATTATAACAGATTTTGAAATTAAAACTTCAAGTGAACTTGTTGCCGCAATAATTAACGGTAGCTTTAAGCTTTTGGGAAGTAAGCTGTCACCTTCTCGCAAATTCAAAACCGAGCTCCACTGCCATTCCTCCGAGATCAGTGGATGTTCAAGCGTTAAAGCAAAAGACGTTGTGGATAAGTATATTAAAAACGGCTACAGCACTCTTGTTTTGACCAATCACCTGAACACATACGGTAAAACTCCCGATGAATATCGCCGCCGCGTCAGACGGATGTTTGAGGTTTGCCATGAAGCAAAAATGTACGCGGGTGACAGATTAAACGTCATTCCCGGAGTTGAGGTCAATATCCAAAGTGAAGATTACCTGATAATCGGCGTGACCGAGGAATTCCTTTACGATGAAGTTAATTTCTCCAAAGAAGAAGTTTCTGAATTCCGAAAGAAAGTTAATGCCGCAGGAATGCTTCTCATATGTGCTCATCCCATGAGATTTGCCCACGTTATTTTCGACTATCGAGACGTAGACGGAATTGAAGTATATAACGGTCATCCCGAACATAACTCCAACAATGATCTTGTTGCTCTTGAGTGTGCGGCAAAGAAAGATCTTGGTCTCATTTTAACGTCCGGTACTGACCATCACGATGGTCATCACAAGCCAAATGCTGGAATTTTGACCGATTACCCCATTACAAACGGAAAAGAACTTGTTGACGTCCTTAAAAGCAAAGAATATTCTCTTATTAAGAACGGATACGGTGTGAGTTTGTAAGAAAAAACAACCTAACCTTCCTCTGTGAGGGATGTTACAGACGTAGGCTGAGGAAAAGAACCCTCGTTATTTTACTTTCGTTTTTTCATGCTACCATATTTTTTGAAGGAACCATCTCAAACGCCGAAGTTTCCTCGTCACAAGCTCCTTACCTCCTTGGCTAATTCTTATCTTTTTTTGCTACGCAAAAAAGATAAGAAAAGAAAAAATTATTCATTCTTTGTTGTTAATTATCAAAAAAAAAGATCGCCATAATAGTCCCCCCGCCCTACATGCACCATTATAATTGGCTCGTAGGGCGGGGGGTTATCTCCCGTCGATCTTCAGTACAAATTATATATCACATACACCAAAGTGAGTACGGTGCGTTCTTCCCTTTTCCATCATAATGGGTATACAAAAGTCCGCCGTCACTCATAGACATATGCTTTAAAAGTGTCTTCGTAAGTTCAGGAACATCATTACGGTTAATAGCTTCTTCAATATCAACCCACACAACTTCGCTATTTTCATTGTTGTCGGATATTGCTTCTCCGGAAACATACTCAGCTTCAAAGACAATGTACCAATCGTGCATATTAAATCTGACACCGATTATTCTTCGGGGCTCAACGGAAATACCCGTTTCCTCGAGAAATTCTCGTTTCAACGCATCCTGTGGTGATTCTCCAAATTCCACAAATCCACCCGGAATTATAAGCATCCCTGCACCACCACCGTAAGTATGGCGTGCAAGCAATACCTTGCCTTCTTTTACAACAACACCTGCAACACTTTGTCCCCAATTAGTATTGTTTTCCATGAAACATCTCCGATTGATTAAACGTTAAATCTGAAGAGAACTACGTCGCCGTCTGCGATTACGTATTCCTTACCTTCACTTCTAACTAGCCCCTTTTCCTTAGCCGCTGTCATGGAACCGCAAGCCATAAGATCATCAAACGCTACGATCTCAGCTCTGATAAAGCCTCTCTCAAAATCGCTGTGGATCTTTCCCGCAGCCTGAGGAGCCTTTGTTCCGCGAACGATCGTCCATGCTCTTACTTCCTTGGGCCCCGCTGTAAGATAGCTGATATAGCCGAGGATAGCGTAGCTTGCCTTGATAAGTCTGTCAAGACCGCTTTCGTTAATTCCCATCTCTTCAAGGAACATTGCCTTCTCTTCGGCGTCAAGCTCAGCGATCTCAGCTTCGATTCCCGCACATACGGGGATAACCTCAGCGCCTTCCGCCTCAGCAGCTTCCTTAACCTTTGCAAAGAATACGTTATCGGGGGAAACTCCGCCTGCCTCATCCTCGGAAACGTTTGCAACGTAGATTACGGGCTTCATTGTGAGAAGCGCAACGTCGGAAAGGATCGTAAGCTCTTCCTCGGTAAAGTCCATCGTACGCGCGGTAATTCCCTCTTCAAGAGTAGCTTTTACACGGTTAAGAAGAGCAAGCTCGCCTGCAAGAGTCTTGTCACCCTTGAGAAGCTTTTCTGTCTTTGTGATCCTTCTTTCGATCATTTCAATATCGGAGAAGATAAGCTCAAGGTTTATAGTTTCAAGGTCGCGGACGGGGTCTACACCACCATCAACGTGAATAATGTCATCATTCTCAAAGCAACGAAGAACGTGAACTACAGCATCAACGTCACGGATATGAGAAAGGAACTTGTTACCGAGACCTTCACCCTTGGATGCACCGCGAACGAGACCTGCGATGTCAACGAACTCAACGGTTGCGGGAGTGTAAAGTTCGGGATCGTACATTTCAGCAAGACGGTCAAGACGGCTGTCAGGTACCTGAACGATACCTACGTTGGGATCGATGGTACAGAAGGGATAGTTGGCGCTTGCCGCACCTGCACCTGTAATTGCGTTAAAAAGAGTACTTTTGCCGACGTTGGGCAAACCTATGATACCGAGTTTCATGTTATCAGCCTTTCAATTATGTATATGTTATATATTTTTCGATTTAAGAGTGAATCACTCACAGCGTATATTCTACCACAAAATCCGCAAAGTTTCAAGTAAAACTAAAAATAATAATTTAATCACATTTGTTTAACGACTCATTTATTAAAACATCACACAAAAAACATACAGTGTTCACAGTTGTAATGTACAATAGTGTTAGGAAATGAAATTTCAGTAAAAATATAATTTCAAATATCGCGCAAAAACATTTGACAAATCTTGAAAACTATAGTATAATATTTTTTAAGAAAAGTATTTATGAACATTGGAGGTATAATTATGGCAACCAAAATCTTAGTTGTAGTCGATGATCCCAATATTTGCGATTTACTCAGACTTTATTTTGAAAACGAAGGATATGAAGTAAAGACTGCATCTGACGGTGCTGAGGGAGTAAGCTTTTTCAAAATGTATGAGCCTGATCTTGTACTCCTTGACATAATGTTACCCAAAAAGGACGGTTGGCAGGTATGTCGCGAAATTCGTGAATCTTCATCTAAGCCCATCATCATGATTACAGCAAAGGGTGAGGTTTTTGACAAGGTCCTCGGTCTTGAGCTCGGTGCAGACGATTTTGTTGTAAAGCCTTTCGATATGAAAGAGCTTTCTGCACGTATCAAAGCTGTACTTCGCCGTTATGCTGCACACGATAATCAGAATGATGTTGATGTTATCAAATTCGAGAATATTGAGATCAGCAAACAGAAGTACGAGCTTAAACTCAACGGCAAGCCCGTTGATATTCCCCCAAAAGAGCTTGAACTTCTATATTTTCTCGCATCCAACTTCAACAGAGTTTTCACGAGAGATCAGCTTCTTGACAAGGTTTGGGGATTTGACTATCTCGGAGACTCACGTACTGTAGACGTTCACGTAAAAAGACTTCGTGAGAAGCTTGAGGGTGTTTCCGATAAGTGGTCTCTGAAGACAGTTTGGGGCGTTGGCTATAAATTCGAACATATTCAGTAAATCAAAGTACACAGCCGTTGCGGTGCTCCGCAACGGTATTGTGCTTATATAGATTTTTTCAGAGAAAGGATAATTATCTTGTTCAAAAGTGTATTTATAAAGTACGTTACGGCATTCATGCTGATAAATATATCGTGTATGATAATACTGACTACGATAATTTCCTCAATAATCAGCACCTATAATGCAAACGTCAAAGAAAACACATTAAAAAATGCGGCTCAGTATATTTCGGAATATCTCAGCGACGGTGTTAATAACAAGGATTTTAATGACATTCACGAATATACTACTGTCTATCCCGAAACGATCCATACTTATCTTGATATAATGAGCGTAAACGTTGACAAACTCACAATTCTTGTAACAGACGAAACCGGAAAGGTTGTAATTATCGGAGGATCTGAAGCCACTCAGAATTTTGACCATGTAACAGATGACGGCTTAACTCTCACAATACCCAAAGAGTTTATAAACAAGCTGAAAACAGATAAATATGTTTCCGAACATTCCAAGCTAAACGGAGTATTTGAAAAAGAACACATTATCTATTCTCTTCCCATTTACGCTGATAACCGTATGATAGGAGCTGTAATTGCGTGCTCAGATAATGCGGGAATGAACGTACTCCTTGACGGCACCGTAAAAACTATTTTCATGTCTACTCTTTGGATCATGCTGGCGATGCTCGTTGCTGTATATTTTATCAGCGAAAGGCTTGTGTCTCCCATAAAAGCAATGAGCCGAGCAGCTAAAATGTTTGCCAAAGGCAAATTCGATGTTCGGATTCCCGTTTACGGTGACGATGAAGTATCGGAGCTGGCAACTGCATTCAACAATATGGCGTCTTCCCTGTCGACAAACGAGGAAATGAGACGTGTATTCCTCGCTAACGTCTCACACGACCTCAGAACTCCCATGACAACCATATCAGGTTTTATTGACGGTATCATCGACGGGGCAATTCCTCCCGAAAAGCATGAATATTATCTTGGAATAATAGCATCTGAGGTCAGACGTCTTTCAAGACTGGTTTCTTCTCTTCTTGATATATCAAAAATCCAAGCGGGAGAGCGTAAGTTTACGAAAATTTCATTTGATATTTGCGAGCTATGCAGACAGGTCTTGATCTCGTCAGAGCAAAGAATTGAAACAAACACCTTGACGTTGATTTCCGCTGTGACAATGACAATATGTTCGTTATAGGAGACATGGATGCTATACATCAGGTGGTATATAATCTTTTTGATAACGGGATTAAATTTTCTCGCGATAAAGGAAGATATGTTATCGAAATCAAAGAAAACTCTCAAAAAATTGAAGTCAGCGTATTCAACGAGGGTGACGGTATTTCCGAGAGTGATATTCCTTATGTATTTGACCGTTTTTACAAAAGTGATAAGAGTCGCGGACTTGACAAAACGGGTGTCGGTCTCGGACTTTATATTTCACGTACGATTATCGAAGCTCATAATGAAAACATATGGGTTGGAAGCAAGCAGGGTGAGTGGTGCAAATTTACGTTCAGCCTTTCAAAAGGTACTGCGCCGAAAAACACCTTACTTCCCGATAAAATAAGAGATGAAATCGGAGGTTCACATGATCTATAATTATATAGCGACTTGTCTTTTCGGACTTGAAGGTTTTCTCGGTGAAGAGATCGATACTTTGGGTTACAAAAGAATCGAAACGATCGACGGTAGAATTACTTTTGAGGGTGATACATCCGCTGCTGCAAGATGTAATGTTTTTCTGAGATTTGCCGAAAGACTCTATCTTTCAATAGGTAGTTTCAAAGCATTCTCTTTTGATGAATTATTTGAAAAGACAAAAGCCCTGCCCCTTGAAGATTTTATCGAATATTCCGATGAATATCCCGTAAGCGGTCATTCCATCAAAAGCAAGCTGTTCTCTGTTCCCGACTGTCAAAGAATAATAAAAAAAGCTATTTCTGTTAAGCTTGGTAACATTTACGGAGTATCAAAACTTCCGGAAGACGGTGTCAGAAAGAAGATCGAATTCTTTATTCTTAAAGACAAGGTAACGCTCATGATTGACCTCTCGGGCACCCCTCTCCATAAGCGAGGTTACCGACCCGAAACTGTCGCCGCACCTCTCAGAGTAACCTTGGCGGCTGCTCTTGTTAAGACTTCCCGACCAAGAGAAGGTGTTATGCTCCGTGATCCTTTTTGCGGGTCAGGTACCATAGCAATCGAAGGTGCAATGATGATGAAAAATATTGCTCCAGGTATGAAAAGAAGCTTTGCTGGCGAAAATTATCCGATGTTTGACAGCGGTATATGGTCAAAGGCACGAGAAGAGGCGGCGGATCTGGTGAAGTCGAACGTGAACTTTGAAGCTTACGGGTCAGATATTGACCCCGAATGTGTCAGAATTTCAAGAGAATCGGCTCTGCGTGCAGGTGTTAGCGATATAACACGCTTTGACGTGATGAACGCTATGGAAATCAGTACCGAAGGAAAGCGTGGAACTATAGTAACAAATCCGCCTTACGGAGAAAGACTTATGACCGAAGCAGAAGCTGAAGCTCTCTACACAGATATGGGTGAGCATTTCAAAACTCTTGGAATGTGGCAGTTCTACATACTGACACCCCACGAAGGATTTCCAAAACTATTCGGAAGACACGCTGATAAGATCCGAAAGCTGTACAACGGAATGATTCCCTGCTACCTTTACCAATTTTTCAAAAATCCAAAACGGACAAACGAATAATTCTCCCCTCCCCCGTCAATAATAGTTTAACTGTATTGATGGGGGTGATTTCGTGATAAACGATGATTCGGTTCTCAGCGGTGAATTTGAGAGGGACGTTAGAAATCTTGACAGAGTAATGAGAGTCAACGAGAGTTTCGACCTTATTAAGCGTGAAATGGAAGTTGCCAATAATAAAATAGTCATGTATTACATTGATGGATTTGTTAAAGCCGAAATGATGCAAAAGCTTATGGTCCACTTTGTATCTCTGACGGATTTCGGCGACGGAAGTGACACAGCGGCTGAAAAATTCGCAAAAGAATCGATACCGACTGTTGAAGTAGATGTTACAGCATCGGTAGATTCCATTGTTTTCAGTGTTCTCAGCGGATGTACCGCTTTTCTTTGTGAGGGTTTCGGGAAAAATGCAATAATCATTGATGCCAGAACATATCCTGCAAGAAGCACAGAAGAACCTGAAAACGACAGAGTTATGAGAGGAAGCCGTGACGGTTTTGTGGAAACCATGATATTTAACACGGCAATGATCAGGCGCAGGATAAGAGATCCCGACTTTACCGTTAAATATATAAACGCGGGAAGCAAATCGAGAACGGATATGGCACTATGTTATTTGGCTGACCATGCTGATATGGATTACGTACATGATCTTGAAAAAAAGCTTTCTGATCTGAAGACAACTTCACTTACAATGGGTCACAGAAGTGTTGTTGAATCACTTGTACGAAAAGGATGGTATAACCCATTCCCGAAGATTCGAACAACCGAACGCCCCGATGCCGCTTGTGCAACAATACTTGAAGGCGGTGTTGTTTTGATCTGTGACAACAGCCCGGAGGCGATGATCTTCCCGACTTCTCTTTTTGATTTTCTTCAGGAATCCGATGACTATTATTTTCCGCCAATGACCGGAACGTATCTCAGGATTCTGAGACATCTCATCTTTTGGATGACTGTTCTCTTGACTCCCGTCTGGTATTTGCTCCTAAGACATGAAAATGTACTTCCGGAATGGTTAAATTTTATCGTGCCAAAGAATCCAGGTGAACTCCCGATTATTTTTCAATTGTTTCTTACCGAATTTGCACTTGACGGTCTGAAGCTTGCCTCCCTTAATACCCCGAATATGCTGTCAAATTCACTATCTGTGGTAGGCGGTCTGCTTCTTGGCGATTTTGCCGTTGCAGTCGGATGGTTGTCACCTGACGTTATTTTGTATATGGCATTCGTTGCAATTGCAAACTTTACTCAATCCAGCTACGAACTCGGATATGCATTCAAATATATGAGAATGCTGATTCTCTTCTTAACAGCACTTTTTGATATTTACGGCTTTGCGGCAGGAATTCTGATTTCATTGATCCTTGCTGCAACAAACAACACCGTAAACGGAAAAAGAAATTATCTATATCCGCTGATTCCTTTCAACGGCAAAGCTCTCGGAAGACTGTTGTTCAGGCTGAAAAAACGCGACTGACATTAAAAACTGATTGTACGGTTGTTTATTCCTTCTAATTGTATTAAGAAAATCATTTATAAAAAAGAGAAATTCGGCTGGTTTTACGTCGAATTTCTCTTTTTATGTGTTTTTTGTTCTCTTGTATTACAAGTTTCATTTGAGATATTTGGAAGGTGGAACGCCCATTTCTCTCTTGAAGGTCATGGTAAAATAATTAGGACTTGAAAAATTCATAATTTCAGAAATATCGGCAACTCCCACACCGCTTTTCAGCAGTTCACAAGCGCGAATAATACGAAGCTTTTTATAATAGTCCATAACTCCGCAACCTGCGTATTGCCTGAAAATTTTCTTCATATTGCTAACGCCTAAAAGGCACAGTCTTGCTATCTCTTCAGCATTAAGGTTACCGTCCACGTTGTTTTTCAGTACACCAAGTATTTTTCTGTACTTTCCTGCGCTTACAGAGGAGAGCTGTACTGATGCGGGCGTCGTTTCAGAGGCGGTAGTCAGTAAAAACAGCTCGTATTTCATTATCGCTCTATGCTCATCTATCGGACCTCCGCTACCTTTTTTCACAGGAATCTCGTTGCAGTCGAAGGTAACAATAATGTCATTAAAAGCTTCCGTAAGCTGATGTCTGAGGGTCGTATTCAGATTAAACACACCTGAACAAAGAGAGGCAATATCGTTACCGACAGAATGAAAGGATATTATCATATATTTAGCACGCTGTCCCTTCTTTACCCAAAGACGGTGAAACTCAAAGGGTGCGTGAAGTACCATCTGACCTCGTCTGAGCTCATATATCTGATCATCTTCCGATGACATAATAACACCGTCGATGCAATATACCATTTCCCAAACTTCGTGCAGTTCCCCCGGGAAATAGAAATCGTCAGATACTTCAGCTTCAAACGCACTGAATATGTATTTTATATAAAAATCATGATGAGGAGTGTAACTCATCACAAAAACCTCCTAAAGTATCTAAAATCATAGGTTTTGTATTCAAAATTGTATTTACATATGAAAACAAACGCTTTATAATTGTATTATACAATGAAAAATTTAACTTGTAAATACACGGAGGTAAATTTCATGTCAAAAATTAAGGTTGGTTTCCTCGGTCTCGGCAATCGCGGACGCTGTATGCTTACTACTATCGTAAAATGCTTTGAAAACGTGGAAATCGTTGCCGTATGCGACCCTTATATCGAAAGAGCTGAAGAGGGCGTGGAAATCGTCAGGGTTTTCGGAAAATACGAACCCGCAATGACTCTCAACTCTGATGAGGTTATCGCAAGAGACGACATTGACGTTGTCATGATCTTTACTTCATGGGAAGCCCATGTTGATCTTGCAGTTCAGGCTATGCGTGCAGGCAAGAAAGTTGCTATGGAAGTCGGCGGAGCATATTCTCTCCACGACTGTAACCGCCTTATCGATGCTTATCATGAAACAGGTATCCATGTTATGATGCTTGAGAACGCGTGCTACTGTGACACCGAGCTTGCTGTACTTAAAATGGTAAGAGAAGGTCTTTTCGGTGAGATCGTTCATTGCGAGGGCGGCTATATGCACGACCTGAGAGACGAGGTTGCAGGAGGTAACAAGAACAAACACTACAGACTCAGAAACTACCTCAACAGAAACTGCGAAAACTATCCCACTCACGAATTTGGTCCTATAGCCAAGGTGCTTAACATTAACCACGGAAACAGAATATTATCTCTCTCTTCATTTGCATCTAAAGCTCGCGGATTAAAGGAATTTGTAAATTCTCATGCTGAGGATTACCCCGAGCTTGTTGGGCGTGATTTCAGACAGGGCGATATTATCACAACTGTCATAACCTGCGCTGACGGTGCGACTGTCGTTCTCAATCTGGATACCACTCTTCCCCGTACATATTCAAGAAAGTTTACTGTTAGAGGAACAAAGGGTTCATTCTATGAGGATATGAACAGCGTGTACATTGATGAGCCGGGTGCTCACGAACGCGATGCAAAGTCTTATTGGGACAGTGCTAAAGAATACGTTAAGAAGTACAGACATCCTCTTTGGGACAAGTACGAGGAGATTGCCAGAACTTCTGGTCACGACGGCGTTGACTTCATGGTTCTCGGTGCTTTCTTTGAAAGTGTTGAAAAGGGTGTGACACCTCCCATCGATATTTACGACACCGTTACTTGGATGGCGATCACCCCTCTTTCCGAAAAATCAATTGCTCTCGGCGGCGCTCCCGTAGACTTCCCCGATTTTACAGGCGGTAAATGGATACTCCCCCGCGAAAAGTCTGACCTTGAATTCACTCTCGATTGGTAAGTTTTTTAACTTTTTTCAAAATAACCAAACAAAATTACAAGGAGGAAAAGAAAATGACACTAAAGAAACTGCTGTGCGTACTGCTTGCTTCCGTTATGCTTCTCGGTATGACAGCAACAGTCAGTGTTGGAGCCTCAGAAGACGAGCTTCCCTTCACTGACGTCGCGAAGGATTGGGCGTATGAGCCTATCAAGTACGTTTACGAAAAGGGACTTATGAACGGTACCGGGGGCACAAGCTTCAGCCCCAAGGCTCCCCTTACGAGAGCAATGGTAGTAACTGTACTCTACCGTCTTGCGGGCAGTCCTACTGTATACTATAAAAGAGACCTTTGTCACGACCTTGACTACGGTAAATTTTATACCGATGCAGTTGTGTGGGCACTTGAGAACGGAGTAGTTACAGGTACTCATACTGACGATTGGGGTGTTCCCTACTTCTCTCCCGACAGAAACATTACCCGTCAGGAGCTTGCAACTCTGTTCGTAAGATTTGCAAAGTATCAGAGAGTTATTCTTGCTGAAAACGGCAACATAAGTAAATTCACCGATGCAGATAAAGTTGCTTCATGGGCGGCGGAGGCTATGAAGTGGGCAAATAACGCAGGCCTTATCAACGGTACCGGAGACGGAACTACCCTCTCCCCCACAGGCGAAGCCACCCGCGAGCAGTTTGCAGCTATTACTCAGCGTTACTGTAACGGTGAATTTGACCATTCCGTTTACTACGCTGAGCCTGAAACAGGTAACAGCTACAAGAGACCCGTATACGAGCTTTGCAATGATGCTGACGTTTACGTAGCTGTAGACGGAAACGACAAGAATCCCGGTACTCTTGACAAACCTCTTGCAACTCTTGAAGGAGCAAGAAACAAGGTGCGTGAGCTTAAGAAGACTGCAAAGGACGAGATCGTTGTAGCCTTCAAGGCAGGCGAATATGAGTCTCCCGACAA
>JAFXKJ010000076.1 GCA_017531765.1 Clostridia bacterium
AACCTATGGGGACAGTACGGTTGCGGTATTCCATAATACATCCCTCAGCTCTGTTGAGATCGATCTTTCAACAGTTACCGATGTTGAATTCGGAGAGCTTCTCGCTTATGTCGGAGTAGGTTCGGCGACCCTTGAAGGTACTGTTCTTAAAATTGAAGGACAAACAAGCGTTGTGTTAAAATAGTTTAAAAGGCAGCTGCAAAAGCAGCTGCCTTTTGATTTTATGCTGTGTATTAATAAATAAGATTCTTTTCGGTTTCAGGGTCGAAAAAGTACATTACTTTACCGGGGAAGGTAAGATGTACGGGATGACCTGATTTGAGCTGCAGGCGCCCCTCACGGCTAAGATTAACTGTGGGAGTTCTTGCAATTATCTTTGTATCATCAGCGGTCTTTATGTGGAGGTGGAGCTCGCTTCCCATCATCTCATTAACCATTACAGTACCCGAGATCGTGTTGGGCGCATCATTCTCGCTGAGAACGATATGCTCGGGACGAACACCCAGAATGACCTCTCTTGAGCCGTATCCCTTTTCCTTAAGAAGCTCTCCTGTTTCTCCGTCAACTTCGATCTTTGAGTCAAAGGGAGTGACATAATACTTGCCGTTTTCATAAAGGAGCTGGGTTTTCATAATGTTCATTTTGGGAGCACCGATAAACTCGGCTACGAAAAGGTTTTCGGGTCTTTCGAATACCTCTTCGGGGGTTCCGATCTGCTGAACGTATCCGTCCTTCATGATTACGATCCTGTCGCCGAGGGTCATGGCCTCAGTCTGGTCGTGAGTTACGTATACGAATGTTGTATCAAGCTGCTCACGGAGCAGAATGATCTCAGCTCTCATCTGATTTCTGAGCTTTGCATCAAGATTTGAGAGAGGCTCATCCATAAGGAATACCTTGGAATCACGAACCATCGCACGGCCTATAGCTACTCTTTGACGCTGACCGCCTGAAAGTGCACGGGGCTTACGGAGAAGATACTCGCTGATACCGAGAACCTCGGCAGCATGAGTAACCCTGTTGTAAATCTCATCCTCGGGAAGCTTTTTGATTCTGAGAGAAAAAGCTATGTTATCATAAACTGTCATATGAGGATACAGAGCATAGTTCTGGAAAACCATCGCTATGTTTCTGTCTTTGGGCTGAAGATCGTTTACTATAACGCCATCGATCTCAATAGTACCGTCTGTGATCTCTTCAAGACCTGCGATCATACGGAGAGTTGTACTTTTTCCGCATCCTGAGGGGCCGACAAATACTACAAATTCCTTGTCAGCGATCTCAAGGTTAAAATCGGAAACTGCAACAACCTTTTTATCATAAACTTTTTTAACATTAGTAAGCTTAACACTTGCCATAAATTCTATTTATCCTTTCTCGGCTTATCCCTTAACAGCACCGCCGGTCACACCTTCAACATAGTACTTCTGGAGGAAAATGAATAGAAGTGCTACGGGAAGAGCAACAAGTACGCCTGCGGCACAGAACATGGTATATCTGCCGTCTATCATATCCTTATTTAGCCAGCTGAAAAGTCCCACGGCAACGTTCATACCGCTTGAAACGTTCATAGAAACGTATCTTGCAAATACGAAATCGCCCCAAGGAGCCATGAAGGCTGTAAGGATAGTGTAGATAACTATAGGTTTTGCAAGGGGTAGGATAACTTTTGTAAGGATCTGAAGTCTTGTAGCTCCGTCAATACGGGCGGCTTCGTCGAGAGATTTCGGGATCGTATCGAAGAAGCCCTTTGATACGTAATATCCCATACCCGACGAGGCGATATAGACCAGTATCAGTCCGGGGACTGCATTTGCCTCTGTCATACCTATATCCTTGAGGACGCGGTAAAGAATGATCATTGTGAGCATTCCGGGAAACATACCGAGGATAAGCATGAAGCGCATAAGAAGCTTTCTACCCTTAAAACGGAAGCGGGAAAGGGTATAGCTCATGCAAAGAACGAT
>JAFXKJ010000013.1 GCA_017531765.1 Clostridia bacterium
AACTTCAAGCGTTTCTGTGCTAAGATCTCCATCGAGACATCTTCCGTTCAGTACGAGAACGACGATATGATGAGAATGACTCACGGTGACGACTACGCTATCGCTTGCTGCGTATCTTCTATGAGACTCGGTAAGGAAATGCAGTTCTTCGGTGCTAGAGCAAACCTCGCTAAGTGTCTCCTTTACGCTATCAACGGCGGTATCGACGAGATCTCCGGCAAGCAGGTCGCTCCCGAGTACCGTCCCATTACTTCCGAGTACCTTGACTACGACGAAGTTATGAAGCGTTACGACGAGATGATGAGATGGCTTGCAGGTGTATATGTAAATACCCTCAACATCATCCATTATATGCACGACAAGTACTGCTACGAGAAGATCCAGATGGCTCTTCACGACAAGAACGTTACCCGTTGGTTCGCAACAGGTATCGCAGGTCTTTCCGTTGTTGCAGACTCTCTCTCCGCTATCAAGTACGCTAAGGTTAAGACTATCCGTAACGAAGCAGGTATCGTAGTTGACTACGAGGTAGAAGGCGACTTCCCCAAGTACGGTAACGACGACGACAGAGTTGACTCTATCGCATACGACGTTGTTCACCGCTTCATGGAGCACATCAGAAAGAATCACACATACCGCGGCGGTATCCCCACCACATCCATCCTTACCATCACATCCAACGTTGTATACGGTAAGAACACAGGTGCAACTCCCGACGGACGTAAGAGAGGCGAGGCGTTTGCTCCCGGTGCTAACCCCATGCACAGACGTGATACTCACGGTGCGGTAGCATCTCTCGCATCTGTTGCTAAGCTTCCCTTCATCGATGCTCAGGACGGTATCTCCAATACCTTCTCCATCATCCCCGGTGCTCTCGGTAAGGATGATCAGATCTTTGCAGGCGATATTGAGGTTGATCTCGACTGCGCAGGCGGAGCTTGCTTCTCTCCCACACTGTTCGAAGGTCTTGACACTGACGAAGACTAATTAAAACGAATTTATCACACTGTTTCCCGCCAAATACGGCGGGAAACGGGAACACATTTAAGAAAAGGAAAGGTATATATCATGGCAGCTACACAGAATCAGATAGATAATCTTGTATCAATGCTTGACGGTTACGTAAAGAAGGGTGGTCACCACCTCAACGTTAACGTATTCACCAAGGAAACTCTCCTTGATGCTCAGGCTCACCCCGAGAAGTATCCCCAGCTTACAGTAAGAGTAAGCGGTTACGCAGTTAACTTCATCAAGCTCACAAAAGAGCAACAGGATGAGGTTATCTCCAGAACATTCCACGACCAGATCTGACGAAAATGGCAACACTTGGCAGAATTCACTCAAAAGAAAGCTTTGGAACCGTTGACGGTCCGGGGATAAGATACGTCCTGTTTATGCAGGGATGCCCCATGCGATGTCTTTTCTGCCATAATCCCGATACGTGGGACTTTTCAGGCGGAGTTACGGTCACCCCGGAAGAAGTAATTGCCGAATATAAGAAAAACCGCGACTTTTATTCCAAGGGCGGAATCACAGTAACGGGAGGCGAGCCCCTTTATCAGGTGGATTTCCTCACCGAGCTGTTTCGTCTGGCGAAGAAAGAGGGAATACACACGTGTATTGATACGTCGGGTGTAACCTTCGGTACGGCAAATGAGGATTATCTCAGTAAGCTTGACGTGCTTATGTCATATACAGATCTTGTTATGCTTGATATTAAGCATATAGATCCCGAAGGGCACAAGCGTCTTACGGGATTTGACAATTCTGGAATACTTGCTTTCGCAAAGTACCTTGAATCGAAGAATATTCCCCTTTGGATAAGGCATATTATCGTTGAGGGAATAACCGATGACCCGAAGTATCTTGAAAGGTTAGGGCATTTCATCGGCGGACTTAAAAATCTCCGCGCCCTTGACGTTTTGCCCTATCATACCATGGGCGTCAACAAATACCATGAAATGGGACTCAAATATCCCCTTGAAGGTATGCCCGCACTTCCGAAAAAGGAAGCAGTTAAGGCTAAAGAGCATATACTCCGCGGAGTAAGGGAAGTCAGAAATAAATAAAAAGAATCGCTGCCGTGCCTGGCAGCGATTTTTTTGAATTACGACAACTCCTGTTGATTTTTTACTTCTCAATAGCCGCTTTTCTTGAAACAGCGGCTCGGATCCTGTCCATATCGAATTTTTCACGTCTGTCAAAGGCGTAAATACCGTTCTTTTCCTGATATACGTCGGTAAGCTGAGTATAGCAGAAGCCGCAAAGTCCTGGGTTACTGAGCATCGCGGACATCAGACCTTCAAATCTTTCATAGAATGCCTCTAAGCTCTTGGGATTTTCGCCGTATCCCCATGCCGCCCAGTTATCGCTTCCGCCGACACCGCCGCCATGATATTCGTCAAGATTCCAGTAAATACCGCCCATTTCCGAGATCATGTAAGGCTGACCTAAGTATTTTTCGTCATCGGGGTTGTTTACGAAGACTTTACCTTCTCCCGTGGCGAGAGGGAGATGTCGTGCGCGGAAGGTCTCGGGATTCTGATCGTAATCGTGAACATCGTAGACATCGGTGTAACGGGTGTGGAAATATCCCGAGCTGTCGATGAAGGGACGGACGGGATCGATGGCTTTTGTGATGGTGTAAATATTCTTGAAAAGCTGTTCGCGGCGGGTGCGTCTTGTTTCGTTAAAGGGACACCAGCCAACAACCGACGGACTATTGTAGTCTCTTTCCACCGAAGCAAGCCAATCGGGAATCATGGCGTCAAGTGCGCCCGTATCACTTTCGTCAAGTCCCCAGTTGGGGAACTCTCCCCAAAGGATATATCCCATATGATCCGCATAATAGAACTCATAAGGCTCGAAGATCTTCATGTGAAGTCTTGCGCCGTTAAATCCCGCATTCTTGGACATGATAATATCTTTTTCAATATCCTGAACCGTGGGAGCAGTGTAGATTCCGTCGGGATAATATCCTTGGTCAAGCACGAGACGCTGGAATACGGGACGGTCGTTGATCTCGATCGCTTTGCCGTTTACAGCTACCTTTCTCATGCCGAAGTAGGTGGTAGCCTTATCTTCCCCAAAGGTAAGCTCAAGGTCGTAAAGATTCGGCTCTTCAATACTCCAAAGCTTTGCGTCCTTCACGGGAATACTGAAGGTACATGACCTGCCGCAGGTCTTGGCGGTTACTTCGGCGCACGTTTCACCCTTGAAGGATGCTGATGCGGTCACCGTGTCACCCTTGGCGGTAAAGTGAGCAAGCTTCACCGTAACGTCAAGCTTTTCGTTGTCAACGTCGGGAGTGAGCTTAAATGATTCAATATAGTTTTTCGGAACGTACTCAAGCCATACAGTTTGCCAGATTCCCGTACAGCGGGTGTATTCGCAGTCCTTGTTATAGTAGTTGCGGTACATCTGCTTGCCCGTAGGCTGAAGCTTGTCAAAGCCCACGTCGTTACAGCGGATAACGAGATCGTTTTCGTCCCCTGACTTTGTGAATTCCGTGATGTCAAAGGTGAAGGGCGTATAACCACCCGTGTGACTGCCGACGTACTGTTCGTTTACCCACACTTCGCTGATATAGTCTGCGGCACCAACGTGGAGAAGCACTCTTTCGCACTCAGCAGAGAAGCTTTCCGTTACTCTGAACGTGCGGTGGTACCAGCAGGTCTGGAAAAAGTCAATATATTCGATGCCCGAAAGGGGAGACTCCGGAACGAAGGGGACAACTATCTTTCTGTCAAAAGGATAGTTGTCGCGGAGCCAGAATTTCCTGTATTTACCCGAGTTACCGAAGTCAAAGGCAAAATCCCACTCGCCGTTAAGGTTCTGCCATTTCTCTCTAACGAATCGCGGACGTGGATACTCATTCCTTGGAATATTCATGTTAAATCTCCATTCTAAAAAAATTGTTTATGACAAACTACCCATTTCCTCATCAAATACCCAGGAGAAACGGGATAAGGTTTCGTTGGTCATGGTAAGAGCCTCCGTGGCGTGTGCGACACCGAAGGAGCTGTTCTCAAGTCCGTATGCCGAAGGATTTTGAAGAGCCTTTTCTATGGGAATAATATCATATTTCAGTGTGGTGCTGTCGGCGGGGATGTATCTGTGTACCCAAAGGGGAACGGTTGTGACGTCGGTTACAACACAGCGACCGTCGTTATATTTACGAAGTGTAAAAATTACAATCAGTCCGTTTTCGGTGTATGCTCCCATATCCGTCGCATTTCCGAGGGTAAGTCTGTTCTGATTTGATACAAGGTTACCGAGAGAGTAGAAGCATACGGTCTTGTGGTCGGGATCGTTTTGTGACGTGAGCACGTCAGCATCCTGAATGACGTGAGGGTGACTGCCTACAATGACGTCAACGCCTAAGTTACAAAGCTCCTGAGCGATGCTTTCCTGCATGGCGTTGTGCTGCAGCTCATATTCGCTGCCCCAATGGATGAAGTATACGATCATATCTGCACCGTCAGCCTTAAGTTCATCAATGGAAGCCTTCGCCGAAGCGTAGAATTCATTCATCAGGCTATGGTTAAACAGGTCGATAAGAGCTATATCGTTTTGAGAGATCTTTATACCGTTGATGGTGCGCTCTGACAGATTTCCGTAGGCAAGGTCGTCGGTACTGTTTAACATACCGATCTTAATACCGTTCACTTCAACTGCCTTAAAGGTCTTATCCTGCTTGCTCATTCTCGTTCCGATATAATCTATATCGTACTTGTTGAATACCTCCTGGGTGCGGAGAAGTCCTCCTCTTCCCGTGTCGTAGCAGTGGTTGTTTGCGAAAAGCATCATGTCAAAGCCTGCTGATACAAGTGCGTTGAAGCCCGTGTCGGGAGCGTTGAAATTGGGAAAACCTGCGTAAGGATAATCTTCTCCCGCAAGGGTAGTTTCAAAATTCGCTACCGCATAATCAGCAGAGCTTACGATATTTTTGATATATGAGTAGGTTGATGTAAAGTCGTAGGTACCGGAGTCCTTATTGTACGCCGCTTCGATCTGTGAAGTGTGGTACATTACGTCGCCGGTGCAGAGAAGTGTCATTTCTTTGTACCCGGGATCTGCAGGACCGTCGGTATCTGATGAGCTTCCGCTGTTTTGAGTGCCCGTCGAGTTGGTGGGACCCAGGTAGTTTTCATCCTGAGTGCTGTTTGCAGAGCTGTCTTTTTCGCCCTGACTGCCGTTGCCTGAGGACAGACCTTTCAGTCCGATAAAAAGGAAAGTAAACACGAGTATGACCGCTATGACCAGTGCGATCTCCCATATCAGGAACTTTTTTGCGCTTTTTCTTTTGATATGAGGTTTATTATTCGCCCCTTTGACATAAGCCTGTGTATTGGACCTTTGAGGTGTTTTATTATCCGTTTTGCTTTTCCGCAAATTGTTTTTCTCGGAAAGCATTTTAATCTTTTTCAGTTTTCTTTTTCTTGCTGAGATGACCTGGGCATCAAAGACGTTTTTTTCTGTGTAAGCGAACTGCTTGTTTGGAGGCGGAGTCGGTATACTTTGCTGAGAGCTCCTGCTGTTTTGCTTTTTTGAAGCTGTCGGCTGAGACGGCGAAGGCTTTCTCGACAGATTCCCTGCGTTATTTACCGAATTCGTGGGAAAATGTCCGTTGCTTTGGTTGCTTTTACGATTCATAATGATCTCCATTCAGCCTGCGGCTGTACAAAATGAGGGAAGCGTTTGAGCTTTCAACCTGAATATCCGTAGATGCTCAGTCTAATTCATCGCTGACAAAGCCATTATTCGTTAAACGGTCTACGTGAGTAAAGCCTGCATCCTTTGCAAAGCTTACGGCTGAGTCGAAGGCTCCGTTCAGATTAAATCCGTCATGACAGTCTGAATTTATCACAACTTTACCGCCGAGGCGGCATATTTCTTCGAGAATAAAGGGATCAGGGTAGACAGAACTTTTGTACCCTCTGAATATTGCTCCCGTGTTAATTTCAAAGCGTGGGCAGATCTTTATAATTTCGGACACAGCTTCCCTTGCGGCTTTTCGGTATTCGTCGCTGTCGGTGTTTATTACACCGAACTTAGTAAAGAGGTCGAAGTGTCCGACAATATCGGGTCTGCAGTTTTCAACGTGACTGACAAAATCGGAAAAATAAGTTTTAACGTAGTCTATCTCACGTCCACCGAAATATTTCATTATTGTTTCTCTCTGCACGTCCCCTGACCAGTCAACGGGAGGGCATTCACCGCCTACCTTTATGAAATGAACGGAGGCGAGGATATAGTCATAATATTCTCTGTGAAAATCGAAGAATGAGTCAAGCTCAAGCCCTGCGAATACGTCGATATTATCGCTGTATTTGTCGGCGACTTTTTTTATCTCCGCTGTGTATTCCTTTTCATTACCTGTGAAGAAGTCACTGCCCCACATGGGTGTGGGGGAATGATCCGAAATTCCGAGAGACATAAATCCAAGCTCTACTGCCCGTTCTATGTTTTCACAAAGTGACATTTTACCGTCGGAAAAATTTGTGTGCGTGTGCAGATTTGATAGAGAGGTGTTATATATCATACTTGTTTTCGCCTTTACTGTTACTTTATTTGGATAATTATACTATACTATTGTGTATATGTCAATGTCTAGGAGATAACAATGACGTAGGCGTATGTCTAAAACATTAAAACGACACCTCGAAAAGAAGCTCTGCGGTGTTGTCGGGGGAATATTCGATCTCGGAAGAGTACATTCGCGCGGCATCGCATAAAGCGTCAAAGAAGCTGTCGTGATTTTTGAAAAGTACCGTGGCGGCATTAAAGATCACATCACAGCTCAGACGTGCGAAGCTGCATACCTCCGAAATGTTTGACTCACCGTCTTCGTATCTGTAATGGCGGCAAATGAAATACGTCAGAAGCTGTTCTGCCGCAAGCTCGTTTTTATAACATGGAGCTTCCAAAAGGGTTTTCACGTTGAGGCTTTTGATCTCATTCAGAACCTCTGTCCATTTTTCATCAAGCCTTTCAAGGGACAGGAAAAAATCGCACCAATATTCAGTCTCGGAGTAGGGAAGCTTTGACGGGATATGCTCATCAAGCTTTTCAAGTCTCTCGTTGATACTTAAAGACCTGTTCTGAATATGTGAGAGTGCTTCATATCTGTCACGTAAAATATGTTCGCGGTCATCATTTATTACCTTTTCCTCCGTATGCACTTCAAAGGTAACCTTTTCGGGGTAGGAGAGAATTATTCTTGCCGCTTCTTCGCAGGAGAGCCCAAGACCGAACTCTTCAAAAGAGTTAAAACAGTTTCGAAATCGCGGATGCTCCCGACAGATTTCGCACAGAACGTCTTCTCCGTGACGGCATATGAGACGGCATAGATTATCATCCTGCAGATTTGGACATCTGCCGCCGTCCCTGAGGGAAAAGTGTGCACCCTCACCGTCAAACTCAATGTTTTTAAGTATTTCTGTATTTGCTTCCCGGTCAAGCTTTTTATATTTGGCAAGTGCATCATCGTCAATACATATCTCCCACCCGATACAGCAATTGTGGGAACATTTATCCGCAATGCACTTGAATTTATTATAGTAAGACGGTACGTAAGTGTTCATATTAGCCTCACATCAAGTGATTTGTTTACATCTAATTGTAACATATTTCGTCTGCACTTGCAACAAAAAAATATCTCTGACAGTGTAAACAATCATTAACAATACCTCTTGAAAGGAGACAGAGAATTATGATATAATTTCCTTACAGAAAAAATAACGGAAAAGAGGATCGGAAATGACAAAGAAACAATTCACACTTAAATATTTTCTTCACAGATATTTTATTAAAGCCATGGGTTCAATGGCGCAGGGACTTTTTGCATCCCTTCTCATCGGTACCATATTCACGGCGCTGGGAATGATCCCGAAGCTTGAGGTTCTTAAAAATGTGGGGGGCTTCGCTCAGGCAATGGCAGGTCCCGCGATGGCAGTGGCTATCGCATGGTCACTTGAAGCACATCCCCTTGTTATATTCTCAGCGGCGGCTGTGGGAAATGCGGCGTATGTTCTCGGCGATGCGGGTGGTCCTCTCGCGGTGTTCTTTATTGCGATCATTTCCGTTGAGATCGGTATGCTCGTGTCAAAGAAAACAAAAGTGGATATTATCGTAACTCCTTTCATTACGGTTCTCGTCGGAGGACTCCTTTCTATCTTTGCAGCGCCTAAGATCGGTGTGGCAGTGGGGTACATAAGTAAATTCATCGGCTGGGCATCCATACAGACACCTTTGGTTATGGGAATTCTTGTATCCGTGGTGATCGGCATTTGTCTTACACTTCCTGTTTCAAGTGCGGCGATCTGCAAAGTACTCATCCTTACGGGTAACGTTGCGGCAGGCGGCAGCGAGGGACTTGCCATCGCAGGTGCGGCGGCGGTTGCGGGATGCTGTGCACAAATGGTAGGCTTTGCGGTGATCAGCTTCCGTGAAAACGGCTGGGGCGGACTTCTCTCCCAGGGAATCGGAACAAGTATGCTTCAGATGCCCAATATCATCCGCCATCCTCAGATATGGATCGCACCCACACTTGCTTCCGCCATCACCGGCCCCCTTGCAGTGTGCGTGTTCGGACTTAAGATGTACGGCGATGCCATTAACTCAGGTATGGGTACCTGCGGATTTCTCGGTCCCGTGGGTATGCTTCTCGGCTGGATCTCCCCTGACAGCGGTTTTACGGGTAAGATCGAGACTCTTCAGATCGCGGGACTTGTACTCATCTGTTTTGTTCTCCCCGCAGTTCTCTCACTCATGATCAACGAAGTTCTCAGAAAGATCGGTCTCGTGAAAGACGGATATATGAAGCTTGAAGATTAAAAATTATCAAAGCATCTCTTGAAAAAGAGGTGCTTTTGTGTTATAATTAAGTAACATGAATGATTCCCCGAGCTGTGAGTGGTTTCTCAGGTGAGGCGCATCGGTAAATTTTATATTTCTTTGTCGCGAGCATGGCTTTCGGCTGAGCTTTATGGATTTCATTTTTTTGCGCTCGGGTGTGGCGCTTTTTTTGTTTGGCAAATGCCGTTCACAGTGCTTCGGGAATGGAGGGTGTCTATGGAAAAACGTGTTGCTATAATCGGAATTATCGTAAGTGAAGAAGCAGAGGTAGACAGACTTAACGAGCTCCTTCACGAATATGCCGCTTATATTATCGGCAGAATGGGTATTCCTTACCGTGAAAGGGGAGTCAACATTATCAGTGTTGCAGTTGACGCGCCGACCGACGTCATAAGTGCTCTCGGCGGAAAGCTTGGACGGTTGCGGGGAATTACCAGTAAGGCGGTGTACTCACCTGTATGAATAAATTGATTCGGAAAATAATCGGCGGTGCATCCCCCACCGACGAGGAAGTGAAACATCTTCTCAGTGTTGACGGAGAGGATGCAGCTGTACTTCATCAAGCGGCGAGGGAAGTATGCGACTCGGTATACGGTAAAAAAGTTTTCATTCGCGGCCTTATTGAAATCTCAAGCTACTGCAAAAACGATTGTCTTTACTGCGGCATACGCAGAAGTAACCGTTGTGCCGAGAGATACCGACTGACTCCCGACGAGATAGTGGAGTGCGCGCTCTACGGCTATTCCATAGGTTTTCGTACCTTCGTTTTGCAGGGGGGAGAGGACGGATATTTTACTGACGCGGTGGTGTGTCGGGTCGTGGAACGTATAAAATCGAGCTGTGAAGGCTGTGCCGTTACACTTTCACTTGGGGAGAGAAGCACCGACAGCTATGCTCAGCTCAGGCGTTCGGGTGCGGACAGATATCTGCTGCGCCATGAAAGTGCCGACTTTGAACACTACGCAAAGCTTCATCCTCGGGAATTGACTCTTGAAAACAGAATCCGCTGTCTTGGGGATCTGAAAAGTCTCGGATTCCAAACGGGATGCGGATTTATGGTGGGTTCACCCCATCAGACCCTTGACAGTATCGTAAAGGACATACGTTTTATAGAAGAACTGCAGCCGGAGATGGTGGGTATAGGACCGTTTATCCCTCACCGTGACACTCCCTTCAGAGACAGCCCCGCGGGAAGCGTTTCTTTGACACTTAACTGCCTTGCCATAGTCAGACTGATTCTGCCGAAGGTGCTTTTACCCGCTACAACGGCTCTCGGAAGTCTTGAAGGCGGTGGGAGGGAGAGAGGTATACTTGCAGGGGCAAACGTTGTAATGCCGAATCTGTCGCCACATGATGTGAGACGCAAATATTCTCTGTACGACAACAAACTTTCGACAGGTGTAGAAAGTGTGGAAGGTCTGTCAGAGCTCAGAAAAGCCATTGAATCTATCGGATATGTGATGTCACTTGAACGTGGAGATCACCTGTCCGTCAAATAAACTGAAAAAACTAAACTAAAAAACGAAAGGTCCTAAATATGTATAATCCGAAATCACTTAAAGCCGAGGAATTCATCTCTCACGAGGAGATTCTCGAAACTCTTGAATATGCCGAACAGAATAAGAATAATATGCCCCTTATCAGAGAGATCCTCGATAAAGCGGCAACCCGTAAGGGACTCTCCCACAGAGAGGCATCGGTGCTTTTAGCCTGCGACGACGAAAATGTCAGAGAGGAAATGTACGCTCTTGCCCGCCAGATTAAGAAGGATTTTTACGGAAACCGAATTGTAATGTTCGCCCCTCTTTATCTGTCAAATTACTGCGTCAACGGATGTGTTTACTGTCCCTATCATCATCAGAACAAGCATATTCCCCGTCGTAAGCTGACTCAGGATGAGGTGCGCGCCGAGGTGATAGCTCTTCAGGATATGGGACATAAGCGTCTCGCTATCGAAGCAGGTGAGGATCCCGTGAACAATCCTCTTGAGTATATCCTTGAGTGTATCGACACCATCTACTCTATCAAGCATAAAAACGGAGAGATCCGCAGAGTCAATGTGAACATCGCGGCTACCACCGTTGAAAATTACCGCAGACTTAAGGAAGCGGGAATCGGAACCTATATACTCTTCCAGGAAACATACCACAAGGAAAGCTATGAGGCTCTCCATCCAACGGGGCCAAAGCACAATTACGCTTATCACACGGAAGCCATGGACAGAGCTATGGAGGGCGGTATAGACGATGTCGGTCTTGGTGTGCTGTTCGGCCTTGAGCTGTACAAATACGAGCTTTGCGGCCTTCTCATGCACGCTGAGCACCTTGAAGCAGTACACGGCGTAGGTCCCCACACCATCAGCCTCCCGAGACTTAAAAGGGCAGATGATATTAACCCCGATGAGTTTGATAACGGAATCGATGACGAGATATTCGCAAAGCTTTGCGCACTGATCAGAATTTCGGTGCCTTATACAGGTATGATCATTTCCACAAGAGAAAGCATGGAGGTAAGAGCAAAGCTTCTTGAGCTTGGTGTGTCTCAGATCAGCGGTGCTTCCCGTACCTCTGTTGGCGGTTACACTGAGGAGGTTCGTCCCACCGATACAGAGCAGTTTGACGTTTCCGATCAGAGAACACTTGACGAGGTTGTAAAGTGGCTTATGGAAGCGGGATTCATTCCGTCATTCTGTACTGCTTGCTACAGAGAGGGAAGAACGGGAGACAGATTTATGACTCTTTTGAAAAACGGTAAGATCCATGATTGCTGTCATCCCAATGCGCTGATCACTCTCAAGGAATTTGCAGAGGATTACGCAAGTGAGGACACCCGTCGTCTTGCCAATGAAATGATAGAACGTGAAATGGCAAATATCCCCACTGAAAAGATCCGCGAGATCGCCCGCCGTCACATTGAGGAAATTGAAAACGGCAAGAGAGATTTCAGATTTTGATATTTGCTTAAAGAAAGGAGCACTTATGGCAGGTCTGAATCAGACTCCCTCGTCAGAGAGGGTACATATAGCGTTTTTCGGCAAACGTAATGTAGGAAAATCAAGTCTTGTGAACGCTGTGACGGGACAGGACGTGTCCGTAGTGTCAAGTGTGGCAGGTACTACCACTGATGCTGTGACCAAATCAATGGAGCTGCTGCCCGTAGGTCCCGTGGTGATGATCGATACCCCCGGACTTGACGACGAGGGGGACCTTGGAGAGCTGCGCGTTGCACGTACCAAACGGATCCTGAATAAAACGGACGTTGCGGTGCTTGTTGTAGATTCAGTGGAAGGTGTAACGCCATTCGACCGTGAGATCGCCGAGCTTGTTAAGGAAAAGAATATTCCCGCTGTCACTGTGTACGCTAAAAGCGATCTTTTCACGGGTGAGAGAGTTGAGGACTGTCTTTACGTCAGCGCTGAAACGGGGGAAAACGTGGATCTGCTGAAGCATAAAATCGCAGAGGCGGCAAAGTCCGAAGGGTGTGAAAGACGGATTATCGGTGACAGACTATCCGAGGGGGACACGGTGATTTTGGTGACTCCCATAGACTCATCTGCTCCTAAGGGAAGGCTTATTCTTCCTCAGGTGCAGACTATCCGCGATATACTTGATTCATTCGCTGTTCCTGTGTGCGTACAGCCGAGTCAGCTGACGTCAGTCCTTGAAAACTTAAAAACTCCGCCCAAAATGGTTATCGTTGACAGCCAGGTTTTCGGTCAAGTTAAAGCTTTGGTGCCCGAGAGTATACCTCTTACGTCGTTTTCTATTCTTATGGCGGCGTATAAAGGAATTTTGGCATTTGCCGTTGAGGGGATACGTAAGCTTGACCGTCTGAAAAAAGGGAGTAGGATACTCATCAGCGAGGGATGTACCCATCACAGACAGTGCGAGGACATAGGAACGGTAAAGATCCCCCGTGCAATTATGAAATATACGGGATCAGACGATATTGAGTTTGTTTTTACTCAGGGCGGGACTTTCCCCGAGGATCTTTCTTCCTTCGATCTGATCGTACACTGCGGCGGATGTATGCTGAATGAGAGAGAGATACTCTACAGAGCAAAGTGTGCCGCAGATGCGGGAGTGCCAATAACAAATTACGGAACTCTCCTTGCCCACGTCAGTGGAATCCTGAAACGAAGTCTTTCATGCTTTCCTGAGCTTGAAAAGCAAATCTGATAATAAAAAACTGCGGGAAGTACCGTAAAGCAAGCTACACAGCTTACGGTGACTGCCCCGCTTTTTTTATTTCTCGCGAGATTTTCGCCAAATTACCGCCCCGTTACAATTTTTCGGTCAATTCCTCGTTTTTTCTTGACATAGCGCGTAATATCTGTTATAATCCGAAGCAAAGAACAGATGTTCTTTTTATGATCCTGCTTTTCCAAGCCGACCCGGAAATAAGCTTGAAAGGATGAGGATCATTGAATAAAATAATACATGAAATCGCTCTTGATTTTTCACTGCCATGCGCGAAAAAGCGCGTGTACACTGCAGGAAGCGATAGCGGAAGCAGAATTCTCAAGTTCACACTTACCGATGGCGGAAAACCCTATGACATTAGCGAAGACGCCAAGGTTTTACTTTACGGACTTGTAAATGACGAAGATGCAATTCTTGCCGACTGTGATTTTTCGGGAAATACCGTTACTGCGGAAATGAATTCACACATGAGTTTACCCTCGGCGACTCATGTGTGCCTTAAAATAGTTTTCGCAGACGGCGCGGTCCTGACAACACCCTCGTGTGTTATTGTCAATATCCAGAGCTTTGATATTGACGATAAAGTAATGGGTACTGACCGGTATTCTGCGCTTATGACTGCGATCCGAGAAGCGGAGGGGGCAAAAATTGCTTCCGTCAAGTCAGAGGGTAACAGTATCATTATAACCTATGCGAACGGAGATAAGGTTATCTTGGATTTTGAGGATTATGCCGGCGAGCGCGGTGAAAAGGGCGAGAAAGGAGACAAGGGAGACAAAGGAGACAAAGGAGACAAAGGAGACAAAGGTGAAAAAGGAGACAAGGGGGACCGTGGCGATAAGGGAGACCCGGGAACGACTGAAGCGAATGCGAGGTTTGATGCAATAGAAGCACAGATAGCTGACATTCTCTACAAGGCGATCACTATCACTTCCTTCTCGAACAGCGTGGGTAACGCGGTCATAGGATCGACGGTGGATAACGTGACACTTACGTGGGCGACAAATAAAGCTCCCGTGAGTCTGACTCTTGACGGGGAGACTCTTGACGTGTCCGCGGCTTCAAAGGCTCTGACGGGCGCGGGGATCACGTCTCAGAAGACGTGGACTCTCAGGGCTGTGGACGAGCGTGGGGCGGAGGCTACGAAGAGTACAACACTTTACTTCCGCAACTACATCATTTACGGCGCGGCGACGGAGGAGGGTATACTCAGCGGTACTTCCGAGGGTGCGACGAAGATCCTATCGGACACCAAGGCGCGTACTTTCACCGCTAATGCGGGTGAGGGTGAGTACATTTGGTATATCGTGCCCGCGAGACTCGGAAAGTGCTCCTTCAAGGTAGGCGGCTTTGACGGCGGCTTTGATCTTGTGCTTACGGGAGAGCTTACCAACGAGGCGGGGTACAAGGAAAGCTACTACATATACCGTTCGGCAAATGCCGAGCTTGGCAATACGACTGTGGAGGTGAAGTAAGTGGCAGTTGAACTGATTGACAAAATCAAACCGAAAAACAGCGGGTCATTCCCATTGGTTGATGCCGCGGACGTTTTGATGACCGATGGTAAAAGGTTGTCGGAGGTGAGTCTTGAAAAAGGCGACAAGGGAGATCCCGGTGAAAAAGGCGCTGACGGTACTTCCGTCACCATAACCAAAATCGTCGAGAGTGACGTAAGCGGAGGTACGAATACCGTTACCTTCTCCGACGGCAGTGTGCTTAACGTGAAGAATGGTGCGAAGGGCGAAAAAGGCGAAAAGGGTGACACGGGCGACGGAGACGGAGGCTCGGGCGGCGGGACAATGGCTGTGACGTTTTCCGACGTGACATTCAACGATGACATGACGGGTTCGGGTACTGCAAGTCACACGACGACGGAGATAAAGGCGGCTCACGAGGGCGGTCAGTACGTTTATGCTGAATTTGACATGGGGGATGGTGTGCCTTATTACGTCCCGCTTATGGCGGTTGTCCCGGATGATACGGGTTGGATAGCGGTATTTGCGTTGGCACTTGGCGGAGAGGTACTTCATATCATGGTCGCTGACAGTAAAGAGGCTCTGTTTCAAATGATATCCGCTGAGACGGGCGGCTCGGGGGAGACTGAGATTTTCCCCGTTAATTTTACCGTTGATTCCACAAACATGACGGCAACGTGTGACGTTCCGTTTAACGACATCAACTCGGCTGTGGAAGACGGGAAATTCGTGTACGGTACATTCACTTACATGGGTTTTCCTGTCAGAATCCCCTTTGTCTATATTGGTGTTGGTAACAACAATCAGGCTTTTGCGCTGTTTGAAGGCACGTATGAGCTGATGAGCCTGAAGATCATTCTTCTCGTCAATGCCAACGATACTGTGGAAGC
>JAFXKJ010000077.1 GCA_017531765.1 Clostridia bacterium
CCGGCACAGGTGCCGTTCATTCTCTCGTCGATTCCGCTGCCGAAGAAAATGATCTTCGCGTCCTCGCCGCCAAGCTCGATTACAGCCTCCGTTTCGGGGTGAAGCCTCTTTACAAGCTCGGTGGTCGCCGCAACCTCCTGAATAAATGGAATATTCGCCGCCTCGGCAACACCCAGACCCGCTGAACCGGAGATAGCACACTTTACCGTAACATCTCCCAGAGTCTTCATCATCTCCGATGTTTTCGCGCGGACTCTTGACATATGCCTTTCATACTTTGAGTAAACTATCTTACCGTCATTCACAGCAGTAAGCTTCGCTGTGGTACTGCCAATGTCAATTCCAAGAGTGAGAATATTATTTTCAATCATTTCAATCTCCATTTGCAACGTCAAACCATATCGTTCATTATACGGTTGATCTTTCCGATAATTCTTACGTATTCTTTTGCATCATCTTCGCCGAGAAGGCTGAGAATGTGGCTGATATCGGCTCTCAGGGCATCTTTTTTCCCATCCACAAGTACCCTGCCCTCCTCGGAAATATAAATATGTATCTTACGTCTGTCGCCTGCATCGGTAACTCTCGAAACAAGTCCCTTTTTCTGAAGTCCCGCAATGATCGCCGAAATTCGGGGAGTGGTCATACCAAGCGTTTCACAAAGATCCCCGGGACATACCCCGTTTTCCGTATAACAAAGATACGTCAGAATGCTCATTTCCCCATGAGAAAAATCCTCAAGATCACGTCTGTACCTGAGACGTGAATCGTCGCAAAGCTCATCTAAAAGCTGAGAAGCCAGCATACTATAATCTGTCATTAGCACACCTATAATCCTTAACAGTAGTAAATTTTAACACTGTTAATCATTATATACTTAACGCTGTTAAAAGTCAATGCTGTAAATTCTGAAATTATTTAATCACCGACACGTTTTTTTGTGCATGATGCAGAGTGTGACGATCATGCCTTAAAACATCAGAAAATCCGAAAGGTAAACCCGCAACTGCAAAAATACACGCCAAAAACAGAAAAAACGTAATATTTATGGGGAAAATTCGCTATCATCGTTGACATATTGAAAAAAATATATTACAATAGAGGTAGTTTATATACTCGCTGAGTATGCCTTCAGCGAGAAATGAGGAATTGTCACAGCTATTCTTCAGAGAAAGGATATATCAATTATGGATACAAACAGAATCACAGAGCTGCAGGAAATTGCAAGACGCGTACGTGTCGGCATTATCGATGCAGTACACTCCGCCTCAAGCGGACATCCCGGCGGATCCCTCTCCATCGCTGACGTAGTAACATACCTTTACTTCGAAAAGCTGAATGTTGATCCCGCAAATCCCGACGATCCGTCCCGAGACAGACTCGTTCTCTCCAAGGGCCACTGCGCTCCCGCACTTTACTCCGTCCTCGCACAGCGTGGTTTCATTCCCGTAGAGGATCTCAAAACGCTCAGAAAGACAACAAGCTACCTTCAGGGTCACCCCGACATGAAGCACACTCCCGGTGTTGATATGTCCTCAGGCTCTCTCGGTCAGGGCACATCCGTTTCCTGCGGTATGGCTCTCGGCGCAAAGCTTGACGGCGCAGACTTCAAGGTTTATGCTATCCTCGGCGACGGCGAAACTCAGGAAGGTCAGGTTTGGGAAGCGGCAATGTTCGCAGGTCACCACAAGCTTTCTAACCTCTGCTGGCTCGTTGACCTCAACGGTCTCCAGATCGACGGCCCCATCTACGACGTTATGAATCCCGCACCTCACGATGAGAAGTTCCGCGCATTCGGCTGGAACGTGGTTCATGCGGACGCACACGACTTTGAGTCCATTGAGGCGGCTTACAAGGCATTTGACGAGTGCAGTGATAAGCCTACCGTTATCATCTCCCACAGTGTTAAGGGTAAGGGCGTTTCCTTCATGGAAAACAACGTAAGCTGGCACGGTGCCGCACCCAACGCAGAGCAGTACGAGGTTGCTATGGCTGACCTCGGCGAGAGATGATCGAGGAAAGAGAGGATAATAACAATGGCAGAAAAG
>JAFXKJ010000078.1 GCA_017531765.1 Clostridia bacterium
CGGACATTTAAGGCGGTAAGCGTTACCGAAATGAAGTGTCAGAAGCCGACGCGGTTCAGCCTTAAACCGGTAACCGCAGTTTGGGCAGACGTAGGTCTTTTTTGCCATGCGGCGAAGAATAAAATAGGCTATGAGTCCCGCCGCCGCGACCATTGCGGCAATTATCGGCACGCCGATCTGCCACGGGAGATATATCGTTTCGTTGAACCAGTTAAAAGGTATCATGTTATGTCTCCTTTAAGGGTTTGGAGGTGTTCACTCGTATTTACACCAAGTTATTTTCTTGCATTTAGGGCAATATTGGTACCGACCGTCCGGACCATGTATTCCCGCATGTGCTCTGAAAAAAGACGGTTTGAATATTTCTCCGCATTCTGTACATCTGTATGTATAACGTGACACAATAAATTTGGAAACAGGGATAGCAAACAAGAATACTGTAGGAATAAACAGAATAACGATGAGAGGATTCACTCCGACATCAAGCCAATCCTCTATTTGATGAGCAACAATAGGTATGATATTCATAGATCTTTCTCCTCTCATTCATTGTCCTGATCATATGATGGAGCACAGTAGTCCACTTTGCCGCATTTGGGGCATTTGAGAACCCGTTCACCGTTAGTCATAAGACTTCTCTTAAGTTTTTTCTTTTCGGGCTTAAAACGGTGAGAGCACCACGAACAGGCATAATATTTATTCTCGTCCTCTCTGAGAAAAGAACGGTTTATAGCTCTGAAAACGAGAACAGAGCCGAATATAGCGAGTATTATGACAGCAAGACCGATCTGCCACGGCACTGCGATACTGCCGCTTCCGAAATTAAGTGTCCACATACACTAATCCTCCAATCCGTAATAATCAAGCCACAAGCCGTGAATCAGCTCTCCGCGGAACACGTATCTGACAACGATTCCAAGCTTTTCAAAACGCAGGTGGTGTAAAAGCACATTTTCGTGTCCTTTTTCCTCAACGATACGCTCGGGAACGATAAACCTCCCGAGTGGCTCCGATATGGAACGAAACGTCTCAACGATCCCGTCGAGATTATCTTTTTCTCTCATGGCTTTGCTGAAATGTTCTGCCGCTTCACTCATATTTCCTTCAAGTATTGCAGACGTACACTTTTCCACGATTTCCGCACGTTTCCCTTCGGGAGACAGAAACACTTTTTTCGAATCAATGGAATATATATCTCCGCCGCTGTTCAATATTTTGATAGCCTCGTCAAGTAGAATTATCTCTTTTCTGCACTTTTCGATGAGAGCAAATCTCTCGGCTTTCTTTATCCTTACCGTTTCCTCAAGGGATGATTCGTCATGAATTATTCCTTCAATTTCCTTGAGACTTATTCCGATAGACCTGAGAACAAGCACGCACTTGATATGCTCAAGCTGTGACTCCGTGTACTTACGTCTCTGACTGTCAAGCTCTTTTGTACTTTGGATAATTCCCTTTTCTTCATAAAAGCGGAGTGTTCTGGATGTAGTTCCGAGAAGTTCGCATACTTCCGATATATCGTACAGCTTTTCCATGTTCATCCCCCTTTACGTTTATTATATCACTTGACGTAGGGTCAATGTCAAGTATGTTAAGAGAAATTTTGATAAAAATCTCCGAGTAGCGGGAGGATCAAGGTCCTCCCCTACAAGTGCCTATATAGTCACCCAATAAACAAAAAACACCGCCTCGCTTTTCAGCGAGGCGATTAAAGTTTACTGTTGAATTAGAGAGTGTTTGCAGAACCGAGAACGTTGAGGATCTTGTGTGCAACCATCTTCTTAACCTCTGCACGTGCAACGGTGAGGTAAGTTCTGGGGTCGAATACACTGGGATCGTTTGTAAGAACGCGACGGATACCTGCTGTCATTGCAAGACGGATATCGGAGTCGATGTTGATCTTACATACTGCAAGGGAAGCTGCACGGCGGAGCTGCTCCTCGGGAATACCAACTGCATCGGGAAGCTTACCGCCGATGGAGTTGATCTCCTTTACGTAATCCTGGGGAACGCTGGACGCGCCATGGAGAACGATCGGGAAGCCGGGGATCTTTTCCATGATAGCCTCAAGAATGTCGAAGCGAAGCGGAGGGGGAACAAGGATACCCTCTTCGTTTCTTGTGCACTGTGCAGGTGTGAACTTGTATGCACCGTGGCTTGTACCGATGGAGATAGCGAGAGAGTCAACGCCGGTCTTAGCAACGAATTCTTCAACTTCCTCGGGACGTGTGTATGTGGAATCCTCAGCAACAACGTCATCCTCAACGCCTGCGAGAACGCCGAGCTCACCCTCAACTGTTACGCCGCGCTCGTGAGCGTACTCAACAACCTTCTTTGTAACTGCGATGTTGTCCTCGAAGGAGTGGTGAGAGCCGTCGATCATAACGGATGTGAAGCCGCCGTCGATGCAAGCCTTGCAGATCTCGAAATCTGCGCCGTGGTCGAGGTGAAGTGCGAGGTCAACGCCGGAATCCTTGATAGCAGCGTTAGCGAGAGCGAGAAGGTACTCCTGCTTAGCGTACTTTCTTGCGCCTGCGGAAACCTGAAGAA